>CAYFTO010000073.1:0-10148 GCA_964346125.1 uncultured Paludibacter sp.
GCTGTGTTTTCAAACAAGCGTTGTTGCTCTTCGCTATTCATCAGTTGGAATAGTTTGCGAGGCTGCTCGTAATAGTTATTGTCATCTTCATGGAAATCCCAACGTTTCACATCTCCATAAACTTTTAATGGCGGCTCATCCAATTGAGGCTGATCGCCTAAAACACCATAGCTGTTTGGTTCATAATGGATTGATGCACCTTGATTGCCATCTACTCGCATTTGTCCATCTCTATGATATGGGTTATGGGTATGTGTTGCGGCTTTTGGAGCGTTCACAGGGATTTGATGATGATTTACACCTAAGCGGTAACGCTGCGCATCTCCGTATGAGAATAGACGACCTTGCAACATTTTGTCTGGTGAAAGTCCAATGCCCGGAATTATTGCAGCTGGGTTAAATGCCGCTTGTTCCACTTCTTGGAAGTAGTTTTCTGGGTTTCTATTCAACTCAAACTCACCAACAGGAATCAATGGGAACTCTGATTTGTACCAAACTTTTGTTAAGTCAAATGGGTTGTAAGGCATTTCGTTAGCTTGCTCTTCAGTCATTACTTGAATGTACATTTTCCATTTAGGGAAATTTCCATTACCAATAGCTTCAAATAGGTCGCGTCCATGGCTCTCTCTATCTTTACCAACTACTGTTTCTGCTTCTTGATCAGTTAAATTCTCAATGCCTTGTTGTGATACAAAATGGAATTTTACCCAAACACGCTCATTGGCAGCATTAATCATACTGAAAGTGTGACTACCGAAGCCGTGCATATGACGATATGATTTTGGAATACCACGGTCGCTCATCGTAATGGTAATTTGGTGAATAGCTTCAGGTAGGCTTGTCCAGAAATCCCAGTTGTTATTAGGACTGCGCAAATTGGTGTGTGGGTCACGTTTTACTGCGCGGTTCAGATCGGGGAATTTAAGTGGATCGCGTAAGAAAAACACAGGTGTATTGTTTCCAGCTAAGTCCCAGTTTCCCTCTTCCGTGTAAAACTTCATAGCAAAACCACGAATATCTCGCTCTGCATCTGCAGCACCTCTTTCACCTGCTACTGTTGAGAAGCGTACAAACATCTCTGTCTTTTTACCAATTTCTGAGAACATTTTTGCTTTTGTATATTGCGAAATGTCGTGTGTTACCGTAAATGTACCAAACGCACCCGATCCTTTGGCGTGCATTCTTCTTTCTGGAATTACCTCTCTATCGAAGTGTGCAAGTTTTTCTAAAAACCACACATCTTGCAGCATCATAGGGCCGCGTGGTCCGGCTGTCATTGAATCTTGGCTGTTGGCTACAGGAGCACCAGCTGCTGAAGTCATCTTCTTTTGATTTTCAGCATGTTTTAATCTTTTAATCTCTTCAGCATTCATTTGTTTCATGTTTTTGATGTTTAACTTTGATATTATTTATTTTTAAATCTTCCTTGAATTTCAATGGATATTTTATCAATTGAAAATCCTTCTATTTGTTTTTTTTGAAAATATTCTTTCAGTATCTTATCTAAATCCTCGTCAAAATAATCTTTTATTTTCAGAGGGTCTTTTTCTACAAGATGGTGATGGTGTTTTGTTTCTGCATCGAAACGCATAGAACCTGTATCCGATTTGAAACGAGCTATGATGCCTTTCTCTGCAAATAACTCTAATGTGCTGTAAATGGTTCCAGTGGCAATATGTGGATGTTTTTCTTGAACCAATTGGATAATCTCATCAACTCCAGGATGTGAGTCTTCAAAACAGATAGCTTCCATTACCGCCAAACGCTGTGGTGTAATACGCAATCCAGCTTCTTTTAGTTTTGATTCAAAGTCTCTATTCTGCATAATGTCGTACTTGGGAAAAATTCTTAGTTAATATTTTTTCGAAGTTAATAATTAGTACGAACAATTACAAATGCAGTCTGCTTTATCTGAATCTATTTTTATATAAGATATATTTATAGGTTTTGGATTTGTATAGCTTTTGTATGTCTGAAATTTTACGTGAAGTCAATTATGTTAAGGATAGGTTTAATAATATTAAAGTAAAATTTTGAAAAATAGAATAAATGTTTTATCTTTGTGAAGTTTTAGTTCGTATTATTAATATAAATATAAAATTATGCTACCAACATCTTGTCCAAGTTGTCAAGCTACACTGAAGGTAAAGCTACTTCGATGTGAGTCTTGCGAAACAGAGGTTTCAGGTCTTTATGAATTGCCCTTGTTGGCTCAGTTGCCAGAAAAAGACCAATTGTTTATTCTACGTTTTGTAAAAAACAGTGGGAGTTTGAAGGAAATGGCTAGTGAAATGAAATTAAGCTATCCAACTGTTAGAAATATGTTGAACGATATAATAGAAAGGATGGAAACTTATGAAAAATAAGAGCTCATTTTTATGGAATCCTTTTAGTCGTCTTGCTGGTTGGCAAGCTTTTGTAATAGGATTAGTGTTTTTTGCTATAACTACTGTGGTGGGTAGATATGCAAACTTAGCTTTTGATGGTGCGATTGATGCACACGGCGCTGAAACGGCTTTCACAATGATAGAAGCATTTGTGATGGCGGGTATTAGTTTGCTTTCTGTTGTTGTGATTATGTATCTGCTGGCTTTTACTTTGACACGCAAATTTAGATTTGTCGATATTTTAGGAACAATGACTTTGGCTCGTTTCCCATTTTTTATAATGGCTATAATTGCGCTTTTTACAGAGTTTCCCGAATTAGATGAAATAATGAGCAATCCGTTAAGTGTTTTGTCGAATGTGAGTTTTATCGTATTTAGTATTAGCTCTATCTTTTTGGCTATCTGGGTAATTGTGTTGATGTATAACGCCTTGAAAGTATCCACTGGTGCAAGAGGGGGAAAATTGACTTTTGTTTTTATTGTCGGTGTTATTTTAGCCGAGATTATTTCAAAGGTATTAATTTATTATTTTGCTTGATTATGAAAAAGATAGAGATTCAATGGAATAGAGTCTCTATCTTTTTATTGTGTGTTCAGTTTTAGCTTAAAATCATAGAAGTCTACTTTTTTACCTCTACAGCTCTTTCAATTACAGAGTGAATTAACTTTCTACCCGGTGCTATACCTTCTATAACGACTGTATAATTTCCGGCTTTATCTGCACTGTAAAATTCGATTGAATTGTTACTGTTTTCATTTATTAGCATATTGGGAACCCAATAAATAGTACTTCGTAAGTCCAAGTTAGTGTTCGATAGAGATTCTGCTGTATCGTATTTTGGAGCATAAAATTCATCCGGAAGTTGGTAACCCATAGGTAATATGTTTTTTATATATTCACCACCTCCGCCTACACTTTTCCAGCGGCTTAATGGCCATGTAGTAAGAATAATGACAGGTGTTGGCGGTGGCCAACGCATCATAACGGCCATATTTGTTGTGTAAATATCAACTTGAGCAATATCACTTACATCCATTGAACTTGTTATATCTATATAATCTCTTTCAATCCCATCCAATATGTACTTTGGATTTCCTGCATTGAGTTTTACGCCGTCAGTAGTAACGTCTTGTACACCAGGGAGTCGATAAAATAGATCCATAAATGTTGCTGGAGGGTCCTCTTCGAGCTGAGTAGGTGAAATCCATCTATCACCGGGAGAAAGAATAACTTGATTGTCTAATCGCTCACGTTTTTCTCTTTTTCGAGCACTAACAATTAATTCATCTAAATTGATAAAAAGCATACCATTCTCTTGGATATACTTTTGAGTTGCTTTTTCTATATATCCAGTTATAAAATCAGATTGTTCTTCCGATTTTTCTGGATTGTTATACCATGGTTTAGGCAAAGCTGGATAACTCACAGGATCGATATGCACTTCCACATTATCTGTGCTTCTGTTCTTGTCTCGTCCTATTAATTGATAAGCGGTGTTATCAGGAAATTCAAAATTATCAAAAAGAAAACGTCCATTGTCATCAACTATGTATGCCTCAGTGTAGTCATAACCTACTGCGGAAATTTTGATAGTACCATCAAGCACTGGCTTTTTGTTTGCCTTCTTTAACGATCCCGCTACCGTATGAGAAACTTCTGGTTTCACTTTTGGGCGAACTAAATTCCCTATCAATGCTTCATCCGTATTGTATCTCCTCCAGCCGTGGCTCAGCATCAGTAAATCTGCCATTTTCAGAGCGTTTTCATCACGACTAAAATACCACGCTGGGTTTTTTATATTTCCTTTTAATTCCGAAACAAGTAATAACTCAGCCATGATATTGGTGCTTTTGTCAACAATTATATCATTGCTATCAATAATTGAAACAGCAAAATCAGCTGAATTATTCTCAATTTGATAGTCCTCCAAAGCAAATTGCATTTTTATCAATTCACGACTTTTATACTCGCTTTTATCTGTTGTTGTTTGCACTTTTATTTCGTCGTGTAAGTTATTGAAAATAAATCGCTCACTTACTGCTTTCATATTTTCATTCAAAAGCAAAACATGCGAAACACCTGTTTTGAAAAATTCCTTTTCAAAAGACTTTGTGCCTTTAGATGAATTCCACTCTTCAAAATAGATAGGAACACCTTGTTTGTGAATAAACAGATAATGATTTTCAAAAGCTTGATTATGTAACACTTTTAATTGCAAACTATCAGCTAACCAACTTGCATGAATAGTAATATTGTTTGCGTTGTGCTCAGGTAAATCAACGTCGAAAGTATTATCCTCAAAATTTACTTTTGCGTGGTACTTCTCATTTGACTTAGGTGTAAAAGAAAAGCTCCCCATCCCTTCATGTTCAGTAATAAAGCTAGTAACTACTTCTCCTTTTGAATCTATAATTTCTCCTTTTATATTTGTTGAATTGCCGCTTGGCAGCAAAGCCTTGAAAGCGATAAGGTTCTCTTTGTCGGATACCAGCTGACCGCCTTCTGGGAAAAATAGTAGTTCGGGAGTTGAGTCGGGGAAGGGTAGATGTATATACTGACTAAAAGATTTACTTCCATCTTTGTAGGAGAGAAGAAGTGTGCGGCGTGCCTCCTTTGCATCTAACTTAAATGACTCGCTCACTTTACCGCTTGTATCGGTAGTCTTTGTTCTTAATTTGTCGTTTGTCGCTATTTTCATTTCGATTTCCTTGCCCTCAATAGCATCTCCCTGTTTTGCATCTGTAAACTGTAGGTCAACCAACACTTCATTGTTGTTTGTAAATCGAAAATTTTGCTCCAAATTGACATGTACGCTGTTTGGATTTGCAATATATACTTTGCGCTTGAAGAAAAAATCATCCCCTGCATTCTCCATAAAGCGAGTATATGCACGAATTAAATATTCGCCTTCGGGTAAAAATTCAGGCAATTGAATAGTGCCATAAAACATGTTTTTTTCATCCAGCCGAATCTGATTTTGCACGACTATTTCATCAAAAGGAGAAATAAGTTCTACGTAGATATAGCGACTGTATGTAGCTTGCGCCAGCTTTGCAGCATCAATTAAAAAAGAGCGAAAATAGATTTTTTCACCCATAATATAGTAGGGACGGTCGGTTTGCAGGTATATTTTTTCCTGAGGATTGACTAATATTTGTGAATAAAGATTGACTGTAGTTTCTTCTATTTTTTTTACACTGTTTTCTGTTTGAGAAAAAATAGTAAGAGAAAATAGAAGTAAAAAGATAATTGAAGGTGCTCTCTTCATGACTTTTATTGTGCGGTATATTATCGTTTAATAATTGAAAATTATCTCGACAAATTTACGAATTTATTATGAAAAAAATATTCTAAAATCAACAATAAAATAAAATCCTTTTCAAAAAGAAGGCAGGTATTTGACATTATGTCAAAATATTGTAAAAAAACAGCGATAAGTAAATTCTATGGTGGCATAATGTTTGTTTATATCAAAATATTCTTTATTTTTGTAGTAATTATTATTTACTAAAACAATCAATAAATTTGCCTTATGATGAAACACAATTTTAATGCAGGTCCTTGTGTGTTGCCTAAGCAAGCAACAGAAGCAGCTATTGAAGCTATTCGCGATTTTGATGGTACAGGAATAGGAATTCTTGAAATCTCACACCGCACGCCCGGATGGGAGCGCGTGATACAAGAAACGAATCAACTTTGGCGAGAATTACTTAATATTCCAGAAGATTACTCAGTCCTGTTTTTAGGAGGTGGTGCTTCAACACAATTCTTCCATCTTGCCGCAAATTTATTAAATAAAAAAGCTGCATATCTTGAAACAGGGGTATGGGCAAAAAAAGCAATTAAAGAAGCTAAATTTTATGGTGAAGTAGAAATAGTAGCATCATCTGCCGATAAAAACTATAGTTACGTTCCAAAAGATTATACTATTCCAACAGATGTTGATTATTTCCACATTACAACTAATAATACAATCTATGGAACAGAACTCCACGAAGATATTGATAGCCCAGTTCCATTGATTGCGGATATGTCATCCGATATTCTTTCACGCCCAATAGATGTGTCAAAATATGCAATGATTTATGGCGGGGCACAAAAGAATGTTGGTCCAGCTGGTGTAGCGTTTGTTATTATTCGTAATGATGTTTTAGGAAAGGTAGAACGTGAACTTCAAACGATGGTTGATTATCGCACTCATATTGGCAAAAGCTTAAAAGATAGTTCGATGTTTAATACGCCGCCTGTTTTTCCTATTTATGTAATGTACCAAACTCTAAAATGGGTAAAAGGGAATGGTGGAGTAGAAGGTATGTACAAAATTAATAAAGAAAAAGCAGAATTACTTTATGGAGAGATCGACCGTAATTCTATGTTTGTTGGTACTGCAGCAAAAGAAGATCGCTCGATTATGAATGTATGCTTTGTAATGAGCGAGGAACATAAAGATAAAGAAGCTGCTTTCCTTGAGTTTGCTACCGGAAAAGGGATGGTAGGAATAAAAGGACACCGCTCCGTTGGTGGTTTCCGTGCATCTATCTACAACGCTTGTCCTAAAGAGAGTGTTGAGGCATTGATAGCTTGTATGCAAGAATTTGAAAAGCTAAATGCATAATATCACATTTAAATAGCTACTCTCTCATTGTAAGGGAGAGTGCTATTTCGTTTAAGTGATTCCGCATAGTAAATATATCTCATAAGAGATCAATAGAATTGTTTATAAAAACTATTCTGTTAAGGATTTATAATTATTAATCTATTCATCATATTAAACACAAACTCCACGAATGTGGATTAAGAACACATGAAAATATTAGTTGCTACAGAAAAGCCTTTTGCTAAAGAGGCTGTTGATGGTATTCGTGCCATTATTGAGGAAGCTGGATATGAACTTTCCTTGCTTGAAAATTATACAGAAAAATCCCAATTGTTAGAAGCGGTTGCTAATGCCAATGCATTAATCATTCGAAGTGACAAGGTTGATGCAGAAGTAATTGCTGCAGGCAAAGAACTGAAAATTGTTGTTCGTGCTGGTGCAGGTTACGATAATGTTGATTTAGTCGCAGCTACAAAAGCTGGTGTAGTAGTTATGAATACTCCTGGTCAAAACTCAAACGCAGTTGCCGAAATGGTGCTGGGCATGATGATCTATATGGCTCGTAATGGTTTTGACGGAACCAGTGGAAGTGAGCTAAAAGGTAAAAAGCTTGGATTACACGCGTTTGGCTATATAGGAAAATTGGTAGCTCAAATAGCACAAGGTTTTGGAATGGAAGTATATGCTTTCTCACCAAGTGTAGCTCGGGAGCCAGAACGTGCTAAAGATTTAGGTGTTAATCCAGTTAAATCACCTGAGGAGCTTTATGATATTTGTGATATTATTTCATTACAAATGCCAGCTAATGATAAAACAAAAGGTAGTATTAATTACAATTTGATGAGTCGTTTACCCAAAAATGGACTTATTGTTAACTCGGCTCGTAAAGAGGTAATGAATGAAGATGATCTTGTGAAAATAATGGAAGAGCGTCCGAAATTTAAATATGCAACAGACATAAAAGCAAATAATCATGATGATCTGCTTGAAAAGTTTGGTAAAAGATATTTCGCTTCTGCTAAAAAATGTGGAGCTCAAACAGGTGAAGCAAATGTGAATGCAGGTTTAGCGGCTGCTAATCAGATTGTTGATTTCTTGAAAAATGGTAATGAGCAGTTTAAAGTAAATTAAGGAAAGTCTTTGATTAGCTAAAATAGAAGGTAAAAGGCGAACAATCGAAATGATGTTCGCCTTTAAGTTTTAACCCAATTCTCCAATTTTCCACAATTCATCATCCGAAAAACAGAGATTGTCCAATGCTTTTATATTCTCTTTGATTTGAGAGACGCTGCTTGCTCCAATAATAACGGAGGATATCTGAGGTTTGTGAAAACACCAAGATAAAGCCATTTGAGCCAATGTTTGTCCTCTATTCAAAGCCATTTCATTGAGCTTACTAACCTTTTTCAAAACTTCAACTGTTATCTGACTTTTTTGTAAAAAACCATGTTCTTGTCCAGCGCGTGAGTCAACTGGGATTTCATGTAAGTATTTATCACTTAATAAACCTTGAGCCAATGGAGAAAAACCAATAAATCCAACACCATTTTTTTCAGCTAAAGGTAAAGTGTCTGATTCAATTTGGCGTATAAAAATATTGTATCGTCCTTGATGGACTAGGCATGGAGTACCGTTTTCGCGTAGAATACGGTAAGCTTCACGTGCTTTATCTTTAGGGTATTTCGAGATTCCAACATAAAGTGCTTTGCCTTGCTTTACAATATCAGATAAAGCACTCATTGTCTCTTCTAAGGGGGTGCTTGGATCATATCTATGTGAATAAAAGATATCAACATAATCTAATTGCATGCGTGATAAACTTTGGTTGATGCTTGCCATCAGGTTTTTTCGAGAGCCTCCATCACCGTATGGACCTTCCCACATTTTATGCCCAGCTTTGGTGCTGATAATCATCTCATCTCGATAGGATGAAAAATTATCTTTTAAAAATTTACCAAAATTTCTCTCTGCACTTCCAAATGGAGTTCCGTAGTTGTTAGCTAAGTCAAAATGTGTTATGCCATGGTCAAATGCAAATTTCAACATATTGAGAGCTTCATTGGTATTGTCAACATCGCCAAAGTTATGCCAAAGTCCTAATGAAAGACGTGGAAGTTTCAATCCGCTTTTTCCACAATTTTGATAACTTATAGAACTTTGATATCTTTCGCTTGATGGGATATAATTTTCTGTTTTTTCCATATTTTGTAGGCTAATAATAGGATAATCTCACAATTTCATATTAATCTATTGCATCAGTTCCATTTTTATTTTTCCTACTCGTATTTTCGCTTCTATTAGCATAGGCGTACGCTTGTTATCGGTAGAGAACCATATGGTAGCAGGATTGTCTTTGTTAAATAACTTACCTTCTGGTACTTCTGGTTTGTATGCGTGACATTCTACTTCCTTGTTGTTTACTTTGATTTTTTCTACACCAGCATACACAATTTTTGAATTAATAACTTCGCTCGTACTATAAAAAGAGATGGTAAAACTATCACCTTTTTTTAGTTTACTTACATCCATTGAACGCACATAGAAAATCATTGAGACAAAATCATAAGTGTTATTTTTGATTTTAGTGCTTTCGTTTCGAGAAATATTTTTTGCTAGCTTGTTTTTATGATCAAAAACAACCGAATCATTCCTCGTGTATTTGTTTTCAACTATTTTTTGCTTAAATAAATGTGGAGTTCCTGTATTTACATCCATAAATGACTCGTAACGATTATCCACTCGAAAAAGTTTCTCTATAAAACCAGTTGTGCCAAACTGCATACTTGCATGGTTGGTTGGTACACCATTTATTATTTTTATGTTAGGAGCAACCTGTATGCTTGCTTCTCCACCTTTTATATTGCCAGTTAATCCCGAGTGGAAAGCTACTTTGTAAGTAAGTTTTTCTCCTTTTTTCATTTGCCATCCACTTGCTAAACTCTGTGTTGTACTTAGTAGCAAGCTTAAAAGTAATAAATTACTAAATATTAATATCCTCTTCATTTGCATTAATTTAATTTTAATAGTAATTTATTCAAATTCTATTCCAAATTTTTCCAAGTATGAATAAGAATTATAAAAACAAAGCATTTTAGTTGTTTTCTTTTGGTTTTCTTCTTCTCCATTTTCTAACGCCAAACACAACAAGTGGTATCAAAATGAA
>CAYFTO010000074.1:0-2763 GCA_964346125.1 uncultured Paludibacter sp.
AAATCGTATGAAGTAGAAGATATCAATCACGCTGCAAATCTTTATACCGAATTGCTAAAAGATGTGGTGAAAACGCCCATTATTCCTAAGGGGTACTACTCAAGTTGGGCACAGTACACAATTACAATGAGTAGCAAAGAGCGACGTGACGGACTTCAAAATTTCTTAAGAGAGAATGGAGTGCCTTCTATGGTTTATTATCCAACGCCAATGCACGGACAAACCGCTAATAAAGATATTCCTTATGATGATGGCTCAACGCCGGTTACTACGCAACTTTGTGATACGGTTCTTTCGCTACCTATTCATCCCTATATTACTGCAGATGAAGTTCGAAAAGTGAGTGAATTAGTGATTCAATATCAAACGGAGCAATAAAACAATTTTAGACAAATCTTGTTAAACTAAAAATTCTCAATAAAGTTACGAGCTATTTTTGTATTAATAAACTTAAATATGTAACTTTGCGAGAATTTAGATTAAAAATAAATTATATATAGAAAAATAAATGTGCTTTAAGTCGTTTTTAGACTCATACCCTATTAACTTAGAAGAGACACAACAGTTGCACTGCACTGTTAGCGACATAGCATTTCCAATATTTATCGGAAAAAACAGAGACTATTAGTCCTTTTTTTCCGATTTTTTTTGCAAAAATATTTTACAACATATCACGTAACAAACAATGGACAAATCAATTAAAAAAGTAGTTTTATTAGGTTCCGGCGCTCTAAAAATCGGACAAGCAGGCGAATTTGATTACTCAGGTGCACAAGCTTTGAAAGCAATGCGCGAAGAAGGTATCGAAACAATATTAGTTAATCCAAATATTGCAACAATTCAAACTTCTGAGGGTGTAGCAGATCGAGTTTATTTCTTGCCTATCACAGCTTATTTTGTTGAAAAGCTGATTGAAAAAGAGAAACCCGATGGGATTTTATTAGCATTTGGTGGACAAACTGCACTTAATTGTGGTACAGAATTATATCAAAGTGGTGTACTTCAAAAGCATAATGTACGTGTCTTAGGTACTTCTGTTGAAGCTATTATGGTAACAGAAGACCGTGATTTATTTGTGAAAAGCCTAAATGAGATCGGTGCAAAATCACCAGTGTCTAAAGCTGTAGGAAATTTAGAGGATGCACTTAAAGCAGCAGAAGAGATAGGATTTCCAGTGATGGTGCGTTCTGCTTATGCTCTTGGCGGTTTAGGTTCAGGTATTTGCAAGAATGAAAAAGAGTTTGTTGAACTATGTAAAAGTGCACTTGCATATTCAAGCCAAATTTTGGTTGAAGAGAGTCTTAAGGGGTGGAAAGAGATTGAATTTGAGGTAATACGTGATAAAAACGACCACTGTTTCACCGTTGTTCCAATGGAAAACTTCGACCCACTTGGAATTCATACGGGTGAAAGTATTGTTGTAGCTCCAATTATAACACTTCGACAAGATCAAATAGATTTGCTTGAAGATGTAGCACGTCGTGTTATACGTCATATCGGTATCGTGGGTGAGTGTAATATCCAATATGCATTTAATGCAGAAACAGATGATTACAGAATTATTGAGGTAAATGCGCGTTTGAGTCGTTCATCTGCTTTAGCATCAAAAGCTTCGGGATATCCATTGGCTTTCGTAGCTACAAAATTAGCTTTGGGATACTCTTTGGATGAAATTGGCGAAATGGGTACACGAAACTCTGCTTATAGTGCACCTCAATTGGATCATATGATTGTGAAAATCCCTCGTTGGGACTTGACAAAATTTGAGGGCGTAAGCCGCTTGATTGGTTCTTCAATGAAATCTGTTGGTGAAATTATGAGTGTGGGACAATCATTTGAGGAAGTTATCCAAAAAGGACTACGTATGATTGGACAAGGTATGCATGGTTTTGTAGGAAATAGAGAGATGACTTTTGACGATGTGGATGAGGCTCTTTCAAACCCAACCGATTTACGCATTTTTGCTATCGCTGATGCTTTTGAAAAAGGATATTCAGTAGAGAAGATTGAAGAGTTGACAAAAATAGATCCTTGGTTCTTGTCTAAATTGGAAAATATATTCCTTTATAGCCGTAAATTAAGTGAGTATTCAAAAATAGAAGAACTTCCAGCAGATGTTCTACAAGAAGCGAAACGTCTTGGATTTAGTGACTTCCAAATTGCTCGTTTTGTTGAAAATCCTGAAGGAACGCTTGATAATGATCTGTTGCGTGTTCGCGCCTATCGCAAAGGCTTGAATATTGTACCAAGTGTAGGGCGTATTCATACTGTAGCTTCAGAAAATCCAGACAACACAAATTATCTTTATATGACTTATGGAAATAAAGATAGCTTTAAGCCTGCGAAAAAAGAGGGCGAAACAGTTGTTGTATTAGGCTCGGGGGCTTATCGAATTGGTTCTTCCGTTGAGTTTGACTGGTGCTCTGTAAATGCTGCTGAAACAGCTCGAAAGCTAAATTATCAGTCAGTAATGATTAATTATAATCCTGAAACTGTATCGACAGACTATGATGTTTGCGACCGCTTATATTTTGATGAGCTTTCTTTTGAGCGCGTGCTTGATGTTGCTGATGTTGAAAACCCAAAAGGTGTAATTGTATCTGTAGGTGGACAAATTCCAAATAATTTAGCTATTAAATTACATGGACAAGAAGTGCCTATCTTAGGAACTTCGGCATTGTCAATTGACCGTGCAGAAAATCGTCATAAGTTCTCAGCTATGCTTGATCAATTGGGCATTGACCAACCACGTTGGAAAGAGTT
>CAYFTO010000074.1:2863-10030 GCA_964346125.1 uncultured Paludibacter sp.
GCTATTTCAGAACACGTTGAGTTTGCAGGCGTTCACTCAGGTGATGCTACACTTGTTTTCCCAGCTCAAAAGATATATTTTGAAACGATGAGACGAGTTAAGAAAATATCAAAAGAGATAGCAAAGGAACTTAATATCAGCGGTCCATTTAATATACAATACTTAGCAAAAAGCAATGAACTGAAAGTGATTGAGTGTAACTTACGAGCTTCACGTTCTCTGCCATTTGTATCTAAGGTATTGCGTCGTAACTTTATAGAAACAGCGACAAAGATAATGTTGGATGCACCCTATAGCAAACCAGATAAGTCAGTCTTTGACTTGGATTATGTGGGTGTGAAAGCTTCACAATTCTCATTCTCTCGTTTGCATAATTTTGACCCAATATTGGGTGTGGATATGTCATCAACAGGTGAAGTGGGATGTATTGGTGATGATTTTTCAGAGGCATTGTTAAAATCCATGTTATCTGTAGGTTATCATATTCCTGAAAAAGCAGTTTTAATTTCATCAGGTGAAGCAAAATCGAAAGTTACCTTATTAGAAGCTTGTAAAATGCTTGATAAGAAAGGTTATAAGATTTATGCAAGTCATGGTACTCAAAAATTCTTAGTTGAAAATGGTGTGGAAGCAATAGATGTTAATTGGCCTGATGAGGATGGTGATAATAATATCCTATCAATGATAGCTGATAAAGTATTTGATTTGATAATTAATATCCCGAAAAATGTTACAAAACGAGAATTGACAAACGGATATAATATTCGTCGCTCAGCTGTTGATTATAACATACCTTTAATTACAAACGCACGATTGGCATCAGCTTATATCAAAGCATTCTGTAGCTTGGAAGCTGAAGACTTAAAAATTAAAGCTTGGGATGAATACTAAGACTTATTTATAAAAATAAAAATGCGAGTGTCGTAATTGATACTCGCATTTTTTTTCTGTTTTATTTTTTTACTGTTTAGCTGAAATTATCATTTTTATCAGAATTATAGTTTCTCAAATCTCTTACATAATGGCTTTTAATGTATCGAAATCCTCTCTTCCAAATTAACACAATGAGTACAATGAAAAGGATATACAACAGTGACGCAAAATAATTTTCATATTCGACTTTTTCAATATAAAACAGTATGAAATCATAGAGCCCGTGGAAAACAATGGGAAGTAATAGGCTTAGTCTTAAGAGACTCTTACGATTGTTTTCATTTGAAAATTTAGCTAAAGAGAAGAAATATCCCATGATAACTCCAAAAAATCCATGTCCAGGAACTGCAAGAAAAGCTCTAAGAATAGCTGTTGAAATACCATGTTCAAATACATAAAAGATGTTTTCGATAAATGCAAAGCCGAGTGAAACAAATACAGCATAGACTATTCCATCATAGTGCTGATCATACTCTTTATTATTCCAAATGAGCTTGTATAATATCCAATATTTTAAACCCTCTTCTACCAATCCGGCTACAAAAAATGATTTGTAAAAAGAGTGCATAAAAGGAGAGCTAAAAAAATTGAACGAATCTAAGATCGTTTCGAAAATGATAGCAGGAATTACGATGAAAACACCCCAAAGGAAGCTTTTTCGTAATAGTTTTGCTGGTTCTTTTGCAGTGTCTTTATTATAAATAAAGAACAGAAATAACAATACAGGGGCAGTTGCGGCAATAAATAGTGAAATCATTTCTATGTAAATTGCTGTAAATAAATTATATATGAAAGCAAAAGTACAAAGTTAAATCTAATACTAAAAATCTAATTATCTGTATATTAAAAAAAGCTTATATTCAATTTTAATTCTGTTTTTAGTTTTCATAAATTTTGCTACTTTTGTATCCAATGAATTTATCTACATTTTTACCGATATATGCCCGTCATCCGCAAGTGGAAGCTATTACGCTTTGGGCAGCAACCCACGATCCAAGTCTGCAGATTTCAGGATTGAATGGCTCCTCTTTAGCTTTAGTGTTGGCTAATTTTTATAAAAAGCTAAAACAGACACATGTTTTTCTTGCCAATGATGCAGATGATGCAGCCTATTTATACAATGATTTGCGCCATGCTCTTTCGGATGAGGAGGTATTGTATTTTCCTTCATCCTACAAAAGAACTATTCGTATGTCGCAGTTGGACGGCACGAATGAAATACTCCGAACCGAAGTTCTCAACAGACTAAGTAATTCTAGCAAGCCGCTTCTAATTGTCAGTTATCCCGAAGCGATGACTCAAAAAGTGGTATCTTCGAAAGGTGTTCGAGAAAAAACGCTAAAATTAAAAGTAAATGAAACAGTTGAGATTGAAACTTTAGCGGAAATTTTAGTTGACTTGAAGTTTCAGCGTGTTGATTTTGTATATGAGCCTGGGCAGTTTTCGGTACGTGGCGGGATAGTAGATATTTTCTCTTATGCTTTTGAACTTCCTTTCCGATTAGATTTTTTTGGAAATGAAATAGAAAGTATTCGAATTTTTGATATCGAATCGCAGCTTTCAAAAGAGAAGAAAAAACAAATCGAGATTATTCCAAACCTGCACAGTGCTGAGTACAAAACTCAAATGGTCTCTTTCTCGCAATTTATTCCGAATGATAGTTTTTACCACTTCCAAGATGCACTATTTGTGAGAGATCGTATCAATCAATTTTATGATGAAGCACTTGTGAAAGCTAATAGTGATGGAGGAAGTACTCCTGATTTGCATCACAAATTGATAACAGGCGATGAGTTTCTACAAGCAGTTAGTTCGTTTAGAAGGGTGGAGTGGGGTAATCGGAATTATTTTAAATCGAAAAATAATATTCAATTTAGTACAGCACCACAGCCAGTTTTTCAGAAAAATTTTGAGTTGATCTCAACTAATCTGAAAGAGTATTTGGATGAAAATTACAAACTCTATATTTTCAGCGATAGCATAAAACAGATAGATCGTATCCGTGCAATATTTAAAGATAGAGGCGATGATATTTCATTTCAAGCTGTAGAAAATACAATTCACGAGGGTTTTGTAGATCATGATTTAAGTATTGTTTGCTACACAGATCATCAGATTTTCGATCGTTTTCATAAATTCCGACTAAAAACAGATAATACGCGCCAAGGTAAAGTGGTGATGACGCTGAAAGAGCTAAATCAGCTGCAAGTGGGTGATTATGTGGTGCATGTGGATCATGGTGTAGGTAAGTTTGCGGGCTTGGTGCGTACCAATTCTAATGGCAAATTACAAGAAGTAGTCAAGTTGATTTATAAAGATGATGATATTATTTTTGTAAGCATTCATGCACTTCATCGTATCTCTAAGTATAAAGGAAAAGAGGGAACAGAGCCGCGAGTTAATAAATTGGGATCAGGTGCTTGGGAGCGTTTGAAAGAGCGAACCAAATCGAAAGTAAAAGATATTGCTCGTGATTTGATAAAACTTTATGCGCAACGCAAATCGGAAAAAGCTTATCAGTTTTCGCCGGATAGTTATTTGCAGAACGAGCTTGAAGCTTCTTTTATTTATGAAGATACACCTGACCAGGTAAAATCGACAGCGGATATAAAGAAAGACATGGAGTCGGATATGCCGATGGATCGACTCGTTTGTGGTGATGTTGGTTTTGGAAAAACCGAAATTGCAATACGAGCGGCTTTTAAAGCGGTAGCTGATAGTAAGCAGGTGGCGGTATTGGTGCCAACTACGGTTTTGGCCATGCAACATTACAATACTTTCAAGGCACGATTAGAAAATTTGCCTTGTAAGATTTCATACATAAGTAGAGCAAAATCTGCGAAACAAACTAAAGAGACTTTGACCCGTTTAGAAAATGGGGAGATTGATATTATCATAGGTACGCATAAATTGGTTGGAAAGTCAGTGAAGTTTAAAGAC
Organism: uncultured Paludibacter sp.; assembly: GCA_964346125.1. Lineage (GTDB taxonomy): Bacteria > Bacteroidota > Bacteroidia > Bacteroidales > Paludibacteraceae > UPXZ01. Next base: position 6,737 of record CAYFTO010000074.1, read on the forward strand.
TTAGGGCTGTTGATTATTGATGAAGAGCAAAAGTTTGGCGTAGCAGTAAAAGAAAAATTGAAACAATTCAAAGTCAATGTAGATACACTAACGCTTACAGCTACTCCTATTCCACGAACTTTACAGTTTTCGCTACTTGGAGCGCGTGATTTGTCAATTATCAATACGCCACCGCCCAATCGTTACCCTGTGCAAACAGAACTTCATCAGTTTGATGAGGAGGTTATACGTGATGCAATTCATTTAGAAATGAGTAGAAATGGTCAAGTGTTTTTTGTAAATAACAGGATTCAAAATATCTACCAAATAGAAGCAATGATAAAGCGCTTAGTACCCGGTTGCCGTGTGGCAGTAGGGCACGGGCAAATGCCTGCAAATGAATTGGAAACTATCATTACTGATTTTATAGAATACGATTATGATGTATTGATTGCAACTACTATCATTGAATCGGGAATTGATATTCCAAATGCAAATACCATTATTATAAATAATGCAAATCGCTTTGGATTAAGCGACTTGCATCAATTGCGAGGTAGAGTAGGGCGTAGCAACCGTAAAGCCTATTGCTATTTGCTTGCACCAGAAATGAGTTTACTCACTTTAGATGCTCGTAGGCGATTGCAAGCAATAGAAACTTTTTCAGAGCTGGGTAGTGGTTTTAATATTGCTATGCAAGATTTGGATATACGTGGAGCAGGTAATATGTTAGGTGCTGAGCAAAGCGGATTTATTACTGATTTGGGTTATGAGACCTATCAGCGTATTTTGAATGAGGCCATGCATGAGCTAAAGCACGAAGAGTTTGCTGAATTGTATGCTGATCAAATCAAAGAAGAGGCAAAAAAAGCTTACGTGACCGAGTGTCTTATAGATACCGATATGGATATTATGTTTTCAGATGATTATATTGAGAATGTATCAGAACGAATAACATTGTATCGCGAATTGGATAGCATTGAGACAGAAGCTGACTTGCAAGAGTTTCAGAAAAATACCGAAGATCGATTTGGTAAAATGTCTGATAAAACTTTACAACTACTTTTGGTTGTTCGATTGCGTTGGTTGGCAGCTCGTTTTGGGATTGAACGTCTTATCTTGAAAAATGGCTATATGATAGCCTATTTAGTTTCAAATAATGCATCGCCTTATTATCAATCAGAAGAGTTTGGTCGGCTGTTGCAATATATGACTTCAAACCCACGCTCAACTAAATTGCGAGATACAAATGATAAACGATCCATTCAATTTATGAATATTTCTAATATTGAGAAAGCTTGGGAATTGTTTCAGCGGTTTTAGTATAAATACAGAGTGTAGAGCCAAGTTGAAAACTCACGGATGAATTTTCGAAAGCCAACAAGGTTTAAGAATGCTCTACAAACTATCTGTTAGAATAAATTTTAGCTGCATCAACTGTCTGTACTTCATTCTTCGGCGCAACAGATAGGGTCTTTCCCTGATCTGGTATCAGTGTAAGAAAACTTTTATCATCTCTGACTATTTGCAATATGCCGTAAGTTTTGTTGTAGAAAAGTTGTATTGATTTATAGTTTTTTTGTTCAAACACATCGTAATAAACTTTACCGTTGATTTCTACACTATCATGAAGAAAATCATTATTGCTTGTCTTAAAACTTCCTTCCGTGTCAAAATAGAATAAATAATTCCCCCAGTATCTACCAAGATGATTTACACCAATTTCAAATTTATTATAGTCTTCTCCTGTCAAACAACCACTAGCAACAATTCTCAAGCTAATTTTAAGATTGTTGAGTTCGGACTCTAACCTCACATACTTCCTTCTATATGTATAGTAATCGCGTTCGCTCTCATCTCTTGCCGTAAGCCAGTCCAATGTACTTTCCGTTACTATTAAATCAACAACTTGTCCCGCCTCATCTGTAAAACTAAGAATTTGTCCCTTTGTATAGGGAATTAACTGTTCTTGTTCTTTTGTAAGTTCACAGCGTTCTATTTCTTCACCGTTACAACTTGTAAAAGTGAAAATAGCAAGTAATGCTAATAAAATTGTTTTTTTCGTTTTCATACTTTTGATTATTTAAGTTTAACTTTAACAATATAAGGCAGATGGTCGGAAATTTCAAACCTCCAGTCGTCGTACTCGCCACCACTCCACATACATTCAGGCACTCCTCTCCAAAAAGTTTCACGATTCGGATTTTGATTATGCCCAAGTATCAAAACCGGCCAACCAGCACCATTATTTGCTCATTTATCCGGTATATTCACAACTTATAATGCAAAAATAAGCCGTAGTATAAAAATCTCTTATGAAAGGGATATTTAAAAATTTTGGTAGTTTTCTCGTTTTTAAGTTAAATTTTATTTCATAATTGGGATTGATTAAAAATTTGTCTTCTTGCTTAATCGTATAATTATTTTTAGTCAAAAAACGTTTGAATTCAGCAATTCCAATACCTGTATCTTTAATTTCTTGAAGGGCTATAATTTTTTCTTTGCTCTCACCAAAGGTTTTCAGTACAAAACGATAAGCTTTTGATGGTAATAAATGAAAATAAGGTAGTATGCTAAGAAATTTATTTTCACAAATTTGCTGATGTCCGCCAAAAGGCATTCTCCATGGCGGAAATGCAAAGAATATTTTTCCATTCGGATTTAGAAAGTCTTTCAACTTTCCTAAAAACTTTTCTTGATTAGGTATATGTTCAATCGTATCTCTTAAAATGATTAAATCAAACCTGCCTATATCTTCAGGTGTTACATGGTAAATATTATCTGCTATGAATTTCGATTTATGTACGGCAGGATGTGATTCAAAATATCGTTTAGCGTTTTCTATTTTATTTGCGGCTAAATCGATACCAACCACATTGCAGTTCCGATCTAAAAATGGTTTAAGATTGCCTCCTTCGCCACATCCTATTTCAGCCACATTTATACCGGATATTGCTCCCATAACTTCTTCAATATAAGGGATAATGAAATTTTCAGTAACATTTACTTGCTCTTGAAAATAAGTGAGTCTATCTGTGTGTCTTTTTTGCATTGTTATTATATCAATCAGTGTTATTATTCTATTGTCATTTATTATTAAATATGGATGGTGTAATTTAACTGCCGGAAGACAAAAGAGATGTATGCTTCTGGTAATTAGTTGCTTTATTTTACTTTACATCCAACTCGGTGCCAAAGATACATAAAATTCTTAAATTTGTAAATTTTAAGTAAAATCTTACGACAGATAGTAATTTGTTTTATTGCTGTCCGATAAAAGTCAATAAATAAAATTAATGTTTACTCGACTGCTTT
>CAYFTO010000075.1:0-9943 GCA_964346125.1 uncultured Paludibacter sp.
AAGCGAAACAGGTATAAAATTCGTACTCGAACTTATTTGAACCCTGAAATCTCTTTTTTGGAAATAAAACATAAAAATAACAAAGGGCGAGTTACAAAAAGTCGTATACGCATTCCGGTTGAAGAGTTTATAGATACGAATCTTACACTCAATTCTGCAGAATTTATCGATAAGCGTTCTCCTTATCAGACTGAGACATTGTATCCTCGTTTGCAAAATTATTTTCAGCGAGTAACTTTAGTTGACAAGCGAAAAACCGAGCGAGTTACCATCGATTTAGGCGTGTTTTTTAAAAATATGGAAAACAACACAATTGATGGTATAGAGAATATGGCTATTATAGAGATGAAGCAAGATGGAGCTGTGCGATCAGCTTTCAAAGATTATCTCGACCATTTAAGCATCAAACCAGCAAGCATGAGTAAATACTGCTTGGGTATGGTGATGCTTGATTCGAAAATAAAAAAAAACCGTTTCAAATTAAAAGTAAGAACAATAAATAAAATAACTTCAAAAAATGTTACAATCTAATTCTGAATTTCCTGATTTTGATCCTTCCATTGCAAAAGAATTTGAGAACATTGGTTTCTCTGGTTTTGATATTATGGGTATTCCCCTTTTAGACGGCGATTCTCTATTGCAGCTAATAATACGTTTTGTATTTAATATCATTGTTTGTTGGGTTATTATTCGATATTTTTATTACCGTATTAGCGGGCGTAGGGTGTTCTTGTTTACATTCAGCATGTTTTCTGTTACTGTGTTTTTATTAATTTTCTTACTCGACACAGTAAGTCTGCAGATAGGAATGGCATTAGGCCTTTTTGCGATATTTGGTATAATACGTTATCGAACCGAGCAGGTCTCTATACGAGAAATGACTTATCTGTTTGTAATAATTGGAGTTTCTGTTATCAATGGTTTAGCAATGGCTATTAGTATAGCCGAACTTGTTGTTGCTAATTTATTATTTGTTGGTTCTGTAGCGCTATTAGAAAGCAGACAGTTTATAAAACACACTTCGACAAAAGCTATACTTTATGAAAAAATAGATTTGGTCAAAGCTGATCGTTATGATGATTTAGTTGCTGACTTAAAAGAACGAACTGGTTTAGATATACTTCGAGTAGAAGTAGGGCATATTGACTTTTTAAAAGATACTGCTTTATTACAAGTTTATTACAAACCCGTAGATAATCTACCCAACTCAATAAATCAGATTACAAAATTATCAAATATGTAATGAAGGATAGATTATACATATATTGTTTCATAATTTCTTTATTAGGAAGTGCTTATACGCTTCAAGCACAATCGCATGATTACGGTGGTATTGCAGAAATAAAACTGTCTAAGTCGATAAATAAAAAGCTTACGTTGAAATTAGAGGAAGAAGTCCGATTTAATGAAAACTTAAGCAATCTAAATCGTGCCAAAACAGTATTTGAAGTAAATTATAACTTGATAAAAAAACGATTGGATACGGAGTTCGGGTATGAATATCATTACCGAGATAAAGTAAATGTTTACGAACATCGACATCGAGCTTTTTTTGGCTTAGTATTGGAGCAGCGTTTTGACCCAGTTCGTTTAAAGTATAAATCAACAGTTCAAAGTACATGGCGTGATGAATTGAGAGGCAATTACTCTTACAATCCTTCTGTGGCATGGCGTAACAAATTGACTATACAGTATCGACCTCTTTTTTATTCGTGGCGCCCATATGCCTCAGGCGAATTATTTCTGCCTTTAACAGGTAAACGTCAATATATATCTGATTCGTATCGATTAAGTTCAGGCGTAAAATACAAGATAGATAATCAGAATACGATAGATTTGTACTTACGATATGATCAAGAAATTCAGCAACGCAATCCAAAGTCAATCTTATATGGTGGCGTAGCTTGGAATTACAGTTTTTAGAAATATAAAGAGATGACATTGTGCATCTCTTTGTATTTTAAAAATTTTCACAACAATATATTTCAAATTACCTTATAAATAATATGAACAAAAAATCATTCATAGCTGTCTGCATAGGTTTAATTTTCTTATTCAATACTGCTATTACGGCTCAAGTATCTAAGTTGATACCTCAACCTGCAAATTACAGTGAAGGCACTGGAGAGTTTGTATTCTCAAATTCTGTTTCTATCTCATATCCTGATATAGAGTCAGACTTGCTCAGCAATTTAATCAACAATTTCACTGCTGATTTCAAGACGGCTACGGGTATAGAGCTTATCTCTTCAGCTAATAAACCTAATGCTACCATCAATCTTCATCTTGATAATAATATGGAGCAAGAAGAGTATCAATTGGATATTAAAAGCTCGTCAATAGATATTACAGCTGCCCAAGCTGATGGATTTTATTACGCTTTCCATACGATAAAGCAACTGTTACCAGCCAACGTAATGGCTGTTATGCCTGATGAATCAATCACAAGCTGGAAAATTAATTCCGCAACTATTAAAGATAAGCCTCGCTTTCCATGGCGTGGTTTTATGTTAGATGTTGGTCGCCACTTTTTTGATAAAGATGAAGTGAAACGTGTAATTGATATAATGGCTGCTTATAAAATGAACCGCTTTCACTGGCACTTAACCGAAGACCAAGGCTGGCGCGTAGAAATCAAAAAATACCCTAAATTAACGTCTGTAGGAAGTTATAGAAAAGGACAACAGACCTGGTGGGAAGGTGGAAATCCTTATTACGATTACACACCATATGGCCCTTATTTCTACACACAAGATGAAATTCGAGAAGTCGTAGCCTATGCCAAAGAGCGTTTTATTGAAGTAATTCCAGAAGTTGATATGCCTGGACATTTCCAAGCTGCATTAGCTGCATATCCTGAATATAGCTGTACGCCAAATGCAGTTCACGAAGTGTGGACAAGCTATGGTGTATCGGGGGATGTATTAAATGTTGGAAATCCTGAAGCTATACAGTTTGTAAAAGACATTTTAGATGAATTGATTGAGCTCTTCCCTTTTAATTATTTCCACATTGGTGGGGATGAGTGCCCAACAGGTGCTTGGGAGAACAACGCCGAGTGCCAGGCACTTTTACAATCTTTGGGTTCTAACAACTATCGCGATTTGCAAACTCATTTTTTCAAAGAGATAGAAAGCTATTTGAAAAATAAAGAGAATCCTGCTGATAAGAAGAAAATTATTGCGTGGAATGAAACTCTGGGTGGAGACTTGACAGGTTCAAACGTAACTATCATGTCGTGGACAGACTGGTACAATGCCAGCAAAGTAGCTACAAGCAAAGGGTTGGATGTAATTATGACCCCACAAATACCTTATTATATCAATCGTCGTCAATCAGCTGATAGCGGTGAGCCTTACTCGCAAGGCTCTGGGACAGAAACTCTTGAGTCTGTATATGCATTTGAACCAATACCTAATGGTGTTTCTTCTACGCAAGAGGCTCTTTACAAAGGTGTTCAAGGTAACTTTTGGACAGAGCATGTTTTTGAAAATGATGTACTTGAGTATTTGATGTTGCCACGATTGGCAGCCATAGCTGAAACTGGTTGGTCGCCAAAATCAAAAAAGAATTTCAATAACTTTGTATCGCGAGTTCGTCAAGATACAGTTCTTTACAATTTACACAACTGGAAATATGGTAAACACTATATGAAAGACAAGGAATTAGAACTGCCTTCAGTTAGTACAAGCTCTGAGACACATTGGTTCCGTATTATTTCTGGTGCAACAGATGATGTTCGCAAAGATAAGTGTATTGAAGTATTAGCAGCTGGCTCGCCATTAATAGCAGGAAATAGCACGGCTAAAGTAAATAGATTATGGCAAAGTGAGCAAGTTGAAGCTGGTGCTGTCAATTTTGATAACCAATGGTGGAGCTTATATGAAAGTCCTACAAAAGCTGGAAGATTTGCTTTAGTTAATAAAGCTATGCCCAATGGGTCGGTTATAATAACTGCAACAGCAGGAAATAATACTGGAAGATGGGATTATGATCCGTATAATAGGCATTACGGTTTTGTTTTGGGTGAAACTACAATGGGAAAAGATGAAAATGTGTACTTTTCCATTCGCAGTGAAAATCATATTGGGCAATACATGAACTTTGCAGCAGCAGGTCAGCAGTTTTCTATCAATTTATGGGCTGACCCACTGGATGGAGCGAGTGGAGTTTTTTATTTTATTCCCTTTCTACATAATGAATTAAATTCACTGCGTGCCACTTTACTAGAAATGCAATACTACTCACAACTTCCTGTTTACACTGCTACTTCAAATCGCAACCCAGGAAACTATGATGCAGATAAAATGCAAGAGATGATTGAAGCGATAGTTCCATTAGAGTCAATTTATGCATTGAGCAATTCAGAAGAGATTGATGCACTTCAAAATAAACTGACAGCTAAATTAAATGCAGTAAAAGAGTCGGTATTATTTCCTGAAGAGGGTGAAACATACCACATTTACTCAACACAATATCTTAACGCAAGCATATATGTTGATGCCAATGGTTTTCCACAGTGTGACGTAGTAGAGAGTGATAATGAATGGGAAATAAAAAATGTAATAAAAGGAAAAACGGTTATTCAAGCTCAGATTTATAACAAAGATATAGATAAATACATAGGAATAAGCAATCCATTGGAACTGACATCAGGACCATCTTCGTATCGCTTTACATTTATAGAGGAACATCAAGACTTTCAAATTAGTGGAGAGTCAACACCGATTAAAACGCCCATTTTTCCAATTCCGCCCGCTTCTTTAGAGAGTCCAAAGCGATTAATGCGTGATGGTGTAAGAGCGCAAGGTACTGGTTGGATGTTAGTAAATATCAAAAATGATCTAAATACTTCTATTGATCATGTAGCAACAAAGAAATTACATACTTATAGTTTAGATGGTCGAATCTTGTTTTCTGAGAATATTGACAAATCTAAAGTATCACTTTTTGATATATCAGGCAAAAAGCATTTTTATAAAGAAAATAAACAATATAAATCAGGAGTATATTTTGTTCATACAGGTGGAGAAACTTTGAAAGTTCTTGTTGATTAAAAAAAGAGACATAGTATATATTCTTATTCATTATACAAATCAACATTTAATGTTAAATTTTAAAAAGTCTATTTGGCAATCAAAACCAAATAGACTTTTTTGAATTAGGAAGGCAGTTTTGAAATTACTAATTTTTGCAAGCCATTAATTTTGAATAACTTTGCATTCTAATTAGTCAAATAAAAAAAATAAGACAAAGAGATAAAAATGAAAATTGCAGCTTTAATATCAGGAGGTGTAGATAGTTCAGTGGTAGTTCACTTGCTAAAAGAGCAAGGCTATGAGCCCACGCTTTTTTATATAAAAATAGGCCAGGATGACGACGAGCTTCTTGATTGCACATCAGAAGAAGATATTGAGATGGCAAGTTACATTGCTAAAAAGTATGATTTAGAGCTGCGGATTGTTGATTTGCATCAAGATTATTGGGATACTGTGGTGGCATATACCATTGAAAAAGTGCAAAAAGGCTTAACCCCAAATCCTGACGTGATGTGCAATAAGCTGATAAAATTCGGCGTGTTCAATGAGCGCTATGGTAAAGAATTTGATAAAATAGCCACAGGTCACTATGCAACAACGGTTGAAAAAGAGGGTAAAGTTTATCTTGGCACATCGAAAGATCCATTAAAAGATCAAACCGATTTTTTAGCTCAAATTGATAGCTTACAAATATCGAAGTTGATGTTTCCCATCGGACATATGATGAAAGAGGAGGTTAGGGTAGTGGCTGAAAAAGTAAATCTCCCATCTGCCAAACGACAAGATAGTCAAGGGATTTGTTTTTTGGGAAAGGTGAACTACAACGACTTTATCCGTCGTTATTTAGGAGACAATCCTGGCCCTGTTGTAGATTATGAAACAGGAAAAATCATCGGACAGCATAAGGGGTATTGGTATCACACCGTTGGTCAAAGAAAGGGTTTGGGCATTTCAGGTGGACCGTGGTATGTGGTAAAAAAAGACATTCCTGCCAATATTATTTACGCCTCAAGTGGGTATGACGTTGAAACACAATATGGTATGGAGTTCGAGATGAAAGAGTTTAACTTTATTACGGATAATCCTTGGGCTAATACTTTAGAGCCAATCGAAATTACATTCAAAATACGCCACACGCCTGAATTTACAAAAGGTACGATAGAAAAAACTGAGCGTGGTTACTTAGTGAAATCAAGTGAAAAGCTACAAGGCATCGCTGCGGGGCAGTTTGGTGTTATTTACGATAAAGATTCAGCTATTTGTATAGGTAGCGGTGAAATAGCGTAGAATTCACTACAAATTAAATAATTTTATAAGGACTTCACATGCTGTGGAGTCCTTTTTTTCTTATTAATCTTGTGAACTTACTGTGATTTTTCCCTTTTGGATTGTTTTCTTTTTAAAAAAGCTGTAACTTAGTAGAAAAATTTTTATTAAAAACAGATAAACATGTTGGTTATTGGAATTGCCGGAGGAACAGGTTCAGGAAAAACAACTGTTGTGCGAAAAATTCTTGAACAATTGCCACAAGATGAGGTGGTTATTTTGCCTCAAGACTCCTATTATAAAGACAGTGGACATCTTCCTTTGGAAGAGCGATTGGAAATAAACTTTGATCATCCCGATTCTATCGAATGGAGCTTATTAATAAAGCATTTGAAAGAGTTGAAGAAAGGTCACGAAATTGCGCAACCTATTTATTCGTATCTTACTTGCACACGTGCCGAAGAAACTATTCCTATCACACCTTGTGAAATTGTGATTGTAGAGGGAATTTTGGTGCTTTATAACCCAGAACTTCGAAAATTGATGGATTTGAAAATCTTTGTTGATGCAGATGCTGATGATCGATTAATTCGAGTTATCAAACGCGATATTGTAGAGCGAGGACGTTCGGTGAATAAAGTAATGGATCGCTACGCTTTAACCGTTAAACCTATGCATGAGCAATTTATCGAACCAACAAAAAGACATGCGGACATTATAATCCCACAAGGAGGGGATAATCATATTGCCATTGATATAATGACTAAATACATAGAAAATATTTTACAGCGTAAAAACAATAAAAAATAGAAAACACATTGTACACTCCAATTGATAAAATACTATTTATAGACATCGAAACAGTGCCTGAAAAGAAAAGTTTTGATGAACATTCGGAAGCCTTGCAGACTCTTTGGAGCGATAAGTTTGAAGCACTTCGAGCTTACAATCCTAAAAAATACGGTGAGGAGACTACTGCTGCTGAAGCTTTTGAGAGCTACGCAGGTATTTATGCCGAATTTGGCAAAATTATTTGTATTTCAGTTGGTTTTATTCACAAAACAAAAGAGGGTGATAGAATGCGTATCAAATCTTTTGCGGGCGATGATGAAAAAGAGCTGTTGATTCAGTTTAATAACTTAGTTCTTAGTTTTTTCAAAACAAGCAATCATATGTTTTGCGGACATAATATCAAAGAATTTGATATTCCTTATATTTGCAGACGAATGATAATTCATAATATTAAATTACCTCCTGTTTTACAAATTAATAATAAAAAGCCTTGGGAGGTCAATTTTTTGGATACTTTGGATTTTTGGAAATTTGGGGATTACAAAAACTACACCTCATTAAAACTCCTTACCGCAGTTCTTGGCGTGCCTACGCCAAAAGATGATATTGATGGAAGTCAAGTAGCCTCTGTTTATTGGCAAGAAAATGATTTAAAACGTATTGTAAACTACTGTCAAAAAGATGTTTTAGCTACAGCACAAGTTTGGATGCGACTCAATAATATACCGCAAATTGATGCTGATAATGTTGAATATGTAAATGATGAGATGTAAAGGATTATGAGACAGAAACTTATATTGAGTTTGATTGCCATTGTACTTGCTACTCAGCTAAGTGCTCAAATTACCTTTGGTGTTCAGGCTTTAAGCGGAATCTCGGCAGCTTATAACTCTTTCCCAGATCGGAATAGGGAGTTGCTTTTTGGTGATGCAGGAAGTTTACGTGCATTACCCATTTTGTCTTATGGTGCCAATTTGTATATGAGCTATGACTTAAGTGATGATTATAGATTTGCTATAGAGCCAGGTTTTATAAAAAAAGGTTATGCCATGGATATAAATTATCCTTTGGATTTAATAAAGAATCAACGTCAATTATATTATATTACACTGCCTTTTTTAATTGAGTTTTCATTAACAAATAACTTAGTCTTAAGCGTAGGTCCTGAAGTAAATTATATGCTTAAGGCATCTTTGAAGGCAAATGACGGAATGCCTTCGCAAAGTTTAGATGCCTATTATAGCAATAATCGATTCGATTTTGCTTTGCAAGCCGCTCTGTTTTATCAGCTTGGAGAAAATTTAGATATTGGTGTGAAAAGTGCAGCATCTCTCAATAAATTAGAGCGTTTTTATATTGGCTACGGTTTGGACGACCCTGACTTGCTACGCATAAATAAGAAAAACTTTTTTCTTAATGCTTTTTTCAGAGTCAAAATATAATCAAAAATTAGAATATGAAAATTTAAAATACAAACAAAAGACAATGAGAAATCTTGAACCAAAAAACGTGTGGAATTTCTTTTATGAAATAACTCAAATTCCACGTCCATCGAAAAAAGAGGAGAAAATCAGAGCTTACTTATTGCAGTATGCTGAGAAAAAAAACTTAGAAACAAAAATAGATGAAGCTGGCAATGTGCTAATTACAAAACAAGCTACAGCTGGTTTTGAAAATAAGAAGACTGTGATTTTGCAATCGCATATGGATATGGTATGTGAAAAAAATAGCGGAGTAGAATTTAATTTTGACACAGACGCTATTCAAACCGAAGTTAAAGGAGAGTGGCTACATGCTCAAGGTACTACGCTTGGTGCTGACAATGGTATCGGTGTGGCCTTGATGTTGGCGGTGTTGGATGATGATAACTTGCAACATCCAAAATTGGAGTGTCTCTTTACTGTTGATGAAGAAACAGGCTTGACAGGTGCATTTGAGCTAAAAGAAGATTTTTTAAGTGGCGATATACTTATTAATTTAGACTCAGAAGATGATGGAGAAATCTTTGTTGGTTGTGCGGGTGGAATTGACACCACGGCGATATTTAAATACGATACCGTAGAGCCGACAGCTGGCACTTTTGCTTTTAAAGTGAAAGTTTCAGGACTATTTGGCGGGCACTCAGGCGATGATATTAATAAAGGTTTCGCCAATGCAAATAAGGTGTTGAATCGTATTCTTTGGAATATCAACAAGGAGGTTCCTTTGCAATTAGTAGAAATAAGCGGTGGTAATCTACACAACGCTATTCCTCGTGAAGCCTCAGCTATAGCAGTTGTTTCATCATCCAAGAAAGAGGAGGTGCGCGTTATTTTTAATGCAATGGCTGCTGATATCGAACGTGAAGTGATGGGTGTAGAAACTAAAATGCGTTTGGAACTTCAATCGGAAGATTTACCAAAGGAACTGATGACATTTGAGGATAGTGAGCGTTTGCTTAATGCTATTTATGCCTGTCCAAATGGTGTGCAAGCTATGAGTAAAGATATACCCGGTTTAGTTGAAACATCAACGAACTTGGCTTCTGTAAAAATGCTTGATTATGAAGTTATCAAAATAGTTACAAGTCAACGAAGTTCAACTGAGAGTTCGAAATACGACATTGCCAATCAAGTTGAATCTGTATTCAAATTGGCTGGTTGCAAAGTAACTCACGGCGATGGATATCCAGGTTGGAAGCCAAATATGAATTCAGAAATTCTAAAAGTTACTGAGCAATCATATAAAAAACTATTCAATGTCGATCCTGAGGTAAAAGCAATACATGCTGGTTTGGAGTGTGGGTTGTTTTTAGAAAAATATCCACATTTAGATATGGTTTCCATAGGTCCAACTATGCGAGGCGT
>CAYFTO010000076.1:0-9692 GCA_964346125.1 uncultured Paludibacter sp.
TCTGTCACTCAGTTGGAATGAACTACGTAAGTTGTTCTCCATTCCGTGTGCCAATTGCACGCTTAGCTGCAGCACAAGCTGTATTGAAAGAGCAAGCATAATCTGATTGATTATATTATATATACAAAAAGAGTTGACTTCATTACGAGGTCAACTCTTTTTATTTTATTTGGAAGATAACCGTTTTTAGGGTATCATCTTCTCAATAGGTAATACTAAAATTCCTTCAGCACCCAATGATTTTAGTTGCCCAATAATTTCCCAAAAGTTCTTCTCGTTAATAACGGCATGAAGGGAGCTCCATCCCTCATTTGCTAATGGCATAATGGTTGGGCTCTTAATTCCTGGAATTACATTTACAATTTCTTGTAAATTCTCAGTAGGAACATTCATAAGCACATATTTCTTATCCTCAGCATGAAGAACTGCTTCCATTCTAAATAGGAAGTCGTCTAAAATAGCTTGCTTTTCAGCTGAAAGTTTATTGTTTCCAATTAATACCGCTTCAGAGTGCAACACAACTTCAACCTCTTTTAGTCTATTGGTTACCAATGTACTACCAGAGCTTACAATGTCGAAGATTGCATCTGAAATACCAATCCCAGGAGATATTTCAACCGAGCCAGAAATTAGATGGATGTTGGCTTGGATATTATTTTCAGAAAGATACTTTTTAAGAATATGAGGATATGAGGTAGCTATTACTTTCCCGTCAAACCAGGTTTTATCCGTATAAACTTCAGAGCGTGGTACCGCAAGTGAAAGTCTGCACTTACCTTTGCCCAATCTTTTTATGATTTTTGCGTCGGCTGCTTTTTCAATGTATTCATTTTCACCAACTATGCCAATATCGGCTATTCCTTCGGCAACTGAAAGTGGTATATCATCATCGCGTAAAAATAAAACTTCGATAGGAAAATTGCGTGAAGCTTGTAGCAATTGCCTTCTACCATAATCTAATTTTATACCCATCTCATGCAGTATATCCATGGAGTCGTCGTGGAGTCTGCCCTTTGTTTGAATCGCTATTCTAAGCATTGTATATACTATAAATTAAATGTCAATATATTTTATTGTAAATAAAAGAAAAGGTCTGCCTTTTAGTTAAGACAGACCTTGCTAGAATAAAATTCTAATTTCATATTATTCAACAGCTTCTTCTGCTGCTTCTACTAACTCTTCAACAGTTTCTTCAAGAGCCTCTGTTGTTTCTTCAACAGCTTCTTCAGCCTCTTCAACTATCTCAGTTGTAATTTCTTCAACTTCTGTTGTTTCTTCTGTCGCTTTTGGTCCGCATGCTACCATAAGGCCAGCAACTGCAAATACAAAAAATAACTTTTTCATTTAATTTTTAATTTTTAATAATTTAACATGTTATAATATTTTGTTCAATTCAAAATCTATTGCAAATGTACTACTTATTTTTGAATCTACATTAATAATTCTCGTTTAATTTTATTTATTTTTTGCTTTTGTCTCATTTCTTAGCCTAAAAAATTAGAGTAAATTGATGGGTTTTATAAAGAGTTCATCTTGCAACGAAGCTCTGAAATAGTTTGTATACTACTGTTATATAAGCTTCTACATGTGTTTTCTTTACTTAGCAGTTTCTTATTTCTATCAGGAAATGAAGGAATTATAGTTTTATATTTTAAGTGCAATAAAGCCGATTATTATTAAAAAAAGATAAATTTGATTGTGTAATCTCTATTAAATCAATGTTTAATAGGCTTCAAAAAATTTGAAATCGGCTTGTTTTATGAATAAAACTAATTATATTTGTCAGTTTTGTGTTATATACTATAAAAGTTTTCCTTTTTCATAGTAGAGCTTTGAAGGTTTATAGATAAAACATATATAACATCGTGATAAATAATAGATAAATATACAATTATGGGTACAAAAATAATTATTAAAATATTTTTAACTGCCCTCATATTTCTTTTTTTTGCCAATTCTTCGAAAGCTGAGAATACTCCTCTTGTAACTGAGGTTGTTATAAATAAGAATGACAGTGTTTATAGGTATCTTTATCTATATAGTATTCAGAATCAAATAACACTAGAAACTGCATATATTATGCGCAACGATGCTTGGGTTAGAGTTTTTCAAACGGAATGGTTCTATGATGAAAATGGGTTCTGCGAAGAACAAAGTTTTAGGAAATGGGTAGGTTCTAATTGGATAGAATATTATCGAATTGAAAGAGATAATTCAGTTAATTCTAATATCGTTTCTGTTGAAGCTAAAGTTGAAAATGCGGAGTTATTAAGAACAACTAAGTCGGTTATACATAAGACTGACAATAGAGTTCTTGCAGAGTCAAAATATAAATGGTTTGACTCTAATTGGGTGTTGATTGAGTTAGTAGAAAATACTTATATTGAAGATAAAATTAGTGAAGTAGCTATTAAAAACTTTGTTAATAGTCAAGTAGATTCAGAGAAAAGAATTCAATATATCTATACAGCTGATTCTTTAGAAGAGATAATTGTTCAAGAGAAAAGTGGGGATGAATGGGAGAATCTTACTCGTGTAGTTTACTACGATAATTTCAATGACTCACAGGTGATGGAAGTTAGTTATATCTGGAATAGTCGCTATGCATTTTGGGAAAATAGTCAGAAAATAGATTATGAATATGATTTAGACAAAAGGCTTATAAGTGAGCGTTTCTCTTCATGGGATAGTCAATCTTTTTGGTCGAATGTGATAGAGTATCAATACGACTACAATCAGGAAGGACAATTGGTGACGAAAAGAGGCTATCAACCTATTCATCGCGACTTAAGATTAGCAAATACGGTTGAATATAAGGATTTTATATACAATAAGGCGAGTGTTATTGAAGCGCGTAATGAGTTTTGGAGCTCTTTAGAAACTAACTCACCACTTACTACCATTATTCCATATCAGTTTAATAATAGTTTGACAACCATTGACGCTAATCGTATTTTGATAAGTTATATTCCTGTAGATACATCTGTAATCACTCAAAACAAATCAAGCAGCAGTACTACTGTTAAAATATATCCAAATCCTTCTGATGGCGTGTTTTATTTTAATTTGAATGAATTAGTAGATGCTGAAAGTTGGAAAGTATATGATTTGAATGGAAAAGTAATTCTTTCAAAGCATCTGGATAAACGCTCAGGTGTTATCGATTTAGGGGATTATCAAGCTGGAGTTTATTTACTTCAGATTGTAACAAATGAGGGAATAAAATCGCAAAAGTTAATCAAAAAATAAGTAGAAATAGTTTAAATACACATTCGTAAAACAAACAAGTATGAAAATATTTAAAAAGAGCTTTTATTTAATTATGACTGCAATAACAATCAGCACTGGTGCAATTGCTGCAAATCCTTTATTGAAAACGTATAAAACCCCTCATCAAACTGTGCCGTTTGATGAAATTAAAATTGAGCATTTTATGCCTGCTTTTGAGGAGGCTATGAAGCAACACAAAGCTGAAATTGATGCTATCGTAAATAATAAGCAGCCTGCAAGTTTTGCAAACACTATTGAGGCGCTTGATCGTGCTGGTAGCTTGCTGTCGCAAGTAGCTGCTCCTTTTTATGCCTTATTGAGTAATGAAACAAACGATGACTTGCAAGATTTAGCTCAACAGCTTTCACCTATTATGAGCGAGCATAGTAATGCGATTCGCTTGAATGAAAAGCTATTTCAGCGTGTGAAAGAGGTTTATGAACAAAAAAGCAAACTTAAGCTTACTCCAGAGCAAACAACTTTGTTGCAAGATACTTACGATGGTTTCGCTAATAATGGAGCTAACTTAAGTGATAGCGATAAAGAAATTTATCGTTCGCTGAGCAAATCCTTGAGTATGCTCACTTTGACTTACAATCAAAATGTCTTGAAAGAAACCAACAAATACGAAATGCATATTACTGATAAGGATGTTTTGAAAGGGCTTCCGAATGATGTAATGGATATGTTGGCCGAAAATGCAGAAAAGGCTGGCAAAGAGGGTTGGCTCATCAATCTAAAAGCAACGAGCTATATTCCAGTGATGAAATATGCCGATAATCGCGACTTGCGCCGCGAGCTTTATATGGCAAACTCTACTAAATGTATGGTAGGTGGTGAGTTTGACAATCGTGATAATATTCGTAAAATTGTAAATACACGCTTGGCAATTGCTCAACTTTTAGGCTATAAAAACTTTGCCGAATCAAAACTTCAACGTCGCATGGCTGAAAACTCCGAAAATGTATATCAATTGCTGAATGATTTATTGACTGCCTATCGACCTACTGCAGATGCTGAATATAAGGAAGTGCAGGATTTTGCTTATCAAAATGGTGCTTATTTTAATGTGCAAGCTTGGGACTGGGCCTATTATTCTGAAAAATTGAGAGCTAAAAAGTTTGATTTGGATGATGAGATGCTAAAACCTTACTTCGAATTAAACAATGTTCAAAAAGGGATATTCTGGTTGGCTAATAAACTTTATGGACTTAATTTTAAGGAGAATAAAAAAATACAGGTTTATCATCCTGAGGTAACGGCTTATGATGTAACTGATAATAAAGGAAATTTTGTAGCCGTGTTTTATACAGACTTTCATCCACGAGATGGAAAACGTGCTGGTGCTTGGATGAGTAGCACCAAAGATCAGTGGAAAGAGGGTAAAAAGAATAGCCGTCCGCACATTACAAACACGATGAACTTTACCCGCCCAACGGCTACAAAACCTGCATTGCTTACTTTTGCAGAAGTAACAACTATGCTTCATGAGTTTGGGCACGGACTACACGGAATGTTGGCAAATAGCACATATCGTTCGCTTTCTGGAACCAATGTATATCAAGATTATGTAGAATTACCTTCGCAGATATTGGAAAATTGGGGTATTGAAAAGGAGTTTTTAGATCAATTTGCGGTGCATTATGAAACAGGAGAGAAAATGCCTGCAGAATTAATTGATAAAATAATTGCCTCTAATAATTTCAATGTTGGATATGCTACTTTGCGTCAGTTGAGTTTTGGATTTTTGGATATGGCATGGCACACTTTGGAACAACCATTTGTAGGTGATGTAGTAAGTTTTGAAAAAGAGGCTATGAAAATAACCGAATTGATTCCTGATGTACCAATGACAGCTATGAGTCCTACTTTTGGCCATATTTTCTCTGGTGGTTATGCGGCCGGTTATTATAGTTACAAATGGTCAGAAGTATTGGATGCCGATGCTTATGCTCTATTCCAAGAAAAAGGAATCTTTGATAAGAAAACAGCCGACTCATTCAAAAAACATATTTTAGAGTCGGGTGGAAGTGAACATCCGATGGTACTTTACAAACGATTTAGAGGGCAAGAGCCTACAATTGATGCTTTATTAAAAAGACACGGAGTAAATTAATCTTTATTTTATAAATATAAATACAATGAGAGACAACTTGCTATTATTAGTTGGATTAAGCTTGCTGCTTCTATCAGTAGTGCTTATCGGATGTGGTAAAAAGAAGTACAAAAGCTTCGATGATTATCCCTTCTATGATGGTGATGATTTGGAGCTGACTTATTCACCTGAACTGTCTAAATTCAAAGTTTGGTCGCCAGCTGCCGATGCAATTAAATTGCTTCTTTTTGAAGATGGATATGAGGGCTCAGCCTACGAAATGCATGATATGAAATCCGATGTAAAAGGCACATGGAGTGTAGAAATAGCAGAGGATTTGATGGGGAAGTTTTACGCATTTCAAGTGAAAATGGGCGACAAATGGTTGGAAGAGACACCCGGTGTTTGGGTGAAGGCAGTAGGAGTAAATGGAAAACGTGCCGCTATTATTGATTGGGAAGAGACAAACCCAACAAACTGGGATAAAGATAAACACGTGCTTCCAGCTAATATTACCGATGCTGTGATTTATGAAGTGCATATGCGTGATTTCTCAATTTCACCCACTTCAGGCATTGAAAACAAAGGTAAATTTTTAGCATTCACTGAAAAAGGAACAAAAAATGAACATGGTCAATCAACGGGGATAGACCATTTGAAAGAGCTGGGCATTACGCATGTACATTTATTACCATCGTATGACTACGCTTCGATAGATGAAACAAAACTGGATGAAAATGTATATAACTGGGGGTATGATCCGCTTAACTACAATGCGGTTGAAGGTGGATATTCTACAGACCCATACAATCCTGTTACACGCATAAGAGAATTCAAAGAGATGGTGCAGTCGCTTCACAGTGAGGGTATCGGTGTGATAATGGATGTTGTTTACAATCATACCTTTACAAGCGAAAACAGCCATTTAAACCTTATGGTTCCTGGCTATTTCTATCGTCATAATGAAGATGAATCGTGGTCGGATGCATCGGGTTGCGGCAACGAGACTGCCTCAGAACGAGCCATGATGCGTAAATTTATGATAGAATCGGTTGTGTATTGGGCTACAGAGTATCATATTGATGGTTTCCGTTTCGATTTGATGGGAATACACGATATTGAAACAATGAATCTGATTCGTGAGGCTTTGAATAAAGTGAATCCCAATATAATCATTTACGGAGAAGGCTGGACTGCTGCAGGCTCACCACTTGCAGAAGATCTTCGCGCTGTTAAGAAAAATGTAAGTCAACTGAATGGTATTGCCGTTTTTAGTGATGATATTCGCGATGCACTTAAAGGAAACTGGACGAATGATTTACCTGGATTTGTTGCAGGACAAGATAGTTTGGAAAATGCCATTAAATTTGCTGTTGTTGCTTCTACTGATTATCCGGGCATAGAGCATACAAACTTGGTGCATACGAATAAACCCTATGCTACTTCGCCTACACAAATTATCAACTACGCTTCTTGCCACGATGATATGTGTTTGGTTGATGCTTTACGAGATAGAAAGCCAGAAAATGCGAGTGAGGCAGAATTAGTTCGTTACAACAAATTGGCTCAAACAGTTGTATTTACTTCACAAGGCACGCCCTTTATTTTTGCTGGCGAGGAAGTCTATCGCGACAAACAAGGCGTGCATAACACCTATAAATCGCCCGACTCCGTTAATCAAATCAATTGGAATTTGAAATCAAGTAATGCCGATGTTTTCAATTATTACAAAGAGTTGATTGCATTGCGTAAAGCACATCCTGCGTTCCGAATGACGGATTTTGATATGATGAAAAAACATCTGAAGTTTGTAGAGTTTGCTGTGCCTAATGTTGTTGCGTTCACGCTTTCAGACAATGCAAATGGTGATGAATGGGATGAGATATTGGTCATTTATAACGGAAATAGAAGAAATGTATCCATCCAACTTCCATCGTCTGATTGGAATGTGGTGTGTCATGATGGAAAAATTTCAGCAAGTGGGGATTTATTCAAAGTAAGCTATACACAATTTGTGTTGGGAGCTTCATCGGCTACCATTATGTATAAGAACAAGGAAGAAAATAATAATGATTTAAACAATTAATGTATGGGACAAACTGAAGAACAAAACAAAAAGTTAGAACTTCCGGGTAATGCTTATCGCGAACTGAAAGAGGGCGAAAAGTACGAACCGGTTATGTCGCCCAACAAGGTCTATCCCGAGGTAACCACATGGTCACTACTTATGGGTTTGCTTATGGCTGTAGTCTTTTCGGCAGCAGCAGCTTATTCAGGTCTTAAAATTGGGCAAGTATTTGAAGCCGCAATTCCTATTTCGATTATTGCAGTAGGAGCATCTGCAGCTATGCGTAAAAAGAATGCCTTAGGACAAAATGTGATCATCCAGTCCATTGGAGCCTCATCGGGCGTAATTGTAGCGGGAGCCGTATTTACTATTCCAGGGCTTTATATTTTGCAAGCAAAGTACCCAGAAATCCAGGTAGACTTTTGGCAAATATTTTTCTCATCTCTATTGGGAGGATTCTTAGGTATTTTATTCTTAATTCCTTTCCGAAAATATTTTGTGAAAGATATGCACGGCAAACTACCATTCCCTGAGGCTACTGCTACTACTGAGATTTTAATGACTGGTGAAAAAGGTGGAAACCAAGCCAAGTTGTTGGTGATGAGTGGTTTGGTGGGAGGTATGTTTGACTTTATGTTTTCATCCTTTAAACTATGGGCTGAAGAAATAAACACTCGCATTGTGCCTGCTGGTGCTGTTCTTGCTGATAAATTCAAAATGGTATTTAAGTTCAACGTAAGTGCTCTTATTTTTAGTTTTGGATATTTAGTTGGATTGCGTTTTGCAGTAATTATCACTGTTGGTTCGCTGCTTTCTTGGTTGGTGTTTATTCCTCTTGTAAATGAAATTGGAGTGCAGATGGCGACAGCAAGCGGTGGAGTTAATCCATTTGCAGCAATGAGTCCTGAGTATATTTTTGCAGAGTATGTACGTCCGATTGGTATTGGAGCTATTGCGATGGCAGGGATTATTGGTATTATCAAATCATCGGGTGTGATTGGTGATGCTTTCAAACTTGCTGTTGGTGGTGGTAAGAAAGCTAAAGGTGCTGCAAGTGAAGAAAAGGTGGAACGTACGCAAAAAGACCTAAAAATGTCCTTTGTGATGCTTTTCCTATTCCTTACGTTGATAGCAGTTTTTGTGTTTTTATTAATTGGCGTAAAAGTTACTTTATTGCAAGCTGTTGTAGCTTTAATTACTATTACAGTAATCTCATTCCTATTTACTACTGTTGCGGCTAATGCGATTGCTATTGTGGGTTCAAACCCCGTATCAGGTATGACCTTGATGACTTTGATTCTTTCATCCGTAATTCTTGTTTCTGTTGGTCTGAAAGGGTGGCAAGGAATGGTAAGTGGTCTTATTATTGGTGGAATTGTGTGTACAGCTTTATCGATGGCAGGTGGTTTTGTAACCGACTTGAAAGTGGGTTATTGGTTAGGTACTACGCCTATCAAGCAGCAGTCGTATAAGTTCTTGGGAACATTGGTTTCAGCAGCAACCGTTGGAGCTGTTATCTTTATCTTGAATGAGGCTTACGGTTTTGTGGCAACAGAAACTCATCCCGACCCAATGGTTGCGCCTCAAGCTAACGCAATGGCGGCTATTATTGAGCCTTTAATGTCAGGTACTGGTGCACCTTGGATGCTTTTAGCAATTGGTGCGGTAATGGCTATTCTTATCAATTGGTTGGGCATACCACCTTTGCCATTTGCTTTAGGGATGTTTATTCCATTGCAGCTTAATACACCGCTTATTGTGGGAGGTTTGTTGAATCACTTTATCAATAAGAATAAGAAAAATGAGAAATTGACCAATGCACGTCATCAGCGTGGAATACTTATTTCATCAGGATTTATAGCAGGGGCTGCTCTCTTTGGAGTTATTGGAGCTTTGATAATCTTCTTTACGAAAGATGCCAATGCACTTAATCTAAATGTGTGGTCAGATATGTCTGGTACTGGAGCCCAAGTAACAGCTTTGGTAGCGTTTGTAGCCCTGATAAGCTTCTTCTTATGGCAAACATTCAAAGCCAAAGAGACTGATTAATTAGAAGCTTTATATCATGTACTAAACACAAGGATATAAGGTAAAACCAAATAATAAAAGGGAATATTAGCTAAAGCTATTATTCCCTTTTTTATGAATTGCTAATATCGTTTTTATACTATTGTGTGTTTCTTTAATTTCTCTTTTTGATAAAAAATATTTCTATAAATCTTGATGAGGCTCGTGCTCTTCATCTGCAAGTATAAACTA
>CAYFTO010000077.1:0-8064 GCA_964346125.1 uncultured Paludibacter sp.
CGTCACACCTATCAATATCTATATCAAGATGATATGGGATATAACTTTATGAATATGGAAACTTATGAGCAAGCGCCAATAGCTAAAGATTTGGTAACAGGAGTAGATTTTCTTAAAGAAGGCATGGAGGTCGATGTTGTTATTCATGCTGAATCTGAAAGAGTATTATTCGCAGAGCTTCCTCTTCATGTTAATCTTCAAGTTACTTACACAGAGCCTGGACTAAAAGGAGATACTGCTACAAATGCTATGAAACCTGCAACTTTAGAAACGGGTGTAGAAGTAAGAGTGCCGTTATTTATAGATGAAGGTGAAATGATTCGTGTTGACACGCGTGATGGTTCATACGTAGAGCGTGTAAAATAATAAATAATTTAATCATAATTTTAATTGATTATAATTAATTGTTTTTGTTCAAAAAGGGCTAGTTTTCTATGAAAGAGAGCTAGCTTTTTTTATTAATACTATTTTATTTAATCATTAATGAAATTATTTATCCTGTTTGATTAAAAATAAATATTATATTTGTATCAAACCAAGAAAGTATAAAGATGACGCCGCTCAAAAAATCACTAAGAAGCTTTAGTTTTGCATGGAAAGGAATTCTGGCAGCTTTTAGAAGTGAACTAAATATGAAAATTCATTTTTTCATTGCTGTATTCGTAGTTTTCTTTGGTCTTTTTCTTAAAATATCTGTAACAGAGTGGTTGATTGTTCTGATATGCTTTGCTATAGTTTTTTCAGCTGAAATGATTAACACTTCTATTGAAACCTTGGTGGATAAAGTTTCTCCAGAGCAGGATCCATTGGCTGGAAAAGCAAAAGATGTAGCTGCTGGGGCAGTGTTGATTGTTGCAATTTTTGTTGCTATTGTTGGCTTAATAATTTTTGTGCCGAAAATTATCTGCTTGTTTAACTGATATGATTAGAAGTTTATTCAAATCTTTGCTGAATTTATTTTACCCAAATAATTGTCTGATTTGTAGTGAAACCTTAATAAAAGGGGAAGAACAGATTTGTCTCTTATGTTTGAATGATATTCCTCGTACTAATTATCATTTAAAAGAAGGAAATCCAGTAGAGATGCGATTTTGGGGGAAAGTGGAAATCGAGCGAGCTAGTTCATTTTTCTTTTTCAATAAAGGATCCGCATTTCAATATGTCATTCATGATTTGAAATACCGAGGCAATAAAGAAATTGGCGTTTTATTTGGTAGGATTGCAGCTGCAGACCTTTTAGAATCTGCCGCTTTTCGTACTATTGATGTTATTGTTCCTGTACCAATTCATAAGAAAAAAGAAGCAAAAAGAGGATTTAATCAAAGTGAAATGATTGCAAGGGGTATTGCCGAAATGATGCACAAAGAACTTGTTTGTGATAATCTTTATCGAGCTCTTGAAAAGACTTCTCAAACGGATAAGTCAGTTTTTGAGCGTTATGAAAACACGAAAGATGTATTTGCAATAAGAGATATTGAGCGTTTTGAAAACAAACATATTCTTTTAGTGGATGATGTGCTAACAACAGGCTCAACTCTTGAATCTTGCGTTAAAGTATTGCAAGAAAGCAAGGGCGTTAAAATCTCTATTTTTACTTTAGCTTTATCGATGTGATATTAATAACTAGCTTTTTATGAAAGCAAATTTTTAATAGCATGCTGCACTTTGTTAAACGAAAATTCCTTGTAAACACTCTCTTTATAAGCTTTTATTTCGTCATTCATTAAATTCCCGATACTCCCAGCGTGGCTGTGGTGGATCTCTTTGTTGGGTTTAAATTTCCCTTTTTCAATATCTAGGCCAACTTTTTTATACGCATCCCTGAAAGCTACTCCATCTAAGACCATATTATTTACCTCCTCTACACTAAATATGAAATCATACATTGGATTATCCAATATGTTTTGATTCACTTCGATGCTCTCCATCATCAAAGTTGTCATTTCAAGCGAGTTTAGTAGGTTTTCAAAACTAGGTATAAATGCTTCTTTTATTATTTGTAAATCACGGAAATAACCAGAAGGCAAGTTGTTAGTAATCAGTGTTATTTGTTGTGGTAATGCTTGTATTGCATTGCATTTAGCACGAGTCAGCTCAAAGACATCGGGGTTTTTCTTATGCGGCATAATGCTTGAACCCGTTGTAAATTGGTCAGGAAGTTTGATAAAAGAGAAATTTTGTGAAGAGAAAAGGCAAGCATCATAAGCTAATTTTGATACAGTAGATGCCACTGAAGCTAAGGCAGTTGAAACTGTACGTTCCATTTTTCCACGACCCATTTGGGCATAAACAACATTGTAATTCATTGAATCAAAGCCAAGAAGCTCAGTTGTTTTTTGTCTATCTAACGGAAAAGATGAACCATATCCTGCGGCTGAACCAAGAGGATTTCGATTTGTAATTTTCCAAGCTGCTAACAACATCTGCAAATCATCAGCTAAACTTTCAGCATAGGCGCCAAACCACAAACCAAAAGAAGATGGCATAGCTATCTGAAGGTGGGTATAACCAGGCATAAGTACGTCTTTATAACGATTGCTTTGCTTGATTAACGTATCAAAAAGTGATGAAACTGCATTGACAACTTCTTCGATTTTTTCACGTGTAAAAAGTTTTAAGTCCAATAAAACTTGGTCATTACGAGAACGTCCACTGTGAATCTTCTTTCCTACTTCACCTAAGGTTTTGGTCAATAGTAATTCAACCTGAGAATGCACATCTTCCACTCCTTCTTGAATAATAAATTCTCCTGAAGCCGCTTGTTTATAAAGATTTTTAAGTTCGTTTATTAAAATTGTCAGTTCCTCTTGTTTTAGCAGTCCAACTGATTCTAACATTTTAACATGAGCCATCGAACCCAATATATCGTGTTTAGCTAAGAAGTAATCCATTTCAAGATCACGACCAATTGTGAAGCTTTCAATTTTTTTGTCAACTTGTGTGTCTTTATCCCAGAGTTTCATCCCTTTGTCCTTTTTTCTTTATTCTATTATTATTGAATTATCTCTTTTTCATTCAATGCATTTACTATTGTATCAGCAGCTTTGTTGACAGCCTTTTTTAACTTGTCATTAAGCATCATTTTAACCATCATATGCAAATCGACTTTGAGTGTGATTTTCATTTTTGTTTGCTGCTGTCCACTCATAGGCAAAAGTTGAATCCAAGCATTTGCATTCATAGGTGAGTTTTCAGTTGCAAACTTGATGGTTTTTGAGGGCTCTCGCTCTATGATACGTAAACCTATATTTCCTATACCGGTAACGTTGAAGTTAATTGAATCTGAATCAAATGATACATCTTGCAGATAATCGGATATATTATTATCAATGGTTTGCGTGCTATTTTGTAACTTGTTTAACTGTTCGATATTATTCAAATCACTCAAAATAGCGAAAACGTCTTCTTGATTTTTATTGATATACTTTATCTCACTTTCGTATGTAGTCATATTTTAATGTTATAAATTTTTCCACTCTGAAGGGTTTTTTCTCCACTCTTCCAAAGTTTTTAAATCTTCTTTCGTGATATATTTGGTGTTGAATGACTCTTCAAGTACAGCCTGATAATTGCTTAAAGTAGTTAGATTTACATTTGCATCATTGAATTTTTTCTGAGCAGTGTCAAAACCATATGTAAAAATAGCTACCATGCCAAGAACTTCAGAGCCATCTTTGCGAATCGCCTCAACAGCTTTTAAGCTGCTTCCACCAGTTGAAATTAAGTCTTCAATCACAACCACTTTTTGTTTTGGTTTCAAATCTCCTTCGATGAGATTTTCAAGACCGTGATCTTTTGGACTTGAGCGGACATATATGAAAGGTAAACCTAATTCTTCTGCTACTAAAGCACCTTGAGCAATAGCGCCTGTGGCAACACCTGCAATTACTTCAACGTCAGGATACTCCTCCATGATGGTTTTTACAAGTAAGTTTTTTATATATGTACGTACGATAGGATAAGAAAGCGTTTTTCTATTATCGCAATAAATTGGTGATTTGATGCCTGATGCCCAAATAAAAGGATTTTTTGGCTGAAGCTTTACAGCTTTTACGCTCAAAAGTTTTTTAGCTACATTTTTTTCAATTGTTCCCATTTTGTTTTTTGTTTTGATAGTTAAGGTTTAGTGACAATAATTGTATTTGTCTGTTGTTGCTATATATTTGTATTGAATGAATTAAATATTCTTTTTTTATTCCTTCTAATCTGCAAAAATACTCAAACTTATTGAACTTGTAAAGTGCATTATAGCAATTTAACCACATTTTTATTTGACTTATACAATAAATAATCGAATTCTAAAAATAAAAGAGATTGTATTTTATTTCAAATTGATATGGATTGTGAGTGAGTTTCAATTTAAAGGAGGCATAAAAGCATCTTCTATATGCTCTATTTTATACTTTTGTCCTTTCCGTATAACGGCTATTACATCAAAGCGTGTTTCTCCTTGCCAGTCATATTCCATAATATAGTCATGAGTAGCATTGATGATGTTTTTTATTTTCCGAGGTGTTATAGCCTCTTTTGGATGCTCAAATATTTCAGTAGAACGAGTCTTTACTTCAACTACAACTAACCAGCCATCTTTTTCAGCCACAATATCCAACTCTAATTTTCCACTAAGCCAATTGCAGTGTCTGATTTGGTACCCTTTTTGTTGTAAGTAGATGCGAGCTTGTTCTTCTCCCTCATTACCTGTTTTGTTATGGTCTGCCATACGATTACTTTTAATGGGATTATTAGATGTTATTAAAACTAGACTATACGCAAACTTAAGCTTTTGAATTGAGAAAACTAGTTAATTGCTTATATTTTATATGTTTTTATTTGCTAATTGGATGGATTGTTTCGTTTGTATGCTAAGAATGTGGTATTTTTGTAGAATAAATGATAATTCCGGTGAAAATGAGTAAAAAGAAAATTATAACAGAAAATAGAGTTACTACAAGAAAGCATCGTTGTACATTTATGTTAAACAATCATGAGCAAAAAGCCTTAGACAGATATCTCAAAAAATACAATATAAAAAACAAATCAAAACTTTTTCGTGAGGTTTTGATGGTTGAAGTGATAAGTCGCTTGGAAAAGGATTCACCAACGCTATTCGATCATAATGATTAAGTCATGTATGTCGAATATAATTTACTTAGAAAAGAATAGGTTTTTATTACTATTATGAATGAATTTTTGAAATATATATTATTATTTATTATTGGATTTGTCAGTCCGTTTTTGACAGTTAATGCAGAAGAACTGTATCTTCAAAAAAAGAAAATCAAATATATTGATGCTATATCAACGCATGAAAAAGATACTTTAAGTCATCTTACTTATGATGATTTAGAGTTTCTTATATTTATGAGAGATTCTTTACAATTGGATTCTATTCAAACGGAATTGGGTGAAACAATTAGATTAAAGGATTTGCCTGAAATTGCTGATGATTCGATTGTAAAACCTGCTTATGAGTATATAATATTTGAGTCAACGAAAAGAGATTCATTGTTTATGCTTTCAGATTTTATCTCCGAAAGTGAAAAAACGATCGCTTTGCTTGATGTGCAGACTATTATTCATAAGGCTGATTCTATAATAAATACTCAGAAGCCACTTTCTCGTTATCAGCATCTTCTTTATGCTAATAATCCCTTATTGATAGATTTAGTCCATTTTGGGTGGAAATTAAATCCAGTAAAACAAAGTGAGTTTGATTATACTAATTTATTTTACGGTGAAATTTATGATCCACTTAGTTTAACTTCAAGTAAGTATGAGAGTAGTGAAAGCTTTGTGTCTCAATTGCATCAAGGTGCAAGGAGTTATTTGACAGCAAACTCACTTTATAGTTATAAGAATAGGATAGACAATTTGCCTGATATTAGTAAGTTTACACTTCGTTCTATCAGTGGGGCAGAAGTAACAACTATTCATGTCATTGACGAAAAGATAAAGATAGAAGATAAAATATCTCTTAACCAAATCAAGCGTAAATATTGGATTAAAAAAGCAAATGCGCTTCTTCAATTCTCTCAAAATCATGTGTCTAGTAATTGGCACCAAGGGGGAAATAGCAACTACTCTTTCTTGTCAATCTTGAATGGGGAGTTAAACTATAATAATCAAAAGAATGTAATTTGGGAAAACCGAATGGAATGGCGTTTAGGCTATAACAATGTTCAATCAGATCGAGCACTTCGCAAGTTGAATATTAATGACGATATGCTACGATTCAATACAAAGTTTGGTGTAAGAGCAAGTGGAAATTGGTACTATTCGATTTCAGGAGAAGCATTAACGCAACTTTTTAATAACTATCAATCGTTTGATTCGGAGAATCTGCGCTCACGTCTTTTAACACCTGTTCGAGCAAATGTAGGGGTTGGTATGGATTATAAATATAAATCTTTCTCACTCACATTGGCCCCTCTGTCGTTTAAATACATCTATTTGAATGACACTGTGAATATAAATCCAAATCAATTTGGTATTCAGAAAGGTGAGAATCAGTTGAAGCAATTTGGTAGTACAATGCGATCTGAGTTGAAACTTAAACCAATGCGAGATTGGAATTTTGACTCTCGTTTATCGTTCTACACCGATTATAAAAAGGTGGAAATAGATATGGAGATCGTCAATAACTTTGTGATTAATCGATTCCTAACTGCTCGTTTGCAGATTAATCCACGTTTTGATAATACAATTATTTTGAAAGAAGGTGAAAAATCCAAAATTCAATATAAGGAGCTACTTAGTATTGGCTTCTCTTATCGATTCTTGTGATATTGACTTTTGACTTGTTTGATAAAAGTAGCTTTCAGTACAGACTTTTAGTGCAATTCTGCATAGATAAAAAAAACCGCAAGACATTGTCAAGCGGTTTTTTTGTACATTGAACCCATAGGTTTTATGCGAAGAATATTCTATGAAATAGTTTCAAAAACAGTATCCAGTAATTATGTGAAACTACTTAATTTCCATATTGCTAATGGATATTTCTCCGCTCTCAATCAAAAATCGGATGTCACTCACACCTGAGCGATTAAGTTCTAATTTGAATTTTCGTGAAGCATCTACTTTTGCAGTGTGTTCATTCAAAAACTGTCCCCCGCCACTTGATAACTGAATCATAAATTCAGAACCAATTTTACTGTCTTCAGCAAAACTTACAGAAAGTGTACCCACTTTTTCCAAATTGCTTACGGATAAGGTTATGGAGTTTGATTTTGATCCTTTCCACCAAGTTGTTTCATTTTTGTCAAGTACATTTTTAGCCGAATTTGAAATTGGATCTGAAATAACTTGTATGGCTTCTCTTTGCAACATATTACTGCTTTCACCTACAGTAAATTTATCTTCGAGCCTTATATCAACAGAAGATGCACCTATCATAATCTTAAAATCACCAGGCTCAACTACCCATTCGTCATCGATATTAAGTAACTCTAAGTGTTCGGGTAAAATAGTAAATTCAACCATTTTTGTCTCGCCAGCTTCTAAGTAGATAGACTCGAATCCTCTTAAGTTTTTCTCAAAAGTAGTTACCGAACTTACTAAATCACGTGTGTAAAGTTGAACTATTTCAGTACCACCAACATCACCTGAATTTGTTAACTCGAATGATACTTTCAAAGATTCGTTTGTTCCAATCTTTTTTGATGATAATTGTAGGTTTTTATAATCAAAAGAAGTGTAGCTCAATCCGTGTCCAAAATAATACAAAGCACCGTGTGCTCTGGATTGATTTCCTTTAAGCCCAATTCCATGCCCACCATCCACTTGGCTGCCTGGTTTGCTTGGGAAGTTGAAAGGAATTTGTCCAACTGTTTTTGGGAATGTAACAGTTAGTTTTCCACTCGGATTATAGTCTCCAAATAATATTTCAGCAATAGCAATTCCACCCTGAGAACCTGGATACCATGCTTCAAGTATGGCAGGAACATATTTATCAGCCCAATTGATGGATTGAGGGCGCCCATTTATCAAAATTACAACTGTAGGTGTTCCGGTGTTGTAAACGGCTTCTAATAATTCCTGCTGACGACCAGTTAAATCAAGTGATGT
>CAYFTO010000077.1:8164-9340 GCA_964346125.1 uncultured Paludibacter sp.
ACTGCATCGCTGTCTGAAACTACATAACCTTTAAAACCCAATTGCTCTCTAAGCACTTCCGTTAGCCAAAAGTGTGATCCTTGTACCGGAAATCCGTCATAATCGTTGTAAGAACTCATTACGCCTAAAATACCCGCATCTTTTATCACTTTTTTCCATGGGTATAAGTGAACGTTTTGCAACTCCCTCCACGACATTTGAGGATCAACTCGTGAAAAGCCTTCGCGTGCTCCTTTGTTATTGCTATAAGCTACAAAGTGCTTGGCTGTAGCCGCAACTTGATAATCTTTTTGCACTCCTTTTGCCATTTCAACACCCAATTCACCAACCAAAAAAGGAGATTCACCATAAACCTCTTCATACCTTCCCCAACGTTGGTCGCGACCAACGTCTAAAATAGGTGTATAGATATTGGTATATCCCAAAAGTCGAGCTTCTTTGCCTGTTATTTCACCAATTTTTCGAACTAAAGATCTATTCCATGTCGTGCCAATGCCCAGTTGCGTTGGAAAATTGGTTGCAATATAACTCTCAACACCACGTATCCCTTCATTGGTAAAGTCAACAGGAATTCCTAATCGTGTTTCTTCTATAAAAAATCGTTGTACTTCATTCAGCGCCCAAGCGTGCTTTGAGGCAGGCCAAACGTAAGGATTGGTGGATGGAGGTAAATTCCATTGCACAAAACCATTTAAGTGCTCATCAATAGCACCAATACCATCTTTCCAAAGTTCATCTTTCCAGCCGCTGTGTGGTAAATCATCTTTTAACACCCGCCCATATCCATAGAGAGTAACCATTTGGTTTGTTTTCTCATCTATATTCATTTGCGAAAGAAGGTCTTCAACTCGTTCATCAACAGAGGCATTTGGATTTTCATAGACATCCATTTTTCCGTTTTTATTAAAATCTATCCAGCCTTTTTTGTATATTTTATGCTTTGGAAGATTGTAGGTCTTTAAATTGTCCTTGTAGGTATTTGGTTTGAATTGAGAAAAAGAGTAAATACTTATAAATGATAAAAATGATAAAAGGAGTACTATTTTTTTAAGCATAGCAAAGAGAGTTTAAAATGTTTATGTAAAAGTAGTGTTTTTTTTGATGGTAATCAATGTTTTGAGTCCAAATAATCGCCCACTTTTCCACTCAACTGCATCAAAGATATTTCATATAGTT
>CAYFTO010000078.1:0-9174 GCA_964346125.1 uncultured Paludibacter sp.
TAGGAGGACAAGGATCACCTTCGGCATGGTATGTTGAAGAATATACAGGTAGTGTTGCTGATTTATATAAAGGTGGACTCACAGAGCAACTTGAGAAAGCAAATGAGCTAAATGAACTATTAGTTGTAGGAGATTATTTCAATCAAGTATCAACAGAAGCTAAAGAAGCATTCGAAGAAGCAATCCTTGCAGCTCAAGCAATTCATGATAATGAAGATTCAACAGCTGAAGAGTTTACTGATGCAATTGCTACTCTAGCCGAAGCTATGAATGATTTTGGACAGTTAGTAGAAACCTCTATAGATAAATTATTAGCTAAAGAAGAAGATAATTATGCTTGGTTTATGATTAAGAGTACAGCACTTCATACTTATGCAAATGGAAAAGTAATATCATTAGGAGAAAGAGAAATTAATCAAAAATTCACTTTTGAAGCACAGGCAGAAGAAGTAGATGATACACAGTTGTTCCGATTTGAATTGAATGAAGATAAAACAGCGATAGTTAATATTGTAAATAAAGCTGAGCCAAATACTTATTTCGGATTAGACGGGAAAGTGTTGGCAGAAGCTTTAGAAGTAGAAGATAACTTTACGTTAGTACAATTAGAGGATGGATATTCCTTCAATATAAAGCCAACAGGTGTAAATGCTATTCACGCTCAAGATACAGGTTCTCACATAGTGAATTGGACTGGAGCAGCAGGTTCAGCTTCAGCTTGGACTTTTGTATTTGTTGAGGAAATTGGCACTAGTGTATCTACAGTTCATGGCGAAACATATAAGATAATTGTTCAAGACCGTATGATTTCAGTAGAAGGAGTAGATAGCTTTGAAGTTTATTCTATTAATGGACAAAAAATGAGCAATCGTGCAATACGCCTACAAAATGGTATCTATATCGTTAAAGTAGGAGAAACTGCTCATAAAGTTTTAGTAAAATAAAAATATCCTAAAACAAAGATTGCAATCTTTATTAAAAACCGAGTCGAAAGGCTCGGTTTTTTTCATTTTCAATCTTTTGCCCATTCTCGTAAATTCTACTAACTTTGCAAGTTCAAAATTTTATCCAACTTATTAAAAACTTATGAGTTTAAAGTCTGAAATAAATAAGCGCCGTACATTTGCTGTAATTAGTCATCCTGACGCAGGTAAAACAACATTAACAGAAAAACTACTCCTTTTTGGAGGTGCAATACATATAGCCGGTGCTGTAAAATCTAATAAAATTAGAAAAACAGCAACATCCGACTGGATGGAAATAGAAAAACAGAGAGGTATTTCTGTTGCTACTTCTGTGATGGGTTTTGATTACAGAGATCATAAAGTTAATATTTTGGATACGCCTGGACACCAAGACTTTGTCGAAGATACATTTCGTACTCTTACTGCTGTAGATAGCGTTATTGTTGTTGTTGATGCAGCTAAAGGGGTGGAAGTGCAAACTCGCAAACTGATGAATGTG
Organism: uncultured Paludibacter sp.; assembly: GCA_964346125.1. GTDB lineage: Bacteria > Bacteroidota > Bacteroidia > Bacteroidales > Paludibacteraceae > UPXZ01. The sequence continues at coordinate 1,465 of CAYFTO010000078.1, forward strand.
TGTCGCATGCGAAATACGCCGATTATCATTTTTGTAAATAAATTGGATAGAGAAGGGAGAGACCCTTTCGATATATTGGAAGAGTTGGAGAATGAGCTTGGAATTTCAGTTCGACCTCTAAGCTGGCCAATAAGTATGGGGGATACTTTCAAGGGTGTTTATAATTTTTATGAAAATAATATCCAGCTTTATACACCAAGTAAGCAACATATAAGTGAATCGATAGAATTGGATATAAATAGCGAGGAGTTAGATAGTCGGGTAGGCGATAAAAATGCTGTACAATTGCGTGATGATATCGAATTGATTGAGGGTGTTTATGAAGATTTTGATAAAGACCTTTATTTAGATGGCTTGTTAGCACCTGTATTTTTTGGAAGTGCCCTCAATAATTTTGGTATCAAAGAGTTGTTAGATTGTTTTATCGATATAGCTCCATCACCAAGACCCGTTCAGGCTATTGAAAGAATTGTGGAGCCTTCAGAAAACGATTTTTCGGGCTTTATTTTCAAAATACACGCTAATATGGACCCAAATCATAGAAGTAGTATTGCATTTTTGAAAATATGTTCGGGTAAATTCGAACGCAATGTCAATTTTCGACATGTACGTTTCGGTAAAAACTTCAGATTTTCAAATCCTACAGCTTTTATGGCGCAACGAAAAGAGACTGTCGAAGAAGCTTATGCAGGAGATATAATTGGCTTGCCAGATACCGGCAATTTCAAAATAGGCGATACGCTTACAGCGGGTGAAGAATTGCACTTTAAAGGCTTACCAAGCTTCTCTCCAGAGTTATTTATGTATATTGAAAATGACGACCCAATGCGCACAAAGCAATTAGAAAAAGGCATTAATCAGCTTATGGATGAAGGGGTTGCTCAATTGTTTGTGAATCAGTTTAATAACCGAAAAATTATAGGAACTGTTGGACAACTACAATTTGAGGTGATTCAATATCGTTTGCTTCACGAATACGGTGCGAAGTGTCGATGGGAACCAATTTCTCTTTACAAAGCTTGCTGGATTGAAAGTGATGATAAAATGCAGTTAGAAAATTTCAAAAAGAGAAAAAGTCAATTTATGGCAAGAGATAAAGAGGGGCGTGATGTGTTTTTAGCTGACTCGGCTTATGTTCTTCAGATGGCACAGAGTGATTTTGATAAGATAAAATTCCATTTTACTTCTGAGTTTTAAGTGCTTTTTGTTTGAACAAAACTTAATCTATTTCGTTTAATGAGAAGTTCACAATAAATACTTCAAACATAAATGAAAAAAACAAGTTACTTATTACTCTTTTTGTTGTTAATTACGTCAATTTCAGCACAGGTTAAACCAACGCCACCAATTCCTTATGAAACACTTTTTGGAGATAAGCGTGCTGTGCTCACATTTGCTATAAATAAGCAGATAGAAGGTAAATTTCATTACTCAAATATCACTTCTGCAGCTACTTATTATGATTTTAGGCCAGCCACAGCAGAAGTGGTTTCTGTCAACTCTTTTTTATATCAATTTAATAAATTAGTAGGAGCTGGCGCAACCATGCAATATCACTTTTACAAAGGCTTTGTTCCAGGTGTTTCAGCAAGTTTTTCGTATGCTAATCCTACTTGGTTGCTTTTGTTCAATCCCTATTATAATTTTAAGCCCTGGAGTAATTTAGAGACTGTTGGTATTGTTGAGTATAAGCCTCAAGTTGCTAATAATCTCCGCTTATTTACGCGTGTTCAAGGGTTTTATGGCTACGATTTCGAGCAAAGTCAGCGCGAACGCGCTATGCTCTATCTTCGATTAGGTATGAGCTATAAAAAATATACTGTAGGCTTTGGTACAAATTATGACTATTATATTCCTCAATTAAATTCGATACAGAATACAGGGGCTTTCTTTAGAGTTGATATATAAGCAAGAGTTAAAAGCTAAAAGTTCAAAACTAATAGTCAATAGTTGTACTAAAGTTATTTGTAAGAAACGTATTACTAAGATAGATATAGCAGTGATAATTTATATTTTCACTGCTATATTTTATCCCAACGACAGAATATAGCATCAGCAATATCTATAATCAAAAATAGTAAAAAACCTATTACAGATAATGCTACAATGCCTGCATACATAGTAATATAATCCAAACGCATCCATGAATCAACGATGTAAAAGCCCAGTCCTTTGTCTGTGCCAAAAGTTTCTGTTACAAAAAGCACTGATATAGCAATTCCTACTGTTATGCGTAAGGCTGAAAGTAAATCTGGTAGCACACCAGGTATCATAATGTGTCTGATTTCTTGATAACGAGTAGCACCTAAAGATGAAAGTACATAATAATTCTCTTTAGGGATTCGCCGTATAGAATCACGAATGGAAATGATAAGCTGAAAAACAATAATCAGAATAATCATTACCACTTTTGTGGTTTCGCCAATTCCGAAAAGAATCATCACAATTGGCATTAACGCTAACTTTGGAATAGGGTAGGAGAGGTATAGAAGCGGTTCTAATAGCTGATTAATCCGCTTGCTCATTGCAGTCAAAACCCCGCCGATTATCCCTATAACAAGTGAAATAAGCGTTCCGATCAATACACGTCTTAAACTTGCCCAAATATGCTCGCCCATGCCTAATTTGAAAGTTTTTGGATATACAGCATATACATCCAAAGGGTTGGGTAGAGCCTTGTTGTGAAAAATTAGCGAAGCTACAAGCCAAAGTGCATTGAAAAGTAAAACACCCAAAAGTAATAATTGTATGGATTTACGCTTTTTAGTATTCATTTTCAGCCTCTTTTTTATTCATTTCTTTAGCTATTTCGTTGCGGATTTTTTGTCTAAACTCAAAAAAATCACGTTCATTTCGGCTTGCACCTTTTTCAAAAAGTGGGTTTTGAATAATTTTAGAAACTCTACCAGGCGAACTACTTATTATCAAAATATGTCGTCCTAATTGAATGGCATCTTCCAAATTATGCGTAGTAATGATGCTTGTGGTTTTTCTTTTTTTCCATAAATCGAGAAAAAGATTGCGTGAAACTTCGGCAGTAAATGTATCTAATGCCGAAAATGGTTCATCCATCAAAAGAATATCGGGTTGCGAAACAAAGAGCCTTGCCAAAGCCACACGTTGCCTTTGTCCGCCACTAAGCTCAGCAGGATAACGATCGAGTAATTTTTCAATACCCAGTTCGCGTATTATTTCATCAGCCTCATTTTCAGAAATGCCCAAGCTTTGGTTTATCTTTTTGACTAAGAAGATATTATCTCTTACTTTTTTCCAAGGAAGCAAACCCAAATTTTGAGGAACATAGGCTTTAATGTAAGAATCGACTGCTTTGTTTTGAAAAAGAATTTCCCCAGATGAAGCTTTTATTACACCCGAAATCAAATTAAGTAAAGTTGATTTACCGCTTCCTGATTCACCCATAATGGCCAATATCTCACCTTTGGGTAGGTCGAAAGAAATCTGATCTAAGATTAGATTTTTTCCAAATGAGATGCTTATATCTTTTACTTGCAACAAAATTCAGATTCAATTAATATCTATTTATCCCACAAACGGGTTATCTCTGCCATTTTAAAAATGTCAAAATCCTCATTTACTAATTGGCGTTCTACTAACCAAGTATTTATAGCTTGCAAGTCTTTACCCTTTGGTCTTCTTGCCTTTTGATAATTGGGTAGCTGCAAGTTATTTAAAGATGCTTCAGTGAATCCAATTTCGCTCGTTAGGATATTATGAAAGGCTTCTATGGGTTTTTCTTGTAAATCAGCAACGGCTCGATTATAAGCTTTATAAAAAGCACGAATGGTACTCTCTTTAATCAAAATAGATTTATGCATAAAAACAAGTCCGGTTACAAAGTAGTCGATGTTTTCTAAAGAATTGACAAATTGAGCGCCATCAGCTTTTGCTAAACTTGCAAATGGATCTGGCAGCACGGTCATGTCTATTTTTCCATTACGTAGCATTTCTAAGCGAAGGGGTATTTTATTGATTTCAGACTTTTCAATACTACTTAATTTTACGCCTTTATCCTCTAAAAGCATGTCGGTACAAAAATCAACAACTGTATTACGAGAAACAGCAAATATTTTATTATTAAAGTCGTCAGCTGTTTCTATTTCAACATCTTTCCCTGCAATCAATTCGAAAGTTCCGTCACACTGAGAAGTGAGAAAAAGGTCAACTCCTCCAGCGCGCTGAATTGCGGCTCCAGTGTAATCAATGATGGCACCATCTAAATTATTACTCTGTAGAGCAGCATCGCGGTCGTTGGCGGAATAGAACTTTTGAATATTCACAATAATATCTTCCTCTTCAAAATAATTATTGGCTTGTGCCACGGCAATAGGCAAATAGTCCATAGATGCCATTACGCCGATTGTTAGAGTTTTTACGGCTTGTTCGCGTTTGGCACGATCACAGCTTGATGCTGAAACGATAAGTAAAGTAGTAACTAATAATATATAAGAAATTCTTTTCATTTTCGTAAAAATATTTTAAATTTCAAAATTACAAAAAAAGCTTGATATATGTATCAATAATTGATTATGATTGACAGTTTTGTAGATTATTGATGAATTAATAGTTTACATTATGTATTTTTGCATTTATGAAGATTCTACATGTATGCTGTGCTATCATTAAGCACGAAGATAAAATATTAGCCGTTAAACGTAGCGGTAAGATGCGTCATCCTATGAAGTGGGAGTTTCCTGGAGGTAAGGTTGAGCCGTTTGAAAGCGATAAAGAGTGTATTATTCGTGAAATAAAAGAAGAACTGAATATTGTAATTGCGCCAACTAATCAGTTGAACGCAATTATGCATACTTATCCCGATTTTAAAATTAAATTAATTCCTTTTGTCTGTGAGATGATATCAGGTGATATTCGTTTGTCAGAACATATCCAATTTGATTGGTTTGAAAAATCAGAATTATTCAATCTAAGTTGGACGCAAGCAGACGAGGAACTTTTAAGATCAGATGATTTTAAAATATTGTAGTTCCTTCAACTGCGATAAAATGCTATAGGGCAATACGCTGTTTTTTTGTGATGAAATTTAAATAAAAGTAAGCTAACTGTTATTTATCGCTGTCTTTCTTATTCTGTCTCTCTTTGCTCCTTTTTTTATGTCTTGCAATTTTAGCAGCTTGTTTGGCTGCTCGTTTTTCATTGAGTTTGTGTCGTAAAAACTGCTTATAAGGTTCAATGTAGCGTTCTTTTTTCGAAGTAATCAAGTCGTTCATTGTTAGCATAATAGCAGATTCGTAAGTTCCACCAAAATCAGGGTCAATCATTGTTCCAAACATTTTTAACGTATCCGTTAATCCAATGTATGCATTGAACATAGGTGGAACAGTTGTTCCAATATTGCGAACCGTTTTTTGAAGAGCTTTATAGTTATCTCTTGCTGTTTTTTCGGTTAAGACCACTTGTGCAATTTTTTTACTCTCTTTACTTACTTCAATAGGAACTTTAGGAAAAACCAATTGCTCAGGATCTGGGCAATGAAGTGCCATGTATTCATAAAGCAGTTCTCGTGCTAATTTTGGATATTCTTTATAGATATTAACTTTACCAATAAAATATTTAGATCGCTTGTCTCTATGAACCAATGCTCCTAATCCATCCCATAGATTATCTAATGCAAAAAGGCTTTTTATCCCCATTTTAGCAGTTTGGTAGTCAGGTTGTACAAATGCACGTCCTAATTCTATAGATTGTTCTAAGTAATTGTCAAGAAAATTTTGACTGAATGTGAATAGGTTTGACATGACTAATCTGGGTTGTCCGTCTTCCTTTATTTCAGCATTGCGTCCCTCTAAAAACCGATATCCACCAATTATTTCTTCTTCTTCAGGATCCCACACAATCAATTGTTTGAATGGCTTTTTCAGAAAGTCAAACTCATCTGTATCAATCTTGTCGCCTGTGCCACCTCCCCACGAGCGAAATGCAATTTCACGTAAACGTCCAATTTCGCGCATAATATTGGGAGAACGATGTGCGTCCGTTACATATATTAGGTTACCGCCTTTGTTGGTTGGGCGCAGGAAAATTTTTTCAGTAAGTTCCTCTTTTAGCTTTTTTCTATCAACAGCAGGAATAACTTCTTTCATCTTAAAACTCTTTCAATTAGGAATTATTTCAGACAAAATTAGGAATAATTTTTCGCATTTAGCAAGAGATAGGCATGATTTTTAAAAATGTAGGTAAAAGTGTGACTAAAATTGTTAAAAAGCGCACACATTGTATCATAGTGTGCAAGAGAATGTGCACTTTTACTTTATATTGCTTTTTTTATGTGCCTATTATGATGAAATATTTTAATAAAGCAATACACCCACAACACCAGCCAAAACAATTAATAAAATAGGATGGACTTTCATTTTAAATGATGCTAAAAAAACAGTTAGAAAGATTATTATGCTTTTATAGTCGATGAAATTTTCTCTATTCATTAAGATTGCTGCAGCGGCACCAATTAGACCTATTACTACAGGGCGTAAACCTAAAAATACGAAAGACATGTATTTGTTACCGTGCAAGATGAAAAAGAACTTCACCAATCCTATCATAATAATAAAAGAAGGCAAAACGATTGCGAATGTTGCTACAATAGATCCAAGAATAGTACCTGATGCTGTATATCCAACATAGGTGGCGCTATTTATACCAATAGGACCTGGTGTCATTTGAGAAATTGCAATGATGTCGGTAAATTCACTTGATGATAGCCAACCATAGCGGTTTATTTCATCTTGAATCAGTGATATAATAGCATATCCTCCTCCAAAACCAAAAAGTCCAATTTTGAAAAATGCAATAAAAAGCTGTATGTAAACTTCGTAATTCATTCTTTATTTTTTCTAACAAATCTTTCTTGCAATAATCCATACGATATACCACCTATGATAGCCGCTAATACTACCCATATAGGCGAGATACCAAGAAAATAGATTAATGTGACAGTAGCGATAGGGATAATAATATTTTTCCAGTTTATTCCTGCCACTTTTGACATGCTAAATAGCGGAGCTGCTATTAGAGCTACTACAGCAGGTCTAATTCCTTTGAAAATACGCTCAACAAATGTATTCTCTTTAAAATTAGTGAATACCATGGCTATCAACAATATGATTATAAATGAAGGTAAAGCACTGCCAAGCGTCGTGACTAAACTACCTTTCAGACCTCGTATTTTGTAGCCTACAAATATAGCGGTATTTACAGCCATAACGCCTGGCGCTGATTGAGCCAAGGCCAACATATCGATAAACTCAGAATTATCCATCCATTTCTTATTATCGACCACCTCTTTTTGAATCAAAGGTATCATAGCATACCCACCTCCTAATGTGAATGAACCAATTCGAACAAATGTGGTAAACATTTGCCAGTAGATATTATCTTTGAAAATACTTGTCAATTTTAATATAAGCTTTTTTATTTCTCAGTACTTTTATCTGTTTCTTCATTTGAAGCTTCAGCAGACTTCATTGCAAAAGAGATGTTTTCTTTTAACTTCTTAAATCCAGCTCGTTGTATGGCTGAACTCTTAAATATCTTTTTGAAAGTTGGTTTATCCATTTCTTCCCAATCTGTGTTCTCCCACTGCATAATTTCCTCTACAGGTTCAAACTGCTTAATATTACTTGGTTTTGCACGTGTTTTATTCCAAGGACAAACATCGTTGCAAATATCACATCC
>CAYFTO010000079.1:0-9040 GCA_964346125.1 uncultured Paludibacter sp.
TCCTGAATGTGGATATCGGTGAGAAGTGCAAAGCGGAAAGGTTCAACAGACCATACAAGATGGATGTTGAAAATAAAAAGTAGTGCAGTAAGGAGTTTTATTTTCATTGATTTATCCTTCCACCCTTTAGAGATAAAAGTTTTAATGTGTATATAAAAGTGAGATTGCATACAATTTATCATTTTCTTAATTTTTATTTTTAGCTTGCTAAAAAACAAAGTGATTAAACTTCGAATTGTTGTTTAACACTCTTGTTTATTCTCATAAATATGGAACTTTTACTCCTTATATAATAGGTAGGGTCTTCGTTGCTCTTTAAAACTTTCAACATCCTTTTTCCAAATTGATTGAATCTCTTCTGCAGATTTACCCTCCTTTATCATTTTACGCACGTAATCTACTCCAATTAATTTCTCAAAAAAAGGCCTGAAAAAATGATCGTCTAAATTTAAATTCTGGTAAGCATCAATAAGATAACTCAAGTCGATACCCTTTTTAATAATCTCTTCGTCTGGTATATCACTTAGATCGACGCCATAGCACTCTTTATTCAATTGAGGTGGATATTTAGCACCTACTACACTTCTTGGTGTGAATGAAAAATCATAACCAAGCATATTTGGATGTCCATAAACCTGAAAAGCCTTATCTGTTCCACGTCCTAAACTTACTGGAGTTGCTTCAAAAAAACAAGTGGATGAATAAAGATAAATAGACTTCATGTTGGGTAAATTAGGAGATGGTGGGATGGGTAGCTTATAGCGCGTTTGGTGCGTATAGTTTTTGCATGTAATAACGGTCACATCACATTGTAAATTATTTGGTAGCCAATTCTCACCATTTACCATCAGAGCTAGCTCTCCTAAAGTCATACCATGAACAATCGGAATGGGCAACCAACCCACACCTGATTTGTGTTTCATATCGAGAATAGGTCCATCCACATAAAAACCGTTTGGATTGGGGCGGTCTAAAATAATAACTTTTTTTTGATTTTCGGCACAAGACTCCATCAACCTTACCATCGAAATATAGTAAGTGTAGTATCGTAGACCAACATCTTGAATATCAACCACCAAAACATCAAATTCATTCATGCTTTCATTACTGGGCTTCCCTGAATTACCATCATAAAGAGAAAGAATTGCTACACCCGTTTTCTTATCAACTGAGCTGTCAACATGTTCTCCCGCATCAGCATCTCCTCTAAATCCATGTTCAGGGGAAAATATGGCAGTTACATTTATTTTATTTCTTATTAGCAAGTCAAGTGTGTGCTCCTTTCCAACTACACCTGTATGATTTGAAAAGAGAGCTACCCTTTGTTTTTTTAATAAAGGGAGATAGAGCTTGGTTTGAGCTGCTCCAACAATGACCTCTTGGCTTATAGAACGAGCTTCTAGAAAAGAGAGTGTCAAAATAGCGACAACTAACAATATGTTTTTCATGAAATGCATAAAATATGATTTGCTTGCAACAAAAATACTGTTTAATTTCATCAATTGAAAGTAAAGGATAGAATAAACTTATAGCTTTGTGCATATTTAACAGCATCCCTTTATATAGGACGTAGAGGTTTCAAATTGTTATGAAAATGATGAAATCATAAATTATTGTTTCTAAATGCTCGTGATTTATATCAATTTGGCTAAATATGTTGTCCTGTGTGGTAATTGCTACTCTCTTTTATATTGAAATATTTGTAAGCAATGTCGAAATAGTAATAAAAATATGTTTGTGTTGACAAATTGTGTTGTTTTGTTACGAATAACTGAAATTTTGAAATAAATATAGAGTGATTTTCTAAGTTTACTAAATAATCAGTATAAAAATTAAAGTTTCAATATTGTTTTATTACATTTGTAAGACTGAATTTCAATTTTAGTGCTTTAATGTATCTTTAATCTTATATCGGGCAAATGAATAAAACAGTGAAAAACATAAAAAGTCGCTCTCCTTGGGCTTGGATTCCTACTCTCTATTTTGCGCAAGGGATACCATATGTAATCGTTATGACAGTAGCGGTAATTATGTATAAGCGACTTGGAATATCCAATACAGATATCGCTTTATATACAAGTTGGCTCTATTTACCATGGGTGATTAAGCCTTTTTGGAGTCCTTTTGTTGATTTAATTAAGACCAAACGTTGGTGGATAATATCGATGCAACTGCTTATAGGTGCAGGTTTGGGAGGAGTAGCCTTTTTTATTCCTGCTCCATTTTACTTTCAGGCTACACTTGCTGTTTTTTGGTTATTGGCATTTAGTTCTGCCACACATGATATAGCAGCCGATGGCTTTTATATGCTCGCATTGGATGATTCTCAACAATCATTTTTTGTAGGTATTCGAAGCACATTTTATCGCTTAGCAATGATTGCAGGGCAAGGATTGCTAATAATATTAGCAGGAGCTTTGGAAGTTTCAACTGGAATCGAGCCATTAAAGATTAATATTGAAACAAGTAATGAAGTGAAAAATGAGATTATTATTCCTGAGCTTAATCGATTAAATGTTCAAGATAATAATGATGTTTATTTTTATGCTTTCCCAGAAAAACTCACCCTTTCAACCGAAAATATTAGTAGCGAAGAACTTAATGAATTAAAAACTTTTGTCAAAGAACAAAATGAGCTGAATGGATTTGTAAGCACAGAAAACATTTCGGCAATAAAAGTTGATTCAGATGCTAAAATATCTTGGTGGGCAAAAAGTGTATCTAAACCTCTTGAAAATTTTCTAAAAGATAAATTTGGAGAAAATAAAAACAAGCAGGAACAACTGTTGTCAAGCAATTTGCAGGGAAATGCAGGTTTGATAGCGGTATCCTTGAGTGCAAAACCAAAACACGGCGAAGAGATGGTGTTGAATACCCGATTTTCGAGTGGAGACAAAAGTATTTCGCTAATAAGTGGCGAGCGTTTTGTATTTAATGAGAATAATTGGGATAAACCTGCTTATTTGCTTGTGCAGATTGACAGAAAATTGGATAAAGAAGTGTCAGCCTCCCTATCAGCAGTTTCAGGTAACTTACCCTTGGCTTGGAGTATTACCTTTTATATTTTAGCTGGATTCTTTGTGTTGATTTTTGTATATCATCGATTTGCATTGCCGAAATCAGCTTCTGATGCACCACAATCGCATCCAGCAAGTGAAATCATGAAACAGTTTGGAAAAACATTCTCTTCCTTTTTTCAAAAAGAAGGAATCGGGCTTGCACTTGCTTTTATGCTGATATACCGATTGAGCGAAGCGATGTTAGTCAAGCTTGCATCTCCATTTTTACTGGATACACGCGAACTTGGTGGCTTGGGTTTGACAACTGGGCAAGTTGGGTTTGTGTATGGAACGGTTGGGATTATTGCGCTTACACTGGGTGGAATTATAGGAGGAGTTGCTGCGTCCAGAAAAGGTTTAAAGTATTGGATTTGGCCAATGGCTTTGAGCATTACACTACCTAATGCAGCTTATGTATATTTGGCAATGGTAATGCCAGACAATATGTTTTTTATCAATTTGGCAGTTGCGTTTGAGCAATTTGGCTATGGATTTGGGTTCACAGCCTATATGCTTTATCTGATTTATTTTGCGGATGGGGAGCACAAAACAGCTCACTACGCCATTGCAACAGGATTTATGGCTTTAGGAATGATGCTTCCCGGTATGATGGCTGGTTGGTTGCAGGAGTTGATAGGTTACAGCCACTTCTTTATCTTTGTGATGATTTGTACAATTCCTACGCTTCTGATTATTCCATTTTTGAAAATTGATAAAGATTTTGGACGAAAAAAGAAAGAGATTACGACATAAAAAGCAAAGTAATTAGATAAGTTTTTAAGAACAACTTGTTTCATCATTGCGAAACAAGTTGTTTTTTATATAATCATAAATCATAACTGTCTTGATAAGAAGATTGGAATAAATTTCTTATTTTTGTAAAAAGAATATTGAATAAAAAATAGAATGAAGCGAACTTCAAATATAAATATTAGAAATAGACGTGCAACTTTTGACTACGAATTGATTGAGCGATATACGGTCGGTATTCAGCTGTTTGGGACGGAGATTAAGTCAATTCGAGATGGTAAAGTTTCACTAACAGATACATATTGCACCTTTATTAACAATGAATTGTGGGTGAAGAATATGAATATTGCTACCTATTTTTTTGGAACATATAATAATCATGAGCCGAGACGTGACAGGAAATTGCTACTTCAGCGTAAAGAAATAAATAAGTTGATTCGACAAACCAAAGAGAGTGGATTAACTATTATTCCGATACGTCTATTTGTTAATGAAAGAGGTTTGGCTAAGCTTGAAATTGCCTTAGCACGTGGTAAAAAAGCTTACGACAAACGCCAAAGTTTGCGTGAAAAAGACGACAAAAGAGAAATGGCGCAAATGCAAAAAAGGTCTGGGTATTAGAATTTGGTTTTGCATTCGCTTTGTTGGTTTGCGAGCGTTAGCTTAGAACTTATACATGATTTTTGCCAAAATTAAGTGCTATTTTGCAGAAGCAATAAGTGTCAATAAACAAATTCTGAAGTGTATTTACTATTTTTTGAATAAGTATTTTATTTCCAATTTACTGATAATATTCACATTAAAACCGTTGCTTTACTTATCTTTGTGAAGTTAAACTCGTTGGAATTGAGAAAATAAGTGAAGAAAAACTATAAAACCTATCTGTTTTTAATAGCTTTTGGGGTAGCTATGTTGTTACTCGCAAAGTTTGGATATTTCCGTATCGACCTCACTGCCGATAAACGTTTCAGTTTGAGCCAGCAAACTAAATCTTTGATGCTTGAGGTAGATGAGCCTATTCACGCCAAACTTTACTTAAATGGAGATTTAAATCCCGGTTTCACACGGCTTCGACAAGCTACAATTGAGCTATTAAACGAACTAAATGCACTTGGAACAACTGACTTAATTATAGAGCATATCAATCCTTCGGCAGCAAAATCAACTACAGATAGAGAGGCTGTGTTTGAGTCGCTTATAGAAAAGTCCCTTATTCCAAGTAATGTGTTTGACAAGGATAAAGAGGGAAAACTAATGCAAAAAACAATTTTTCCTTACTTAGAGATTTTTTATAAAAATAGAACAACTGCTGTCAATTTATTAAAGAACATACCCAATTTATCAGGAGAAGAGAATCTTAATATTTCGATTGAAAACTTGGAGTTTGAGATTGCATCAGCTATTAAGCGATTGACAAAGCGTAAAGTAGAAAAAATTGCATTTATAGAAGGGCAAGGCGAATTGGATGAGTTGCAAACCTATGAAATTAGTACGCATTTAAGTCAATATTTTCAGATTGACAGAGGTGTAATTGAAAATGATGCATCTGTTTTGGATGATTACAAAGTCGTTATTATTGCAGGTTCATCACATCCGTTCTCTGAAAACACCAAGTTTATTATTGACCAATATTTAATGCGTGGAGGAAAAGCACTTTGGTTGATAGATGGTGTTCGTGTTTCTGAAGAGTATTTACAAGAACATGGCCGTTCGCCTATTGTCAAGCTTGATTTGAATTTAGATGATTTGTTATTTAAATATGGTGTTCGCATTTCGCCGGCCATAATAGAAGACCAGCATTGTGTGGTGGTACCGATGCGAATTGGGGATGATTCCACGATCGATAAATTGCATCCAATGCCTTTTTACTTTTCGCCGCTATTACTTACATCAATGAATCATCCTATTAGTAAGAATTTGTCGTTTGTCAAATCCAGTTTTACATCGCCAATAGAGTTAGTAAACAAAAGTGAGCATCGTGCTGTTTCAGTTTTGCTGGCAAGTTCAGATAAAGCACATCTATTACAAGTGCCTAATGAGGTCGATTTGAGAAGTCTTAATCTTGAAAAGCCGAGTGATTATTTTGATCAAAAACATGTTGCGGTAGCAGTGTCAATTGAAGGCATATTTGAATCACTTTATACCAATCAAATTGCACCAAAAGGTATTGTAAACCATCATAAAATTGAGAAAGAAAGCGTGCCTACTCGACAAGTATTCATCGCCAATTCGGATCTTATTCGAAATGATGTGCGTATAGAAAATGATGAATATCTTAGTTTGCCTTTGGGCTATGATCGGTTTTCAGACGTAAGTTACGGAAATATAGATTTCTTGGTAAATGCGATTTTATATCTTGCCGATGAAGATGGAAGTATCGATTTGCGTGCCAAGACATTGCCTTTGCGATTACTAAATAAATCGCTTGTAGCGGAGCAAAAAGTCAAGTTGCAAGTTATAAATATCCTTTTGCCTATGTTGTTGCTTGCAGTTTTTGCAACGCTCTATTTTTATATTCGAAAAAGAAAATATACAAAGAAATTATAAACATTTTAATAAATAAAACCTATGAGTTCTCCTATTAAATTTTATCATGTGCTGATTGTAATAGCTGTTATTTTGTCTCTTATTGCAGCTTTGATGTTTGGCGTACCGGTATATAAAGTGTGGCAACAAGAAATGACCGGGAAAGCTGAATTAAGCCGTGCCGAGCAAAATCGTCAAATTCGTATTCAAGAAGCAAAAGCGAAAAAAGAAGCTGCGGTATTTGAAGCTGAAGCCGAAGTAGAGCGTGCTAAAGGTGTGGCAGCAGCCAATGAAATAATTGGTGCGAGCCTTAGTGAAAATGAAAATTATTTACGGTATTTATGGATTCAAAGCTTGTACGAAGGCAATTCAGATGTAATTTATGTGCCAACAGAAGCTAATCTGCCAATCTTAGAAGCAGAACGATTTTCTAAAAGTTCAAAAAAATAAAGATTATGAGTAAACTTGCAATAATTGGTGCTGGTAATATGGGTGGTGCCATCGCACGTGGTTTGTTAGCAAATGATGCACTTTCTGATTGGCAAATTGCGGTAAGCGATCCTTCTGAAAAGACCATCGAGAATATGCGTTTGTTATCAGACAAATGGCAGTTGAGCCAGTCTAATTTAGAAGTTATAAGCGATGCTGATATTATAATAATAGCAGTAAAACCTTGGTTGGTCGAAACTATAGCAGAAGAAATAGCATCGCATATAAACTACCAAAAGCAAATCATCGTTTCGATAGCTGCGGGAGTTGATTTCTTCAAACTACATCGCTTGTTTGATGAGGAGGCAGTGATATTCCGCGTTATTCCAAATACAGCAATAGAGGTTTTAGAAAGTGTCTCGACAATCGCATCATCCAATGCAGGAGAAGAACAAATTGCTACAGTATGTGAGTTGTTTGAAGCCTTAGGAAAAGTGTTTTATGTGGATAATGAAATCAGTTTGAATGCCTATATGTCACTCACTTCATGTGGTATTGCATTTGCTTTTCGCTACATTCGTGCAGCTATGGAAGGCGGTGTCGAATTAGGAATTTATCCTAATGATGCCAAAGAGGCTGTGATGCAAACGTTGAAAGGGGCGGTAGCTTTATTAGAAAAAAACAGTTCTCATCCCGAAATCGAAATAGACAAAGTAACTACACCCGGTGGGATTACAATCAAAGGATTGAACGAGATGGAGGCCAATGGATTTTCAAATGCCGTGATTAAAGGTTTGAAAAAGAGTTATATAGAATAATTACAAAGAGAAATGATAACAGTAGAACAATTAAATGAGCTTTTAGAACGCGAGCAAGCGTTGAGGAGGTATCTTTGACATTGATACCAAGTTAATACAGTTAGAAGAAGAGGAGTTACGAACTCAAGCACCTGATTTTTGGGAAAACCCGAAGGAGGCTGAAACTCAGATGAAGAAAATCCGAGAAATAAAACGCTGGATTGAAGGATATGGGGAAGTGAAAAAAGCAACCGATGAGTTGGAGGTAGCATTTGAGTTTTTCAAAGAGGAGGCTTTAAGCGAAGAAGAGTTGGGAGAGACTTACAGAGAAGCTGAAACTCTTATTGAGAAACTTGAAATGGAAAATATGCTCTCTAACGAAGAGGATAAAATGAGCGCGGTGATAAAAATTGTAGCAGGTGCAGGTGGAACTGAGGCACAAGATTGGGCGGATATGCTTTTCCGTATGTATCAACGCTATTGCGAAAGACAAGGCTATAAAAGTGAACTAACCAACTTCCAAGCAGGTGATGAGGCGGGTATCAAAACTGTAACTTTGCAAGCTGAAGGGGATATGGCCTATGGCTTTTTGAAAAGTGAAAACGGTGTGCATCGTTTAGTACGAGTTTCTCCCTTCAATGCACAGGGAAAACGTATGACCTCCTTTGCTTCTGTCTTTGTTACGCCTTTGGTAGATGATAGTATTACGATTGAAGTAAATCCCGCTAATTTAAGTTGGGACACTTTTCGTTCAAGCGGAGCAGGAGGGCAGCATGTTAATAAAGTGGAGTCGGGCGTTCGTTTGCATTACAAATTTATAGATGATCGCAATGGCGAAGAAAAGGAGATTGTGATTGAAAATACAGAAGGTCGTTCTCAAACTGGTAACCGAGAAAATGCCTTACGTTTACTTCGTTCTCAACTTTATGAATTTGAGCTTGAAAAAAGACGAGAAGCACAAGCAAAAGTGGAAGCCGGTAAGAAAAAAATAGAGTGGGGCTCGCAAATTCGTAGCTATGTTTTTGATGATAGGCGTGTAAAAGATCACCGTACAAATTATCAAACCTCTGATGTGAATGGTGTAATGGATGGAAATATTGATGAGTTTATAAAAACTTATTTGATGGAGTTTGGACAAGAGGGGTAAGTGTATGTTTTGAATTTTCAAAACTACTTATATATAAGAACTCAATCATGCTGATATTCTGTTTAATACACGTTTGCTAAGTGATAATAAAAAAATCCCGTTCTCATAAATGAGACGGGATTTTTTGATATTGTTTAATCTGATTGATTACAATTTTGGACCAGCAGCTACTAAAGCTTTACCAGCTTCATTACCTGTAAACTTGTCAAAGTTTTTGATGAAACGATCAGCTAAGTCTTTCGCTTTTGTTTCCCACTCTGCAGCATTACCGTATGTGTCGCGAGGGTCAAGGATAGCGCTATCAACACCTGGAAGTTCTGTTGGAACCTCGA
>CAYFTO010000080.1:0-8818 GCA_964346125.1 uncultured Paludibacter sp.
CAATTGGCATGTTGTTGATTTGCGAAAAATAGTTGTACTCGATCGAATTGGTGGAGGGGATGGTTTTGTCGGTGGTTTACTATACAGCATTCTAAAAGAGTGGGAACCAACAAAATGGGTACAATTTGCATGGGCAAGTGGAGCTTTAGCAACAACATTCTTAACCGACTATGCACAGCCAGCTGATGAAGATATGGTTTGGAGTATTTGGGAAGGAAATGCAAGGGTAAAAAGATAAATTTAATTAAAGAAACAATGATTTATTATCAAAAAGGATCATCCTCAACAAGCTTATCAGCTGATGATTTAAGAAACGGACTCTTTGAGGCTTTGGATAAATTGGGAGAAAAGCAGAAAGTCTTAGCTATTCCGCCCGATTTCACTCGTTTTCCAAGTCGAGCAGGTGAATTAACTGAGTTTTCGTGGGAATATTATGGCGATAAGCTGACCGATATTTTACCAGCTTTAGGAACGCATACACCAATGACTAAATCTCAAATAGATACAATGTTTGGCAAAACGCCACAGGAATTGTTCCGAGTTCACGATTGGCGAAACGATGTAAAAACATTGGGATATGTGCCTGCAGAATATGTCAAAGAGGTATCAAACGGAGCCGTTGATTTTTCGTGGCCAGTGCAAGTCAATCGACTTTTGGATGAAGGAAATTACGACTTAATTCTATCTATAGGACAAGTAGTTCCACATGAAGTGGTAGGAATGGCCAATTACAATAAAAATATTTTTGTAGGAACTGGTGGTTTTGAAGGTATCCACAAAAGTCACTACATCGGTGCTGCATATGGCATGGAAAAAATGATGGGTCGCGCTGATACACCTGTACGACGCGTATTTAATTACGGAACAGAGCATTTCGCACAGCACTTACCAATTCTTTACGTGCTTACAGTTGTTGGATTAAACAAAGCGGGTGAACTTCAAACTTACGGACTCTTTATTGGTGATGATTTTGAAGTATTTGATTTAGCTGCCACTTTATCACTTGAGGTAAACTTTGAATTGGTGGAGAAACCATTGAAAAAAGTCATTGTCTATTTAGACCCAAGCGAATTTAAGAGTACCTGGTTAGGAAACAAAGCTATTTATCGTACCCGAATGGCAATTGAAGATGGCGGTGAATTGATTATTTTAGCTCCCGGACTTGTTGAGTTTGGAGAAGATAAAGAGATTGATCGTCTCATTCGAAAATACGGCTATTTTGGAACGCCAGCTACCTTAAAAGCGACCAATGAAAACAAAGAGTTGCAAGACAACTTAGGTGCTGCGGCACATCTTATTCACAGTTCATCGGAAGGTCGTTTCTCAATAACTTATTGTCCTGGAAAGACAAGTGAAAATCTTACAAAAGAAGAGATTGAGAGCGTTGGCTTTCAATGGGCTGATATTAATAAGGTAATGGAGGAATATAAAACTAAGCAATTAAAAAATGGCTTCAATCTATTAGCAAATGGCGAAGAAGTCTTTTATATTTCTAATCCAGCAATTGGGCTATGGGCTTTCAAAGAGCGATTTAATATGTAAAACTAAAAATTTAAAGAAAAATCAAATTATTAATAATAAAAAAACAAAAACATGAAAACAAATTATGAAGTGCGTTATGCAGCACATCCAGAAGATGCAAAACAATATACGACCGAGCGTATTCGTAGAGATTTTTTAATTGAAAAACTATTTACAAACGATGAGGTTAACATGGTTTACTCGATGTATGATCGTATGGTAGTTGGTGGTGCAATGCCTGTAAAGGAAGCTTTACAATTAGAAGCTATCGACCCATTAAAACAGCCTGTATTCTTAACAAATCGTGAAATCGGTATTTTCAATGTTGGTGGTGCAGGAATTGTAAAAATAGGAGATGAAAGTTTTGAATTAGATTATAAAGAAGCACTCTATCTGGGCTCGGGAGCTCGTGAGGTTTATTTTGAAAGTAAAGATAAAAACAAACCAGCTAAATTCTATTTCAACTCAACAACCGCACATCGCAATTATCCTGATAAAAAAATTACAAAAGCCGATGCAGAAGTAGCTGAAATGGGTTCTTTGGAATCATCAAATCACCGTAATATCAATAAAATGATTGTAAACCAAGTACTTCCTACTTGCCAATTACAAATGGGAATGACTGAGTTAGCACCGGGTAGTGTTTGGAATACCATGCCCGCTCATACGCATACACGCCGTATGGAAGCTTATTTTTATTTTGAAGTACCTGAAGAGCAAGCAGTTTGCCACTTTATGGGCGAAGTTGATGAAACTCGTCACATCTGGCTACATAACGATCAAGCAGCACTATCTCCAGAATGGTCAATTCATGCCGGGGCAGGTACATCCAACTACACCTTCATTTGGGGTATGGGTGGTGAAAACTTAGATTATAGCGATCAAGATTTCGCTAAAATTACAGAATTGAAATAGATAAGTTTCTCAATTTAATTATTTTTGAACAAAAAGAATAAGGAATAAAAAGTATAGAGTAAAGTCGAAAGATTAAATAACTCTACTTTTACAGAAATATTTTAATCTGATATATTTCGATTTAACATTAAAACAACAAAAGATGGTAAACTTTAGATTAGATGGTAAAGTTGCCTTGGTAACTGGTGGCTCTTATGGCATCGGTTATGCCATGGCAAAGGCACTTGGTAAAGCAGGTGCAAAAATAGCATTCAACGGTCGAAACATAGAGAATATTGATAAGGGCTTAGCAAATTTCAAAGCAGACGGAGTTGAAGCTCGTGGCTATATTTGCGATGTTACTGACGAAAAAGCGGTAGTAGAATTAGTTGCACAAATCGAAAATGATTTAGGCGTGATTGATATTTTGGTAAACAACGCAGGAATTATCAAGCGTATTCCAATGCACGAAATGAGCGTGGAAGATTTCACAGAAGTAATAGATATTGATTTAGTAGGACCATTTATCATGTCAAAAGCAGTTATTCCAGGCATGATAAAAAAAGGACACGGAAAAATCATCAACATCGCCTCAATGATGAGCGAATTAGGACGTGAAACCGTTTCAGCTTATGCTGCAGCCAAAGGCGGCTTGAAAATGCTGACTAAAAATATTGCTTCAGAATATGGTGGACACAATATTCAATGCAACGGAATTGGTCCAGGCTACATAGCAACGCCACAAACAGCTCCACTACGTGAGAAACAAGCCGACGGATCAGCCCACCCTTTCGATCGTTTTATTATCTCTAAAACACCAGCCGGACGTTGGGGAACACCTGAGGATTTAGAAGGACCAGCTCTTTTCTTAGCCTCCGATGCATCCAATTTTGTAAACGGACATATTCTCTATGTCGATGGTGGTATTTTAGCATATATTGGCAAACAACCATAGATAAACGATGAAAAAGCTACTATTTTTATTACTGATACTAACTACTGCCTGCACATCAGGCAGAAAGTTAGTTGTCACAGTTGAAAACCCATCCAACTATAATCGTGAAAATGAAATAGTTGAAGTAGATTGGGCTAAAATAACGAAGAAACTAAAACCAAAAGAGGAGCAATCCATCATCGTGCTCGATGAGCAAAACAATCAAGTTATTTCACAGCAAATTACAAAGGGTGAAAGCAGTATTAACTCTCTAATTTTCCCTGTTAGTTTAGATGCTTTTTCTAAAAACAAATTCAAAATTAAAACAGGAGAACTAGAAAGTTTTGACCCCTTAGTTTATGGACGATTAGTACCTGAACGACGCGATGATTTTACATGGGAAAATAATCAAGTAGCCTACCGTATTTATGGTCCAGCCCTACAAGCAACCGGCGAAATAAGTGGTGGTTTGGACATTTGGGTAAAAAGAACCGATGCTTTAATCATCAACAAGTGGTACAAAAATGATTTGGCAGGTATCGCTTCTTATCACGCTGACCACGGCGAGGGACTGGACTTTTACAAAGTAGGTCCAACTTTAGGACTGGGTATGACTGCCCCACTCTATGAGGACAAACTGATTTTAGGAAAAAACTTTACTGATTTTGAAATTTTAGATGCTGGCCCCTTACGCTTCAGTTTTAAAGTGAATTATGCTCCCTATTTAGTAAATGATAATGAAGTTACGGAGACTCGTATATTTACTTTGGATGCCTATAAACTTTTGAACAAACTTGAAAAAACCTTTGATAGCAAAAGCCAATCAATGCAACTTGCGACAGGTCTTATCATGTCTGGTAATGATACCCAAGCACGCAAAGGCGATAAAAATGGAATTATTGCCTATGAAGTTCCTACAAGCAAAGTGAATGGAACAATTTATACTGGAGCCATTAATTTGAATGGATATGAAGAGACCAAAGTCGTGGATAAACATTTTGTAGGAATCAACCATTACGAGAGCGGTAGCAGTTATACTTACTACGTTGGTGGAGGATGGAGCAAAGCAGGTTTTGATAGTTTTGAGCAGTGGTATAATTACCTTTCTTTAGAAAAAGACAAATTAGAAAACCCTTTTATTATACAAACTAAATAGAAAAAACATGCCTAAAATAGTAAGTTTTGGCGAAATAATGCTACGTTTAGCAACGCCCAGCAACCAACGCTTTATCCAATCCAACTCCCTAAACGCAACTTTCGGCGGCGGAGAAGCTAATGTTGCAGTTTCTCTTGCCAATTATGGCTTCGATACCGATTTTGTAACACGCCTACCCAATAATGACATTGCAGAGTGGTGCATATCTGAATTGCGAAAATACAAGGTTGGCACAAAACATATAGTGCGCGGCGGTGAGCGAGTTGGTATCTATTTTTTAGAGACAGGTGCTGTTTCACGTGCCTCAAAAGTGGTGTATGACCGAGCAAACTCTTCCATTGCCACAATCAAAACGGGTTCGATAGATTGGCACGATGTATTAAAAGATGCAAACTGGTTTCATTGGACTGGAATTACGCCTGCACTTTCACAAGAAGCAGCTGATGCTTGCTACGAAGCAATAAAAGTGGCTAACGAACTGGGCGTAACCGTATCTACTGACCTAAATTTCCGAAAAAACTTATGGAATTACGGTAAAACAGCAGCTGAAGTTATGCCAAAATTGGTTGAAGGCTGTGACGTCATTCTTGGAAATGAAGAAGATGCAGAAAAAGTCTTTGGTATCAAACCTGAAGGATTTGATGTTACCGCTACCCAAGGTGAAGTAGATGCCAAAGAGTTTGAAAGTGTTTGCAAACAGATGATGCAAAAATTTCCTCGTGCAAAAAAAGTGATTATCACGCTACGCGGCTCAATCAATGCCAACCACAATACTTGGGGTGGCGTACTCTTCTCAGATAATACACTATATCAATCAAAACGCTATGACATCACCCATATAGTGGACCGTGTAGGTGGTGGAGATTCATTTATGGGAGGATTAATCTACGGTTTGCTTCATTATAAAGATGATCAAAAAGCCTTGGATTTTGCAACGGCAGCATCCGCATTGAAACACACTATTTATGGTGATTTCAATTTAGTGAGTGTAGCCGAAGTGGAAGCTTTAATGAGCGGCGATGGAAGCGGTCGAGTTTCAAGATAAAACTAAAAAACAGTGAACATGAAAATTGATAAGATACAAGTAATTACAAGGATGAGAGAAGATGGCATTGTACCCGTTTTTTATCATCAAGATGTAGAAACAGCAAAATCGGTTTTAAAAGCGTGTTACGAGGGTGGAATGCGTCTTTTTGAATTTACTAATCGAGGGGAATTTGCTCACGAAGTATTTGCTGACTTGAAAAAATTTGCTCGCAAAGAGTGTCCAAACATGATATTAGGAGCAGGCTCTATTGTTGATGCACCAACAGCTGCGCTCTATATTCAATTAGGTGCCAATTTTATTGTTGGCCCCTTGTTTAATCCCGATGTAGCAAAAGTATGCAATCGCCGATTAATAGCCTACATGCCGGGCTGTGGTTCGGTATCAGAAGTGGGCACCGCACAAGAGGCTGGATGCGATGTGTGCAAGATTTTCCCTGGGGATGTATTAGGTTCTGGATTTGTTAAAAACATCAAAGCACCCATGCCTTGGTCTATCCTTATGGTAACGGGCGGTGTATCGCCTACCCAAGAGAGTTTAAGCGAGTGGTTTAACGCTGGCGCTGACAGTGTGGGCATGGGTTCAAAATTACTTCCCAATGAACTTATAAACAATAAGAACTGGGAGGAAATAAGAAATTTATGCTCAAACGTATTAGCTATCAAGAAATCAATAAAACCTTAGAAAATTAAATTATTTATTAAAATAAGAAAACATGAATCGAACAAATAAAGCCATTGAAACAATGACTCGCCACAGGTGGTCAATCGTTGTACTTCTCTTTTTTGCAACAACTATCAATTATTTAGACCGCCAAGTGCTTTCGCTCACTTGGGATGAGTTTATCAAACCCGAATTCCACTGGGATGAGACACATTATGGTACAATTACATCTTTCTTCTCCATCTTTTACGCTATCTCAATGCTCTTTGCAGGGCGATTTGTAGAGTGGATGGGAACTAAAAAAGGTTTTCTATGGGCAATTGGTGTGTGGAGTGTAGGAGCAGTTCTTCATGCAGCTTGCGGTGTTGTAACTGAAGCACATGTTGGTCTTCACAGCGCTGCCGAGTTAGCTGCCGCAACTGGTGATGTAGCCGTAGTTATTGCCACTTTCAGTATGTATAGTTTCTTAGTTGCACGAGCCATTTTAGCCTTAGGAGAAGCTGGTAACTTCCCTGCCGCCATCAAAGCTGTAGCCGAATATTTCCCTAAAAAAGATCGTGCTTACGCAACTTCAATTTTTAATGCAGGTGCTTCAATCGGTGCATTATTCGCACCATTAACGATTCCACCATTAGCAAAAGCATTTGGTTGGGAAATGGCATTCATCATTATTGGTGCTCTAGGTTTTATCTGGATGGGATTCTGGGTGTTTTATTACGACAAGCCAAGAGAAAGTAAATTTGTCAATGAGCTTGAAATTGAATACATTGAGCAAGATAGAGAAGAAGAGATTGCCAATAAGCAAAAGAGCAGAGATGACAAAGTACCTTTCCTCAAAGTATTTTCATTTAAACATACTTGGGCTTTTGCTGCCGGTAAATTTATGACCGATGGCGTGTGGTGGTTCTTCCTTTTCTGGACACCCTCCTACTTACACGCTCAATTTGAGATAAATATGTCAGAAGGTTTGGGAATGGCTCTTATTTTTACACTCTATGCCATTGTTACAGTACTATCCATTTATGGTGGAAAACTCCCCACTATTTTTATCAATCGTAGTGGTGCTAATCCATACGCAGCACGCATGAAAGCGATGTTGATATTTGCCTTTTTCCCACTATTAGTGCTCTTTGCTCAACCATTAGGCATGCACTTTTCCTATTTAGGACGACAAGCCGCTTGGATTCCTGTTCTTTTAATAGCGATTGGTAGTGCAGCCCACCAAGCTTGGAGTGCCAACCTATTTTCAACCATCGGCGATATGTTCCCTCAAGGGGCAATTGCAACTGTAACCGGAATTGGAGGTATGGCAGGAGGTATTGGATCCATGTTTATCCAAAAAGGTGCTGGTAATTTAATTGCTCATGCAGGTGAAATAAACATGAGCTTCTTAGGCTTTGTTGGTAAGCCAGCTGCTTATTTCATCATTTTCATCTTCTGTGCTGTAGCTTATTTAATTGGATGGAGTATTATGAAAGCATTGGTTCCTCGATACAAATTGGTGCAAATTTAATCTTCAAGTTTGAAAACAATTTTTAAAAATAGAGAAATACCTCTTTGTGTTTCTCTATTTTTATTTAATTCAACCCTACCTTATCCAAATTAAACTCATATCTGCTCCGTCATTACTGATAATCAACATCTCTTTGTTATTTTTATTTGAATAAATATTTACCCTTTCCCCTTTATCACGCACTTCCGCAACAACCTCATACTGCTTTGACTTTACAATTTTATTCACATCTTCAATAATGCTTTTGGCTAATTTGTTCTCCTTGTTTGAATCCAACTCCAAAGTTAGAATCTTAACTCCACTTACATTTTTTATTATATCTGTTTCTTTCGAGCTCAAATCGGCCAAATCAACAAAGCTTTTCACTAGATTCATAGCTCCTTTTCCGATTGACACATAGCTGAAACGCTCATCATCGCTGTATTTTTCAAATACAGCATCAATGCTTTTTTGAGCATAACTGCCCATGGCAAACATAAAACCCAATGCTATTAATACAAATTTCTTTTTCATATCATTTACTTTTTTTGGTTCATTTATAAATTTATTGTTCTTAAATTCTCAATATCGCTCAACGAAAGTTTCCCTTGAAACCAAACTAAGTTTTCATTCGTCAGAATGAGAATATCTGTTTTGTTCTTAGCCGATTCTTTCAGATAAATCATAATCCGCTCTCCTTTATCACGAACTTCTACAATAGGCTCAAATTTCTCGCGTTTTACCAAAGATTGTACATCTCCCATCAACGATTTACTCAGTTTTGAATTATCAGAAGTTAGAATTTTCATTCCTGATATTTTAGCCAAAATCTCTTTGCTCTCTTTATCGGCCAATGTGCGCGCCAAAGTCAACATCGGCTTATTGATTGAAATCAATTCACAATCATCGTGCTTACTATATTTTGAAAAGATCGAGTTTAAGCTCTGCGCATTTATACTCACAATGGCAAAAAATAGTATGCCTACAAATAAAGTCCTTTTTCTTGTTTCCATTTTTCAGTTATTATTTTTATTAGCAATTAGTGATTAGTGGTTAGTGATTACCATTCATAATTCATAATTCATAATTCATAATTCATCATTTATCATTTAT
>CAYFTO010000081.1:0-8640 GCA_964346125.1 uncultured Paludibacter sp.
ATTCGATTGTATTTTTCTTGATTTGTCATAATTCAAATTTTGTTTGCACTTTATTCCATAGCTTCAGTTGTTACTTAAGCAAAAGAGAATTTTTAGTTTTATATATTCACAAAGTTAAAATACTTTTTAAGATATCTAATTTAATTTGACTATTATTTTTAAAAACTTATTTATTACAAAAATTTCATCTTACTAAATTCTACAATCAGTTTATATCTATTGAAATAGTACTTTCCTGTATGACAATCAAGTTATTTAATAAAATTGTTGAGCAAAATAACTACAAAATTTGACTAAAAGTAATTAAATTCAATGATTTCTAAACTGTGATTTCATTAAAAATTCCGAATTTAGTTTATTTATCAGTATAAAATAACTATTTTTGCACTCTTAAAAGAGAATATAAACAGACATCTTGTTGTAACAGAGTAACTGAATGAAACAGAAAATAACAATTCTTCTATTAGCACTATTGCTCTTCGTATCTTGTGGTGAATACCATAAGGCATTGAAATCTACTGACCCTGAAGTGAAGTACGATAAAGCAGTTGAATACTATCAAGCTAAAAAGTACGATAGAGCTATTTCGCTTTTAGACGATATTTCTGCCTATTATAGAAATTCTGATAGAGCTGAAATGATAATCAACTACTTGGCCAACTCTTATATTGCTAAAAAGGATTATTTTACTGCAAGTGAGCATTTTCAAACCTATATTACTGCTTATCCAAGAGGTCGTTTTATCGAAGAAGCGCGCTTTATGAATGCTTTCTGTTATTACAAAGATTCGCCTGATGTACGATTAGACCAATCAGCTACGCATAAAGCTATAGATGCATTTCAAGAATTTGTTGATTTATATCCAAATAGCGATCGATTACTTGAAGCTAATAAATACATCAGTGAACTAAACGATAAATTAGCATACAAAGAGCTTTTGAACGCAAAATTATACTATGATTTAGGTATTTATATGGGAAATAATTATCAGTCTGCTGTAATTTGCGCTGAAAATGCGCTGAAAATTTTCCCATCGACAAAACATCGAGAAGATTTGATGATTGTTATCTTAAAGGCAAAATATCAACAAGCACTATATAGTGACGTTACAATGCTTGAGGATAGATATCAATCAACAATTGATGAGGCTTATACGTATATGAACGAATATCCTGAAGGCAAGTTTTATGCACAAGCAAAAGATATTCTCAAAAAATCTGAGAAGAGTATGCCTCAAACAATGGATTAATTAATTTGTTGTTTTATAAAAGAATTATTTAAAATTTCAAAAAAAATATGGAATACAAAAAAATCAATGCACCAACCAACACTACTACACTTGACATTAATAAGCTAAGTGAACAAGTAGGTAATGCATATGAAACGGTAGTAATTATTGCTAAAAGAGCTAATCAAATTGAACAAGAATTAAAGACCGAATTAGATCAGAAGCTACAAGATTTCAGCACTTCATCTGATGCTATTGAAGAGGTTTTTGAAAACCGTGAGCAAATTGAGATTTCACGTTATTATGAAAAAATGCCTAAAGCTACTCTATTTGCTATTGAAGAGTTTAAAGAAGGTAAGATTTTCTATCGTAATCCTCTTAAAGATAAATTAAAGTAAAACGATTCATTTATCAGGTGGAGAAAGCGATAAGTTTTCTCAAATAGCATTATTTTCTGAATAGAAAAAGAACTGATAAATTTCACTTCTTGTTCATCGAAGTAAAGTGGACAAGAAGTTTCTATTTTAAATAGTTTCTATTTATATTGGATTATTGCATACTATAATCTTAGTTGATTCGTTAAAACATAGATTCTCAAGCATTTTATTCAATGTAATAATGATAACAAAACAATGAAATTCAAGCTATCTATATTGCTGTTATTAGCTCTGTTTACTTATACAAATGCACAAGAGCTAAAGTGCACAGTTCAGGTTAATTCAGATAAAGTACAAGGTACAAACAAATCTGTATTCACTGATTTGCAGCAAAATATAACTCAATTTATGAACGATAGGCGCTGGACTGATTTAGTATTTGAAGAGAATGAACGAATAGAATGTACGATTAATATTATAATCAATAGTGCCGAAGGGAATGATTTTTCAGGCGAAATGATCGTTCAATCAAGACGACCTGTTTACAATTCAAGCTACTCAACTACATTAATCAACTTCAGAGATAATGGGATTAATTTCACATACAATGAGTTTGACCAATTAGAATTTAATCCTACCAACCTGTCATCCAATATAACTGCTATTTTGGCCTATTACGCCTACTTGATTATTGGCTTTGATATGGATTCTTATTCTCGATTGGGTGGAACAGCCTATTTTCAAGAAGCCGAAAACATTGTAACACAAGCACAAAGCACCAGTTGGTCGGGTTGGCGTGCGTTTGATAGCAACCGTAATCGTTATGCCGTTATCAATAACATTATGGATGAAGCTTTCAAAAAATTTCGTGAATACACCTATGAATATCATCGTATGGGTTTGGATGAGATGAGTGCAAACGTAACAAATGGACGTGCAAGAATAGCCAAAGGCGTAGAAATTTTGCGTGAAGCAAACCGAGCGCGACCAAATGCAGTAGTTATTAGCTTATTTTTAGATGCCAAAAATGATGAACTAATCAACATCTTCAAGCAAGGCAACAAAGATGAGCAAGAAAAAGTAGTTGAAACACTCACAGCCATCAACCCAGCTATGACCAACCGTTACGAACAAATCTACAAAAAGTAATAACACACTTCACATTTGAAAACAGATGAAAAAACTATTACTTATCCTGAATATATTTCTTATTTCACTTGCAGTAAATGCTCAAGATTGTAATCCCTACTTTAACATAAAACAAGGTACAGTAATCGAGCGAGCATCTTACGATTCAAAAGATAAACTTGTGAATAAATCGGTAGAAACCGTGATTGAAAATAAGAAAACAAGCAACGGATTTAGAATCACAACGACTACAGAAGCTTCTGATGCAAAAGGTAAATCACTTACAAAGATGGATGTAGAAAGCAGCTGTATAAATGGAGTCTACTCTACCGATTTATCTGAAATAATAGAAAAGATGCTGCCTGCTGATGCTAAAGAGAAAGTAAAAGTTGAAGCAGACAAAATAATTTATCCCAAAAGCATGAAGAAAGGCGATAAATTACCCAAAGCATCCATGAGTATTTCAGCTGGAAAACTAATCAATATCACTTACGAAATTAGTAACCGGATAGTGCAAGGCAAAGAAACAATTACTACACCTGCCGGGAAATTTGAGTGTATAAAAATCACTTCTGATATAAATTTGAAATTTATGGGAAATAAAAATTTCAAAACCGTAGAATACATTGCACCAAATATAGGCGTTGTTTTGCAAGAACAATATACGCAAAAAGGCAAACTTGAATCAAAATCAATTATTCAGAAAGTGGTAGTTAATACACAATGACAATAGTTGCAATCTATTTTTTGAAAACTTATAGGTGAATTTTATTTAAAATTACTACATTTGCAAGCAAACACTATTATTTGAGATTTTGATAATCTACTTTACAATTACATCTATGAAACAAAATCTATATTCTAAGAAAATTATCTATTCAGCAGTAGGTTCAACTTTACTTATTACTGCCTGTGCTGGAGATAAAGCTCAAAACAACAATCAAGAACAAGATAAACCGCTCAATATTATATACATTATGTCTGACGACCACACAAGTCAGGCAATCAGTGCTTACAATCAACGATATGGAGAAAACATTACTCCTAATATTGATCGTATAGCCAATGAAGGTTTGATTTTCGAAAATAGCTTTGTTGCTAATTCTCTTTCAGGGCCAAGTAGAGCGTGTCTAATGACTGGCAAGCATAGTCATAAAAATGGTTTCACAGACAATACACGTACATTTGATGGTGAGCAGCAAACTATGCCAAAATTATTGCAGCAGGCTGGTTATCAAACAGCTGTAATTGGAAAATGGCATTTACATACCGATCCTACTGGTTTTGACCATTGGGATATTTTACCAGGACAGGGAGATTATTACAAACCAGTAATGTACACTGCTACAGAACGTACAACTTATCCTGGAGAATATGTAACAGACTTAATTACAGATAAAAGTATAAAATGGCTCGAAAGTGAGCGAAATAAAGAGCAACCTTTCTGTCTTTTTGTCCATCACAAAGCTGTTCATCGTAACTTTATGGCTAAGTTGAGTGATTTATGGGAGTTTGAGGATCATACTTTCCCTTATCCTGATAATCTTTTTGATAATTACGAGGGACGCGAAGCCGCTAAAGCTCAAGAGATGTCGCTTGGCAGTCATTACGATTGGGTGTATGATTTAAAAATGGACGAAGCACCCGAAGGTGAAAAAGCACCAATCGGATGGATGTATGATTATACCGATAGAGAAGGTAATCAATTAGGAACATACGGACGTATGTCTGACGAAGAGAAAATGGCTTGGGATGCTGTTTATGATTCTATTCGTTCAGACTTCAAACGTAAAAATCCGCAAGGCGAAGAGTTGCTAAAGTGGAAGTATCAACGCTACGTAAAAGATTATTTGAAAACCGCTAAAGCGATGGATGATAACATCGGCCGTTTGTTAGATTATTTAGCAGAATCAGGACTTTTAGAAAACACTTTGGTTATCTATACCTCTGATCAAGGATTTTATATGGGTGAACACGGATGGTATGACAAGCGATTTATGTATGAAGAGTCATTTAGTACACCACTTGTAATGCGTCTTCCTCAACGATACAATGCACATGGTGTAGTAAAACAAATGGTTCAAAACATCGACCACGCTCCTACATTTTTAGAAATAGCGAATGCACCAATTCCTGAAGATATTCAGGGCGAATCATACTGGCCTGTTATTTCAGGAAAAAAAGTAAAAAATTGGAGAAAATCTCTATATTATCATTTTTATGAATATCCTGCTGAGCATATGGTAAAAAAGCATTATGGTGTTCGCACAGACCGTTATAAGTTAATTCATTTTTATGACGATATTGATGTATGGGAATTATACGATTTGAAAAATGACCCCATGGAGATGAATAACTTATACAACGATCCAAAACACGCTAAAACTGTTCAAAAACTGAAAAAAGAGATTTGGAACTTACAAGTAAAGTATGATGACCCTATTAGAGAGGTTTATCCTTTGTAAGCTATAAACTGTATGTAAAAGTTTACAGTATCTTACGGAACTACATATTAAAAGCAGCTTTACATATTTTTGTAAAGCTGCTTTTTGATTTACATCAAATAGTTTTCATATTTAATGAAATTTTTCTTTGATTATTGACTTATAATAACTAACTTTGTAACCAGAAACACTAACAGAATAATCATTTTATCATGAAAAACAAAATAATCGAAGCCGTAATATTAAGTGTTGGCTTAATACTCTTGGGATTTTTTGTAAAACAAGGTATTCAAAGCTTTCACACTCTTAACCGTGTAGTAAGCGTAAAAGGTTTGGCCGAAATGGAAGTGAATGCTGATCGTGTTATTTGGCCTATTGTGTATAAAGATGTTGGCAATGATTTAAGCTCACTTTATGAAAACTACAATATTAAGAATCAGAAAGTGATTCAGTTTTTAATAAATCACGGGATTGAAAAAGAAGAAATTAGCACTTCGTCGCCTAAGATAATTGACTTAGAAGCAGAACGATATAGCAACAACAATTCACCCTATAGATACAACCTGACTTCCGCTATTACAGTGAGTTCAGATAAAGTAGATTTGGTTCGCGAACTGCTTTCACAGCAAGGAGAATTGATGAAACAAGGCGTAGCCGTAATGGGTAGCGATTATGAATACAACGTTCAATTTATGTTTACCAAGCTAAACGACATTAAGCCAGAAATGATTCAGCAAGCTACGAAAAATGCACGTGAAGCTGCTCTTAAATTTGCTGAGGATTCCAATAGCAAATTGGGTAAAATTAAAACTGCTAATCAAGGGCAGTTTAGCATTTACGACCGAGATAACAATACGCCTCACATCAAAAATGTGCGGATTGTTAGCACAGTTGAATACTACTTAAAAGACTAAAATAATTTAATTTAATAATATAAAAATAGTACTTAAAATGAAGAAAAACTACTTATTCTCAGTTTTCGTATTATTCCTATTCTCGTTTCAACAATTGCTTGCCGATTCAGCACCATCCATGAATATGTATACCTATTCTGCCAACAGTGATGCAATTTTGAAAATGAACAAGGTAAAAATTGTGAAATCAGCTGATGCCTCTTTTTTCCAAACAGTGGGTTTTACTAATGGTTATTGCGGCTTGCAACAATCTTCTGCTTCTCCCTATAAAATTTTTATTTTCTCACTTTGGGATTATAATACCGCTGGCGGTATTCATGCAAGAGCTGATTACTTTAACCACCCCACTACTCAATCGAGCCGTTTTGGTGGCGAAGGTGATGGAGCCAAAACTATGGCCAACTATCAATGGAAGCTTAATACCTACTATAATATTGTAATTCGCGCTTGGAAATCAGGAGGTAGAATTTATCAAGCTTCTTTTATCCAAGACACCAGTAATTCAAAATGGTTTCATACAGCCACCCTATCTAATGTACAAAGAGACAATTGGTTAGGTGGAAGTGCTAATAGTTTTATTGAAAACTGGACAAGCAACGGACAATATGCGCGTAAAGCCTTTTATAAGGATTATTACTCTTTAAGTCCAAGTGGTAATTGGAGTAAATCAACCGGTTGCTCAGTTTCTGCCAATGGAAGTCAAGCTGACATTAATCGAAACGGTATTTACCACAATAGTTTCAATGCTTTTTATGACGAAGAGGAGGACGCATTTTGCATGGAGCATGGAAAAGGTGTAGAGCCTGGAAGCATTTTTAAGGGTGGGCGCTCTGCCAATCTTGGATTACAAAAGAAACAAGCAGACATGCCGACCTTAACTGTAGGCGAATTGCTTAACTTAAATGCAGTATACAACGAAGGAATTACAACAGTATCGTGGGAAATTAACGAACTTAAAAGTCCACAGCTTACAACGCATATTGAAATAAAAAATAAGAATGGAAATTTAGTTTACGAACGAAAAGACACATTGCCAGAAATTAGAAAAGTAGAAATTGATGAGCTGTTTGAAGCGGGCGAATACGACGTTAGCATTACTATGACTGACATATTCAATCAAAATGACGAAACTAAAACGGTTTCTTTGACTGTAGATGCTGCTAAATACCTTCGAACTTCTACAAATAAAATTCAGGTACCTGTTGTTGCGACACAATATAAAGGCTTTGATATTGCATCCAACTCCAATTGGAATATTAGCAGTGATAAAGAGTGGATTAAATTTAGTAAAAATAGTGGATTTGGAAATGCTAGTATTCGTATTATAACTACAGATAATCCTGATACAACAAAAACTAGAACAGCACAGATTAGTATTTATGCAGAGGGTGCAGAAACACAAAATATTGAACTAATACAAAATAAGAATGAAACATGGTATATTCTTTTCAATCAGCGCAGTTGGAGCAGTGGAAAGCCTATCATGAATAACGCATTGACGGGTACAGAACTGGGTGAAGAACTAACCGCTTTTCCCCCTAATCAGGACAATTATTTACAACACTGGAAAGTTGAATACTCCGAAGATGGAAAACATATGCAGTTGATTAATCGAGTTACAGGACTGTCAATCAACTCTGAGTGTAAAGCAAATGATCCCGACGAAAATTACCTTTGGAAACTTCAAAAGCCTACTGGCAGCAAACAATTTCCAGGTTATCGCATAATTTCTAAAGATGGGAAAATAGGTATTCACGCACAAGGAAGTCGTGTTTTCAATTACAATTATGAAGTTTCTGAGTGTTTCTGGTTTTTTGCCAAACCCGAAGAGATATATAACTACCCTACTCAGCCGATTGAATACAGTGCAGGTGACAAAGAGATTTGGTACAATATTTATACACCTGGAAGAAGCGACCGAAATTATCTGACTGACAATGGATTAAATGAAACCTTAACTGGGAGTAATTTAGATGAAAACAATCAGGCTCAAATGTGGAAAATCATCGATTATGGTGAAGGAAATGTTCAATTAGTAAGTAAAAAGAACAACGGTCAAATTCAAACTCCACCCAATGCACGTACTGGAATAAAGCTTGGTGAACAAGAACAAACATGGAAACTAATTTACAGAGAAGACGAGCAATATAATATTGAAAATGGAGAATTTCATCTAAACTTAGCTACAAGTAGAAGTGTAGCAGGTGTTCGCAGTAGTAAAATTGGGGATTCTGGATGTTGGATTTTTGAAAAAGCAGCTAATCTAAATACTTCTGTTGGAAGCTTAAACCCAAATCAAATTCATATTTTCTCTAAAGATTCAAAAATTATAGTTCTTGGTTCAAATTTAACTCCAGAAATTTATACCGTATCTGGACAGCAAGTCAATATTAAGCAAGAATTGAATAAAGGAATTTACATTGTAAGAGTTGGTAGCATTGCTCGAAAAGTAATTGTAGAGTAATAATTTAATTGTTAGCACTGAAAAGTGTAGAATAAATTTATATAGAAAGGGTGTGTCCAAAGTGATATACCCCTTTTTTATTTAA
>CAYFTO010000082.1:0-8271 GCA_964346125.1 uncultured Paludibacter sp.
TTGGTTTTGCACGTGTTTTATTCCAAGGACAAACATCGTTGCAAATATCACATCCAAAAATATATCCTGATAGCTTGGGGCGAATTTCCTCGTCAGTACTGTCACGCTTTTCGATTGTTTGATACGAAATACATTTACGTGCATCTAAGCCTTTATCTACACTTAATGCTTGGGTTGGGCATGCCACCAAACAACGTGTACATGTTCCGCATCTATCAGGCATTGTTTCGTCGTAAGGCATCTCTTTATTTATCATCAAAATGCCAATAAAACAATATGAACCCAAAGTAGGGCTTATTAGCATTTTGTTTTTACCAATCCAACCCAAACCGGCACGCTGAGCCCAACGTCGCTCCAATACAGGTGCAGAATCTACAAATAAATGTTGTTGCTCATGATTGAAGCAGTCTTCTCCATATTTTTCAATTATTTTTTGTTCTAATTTTTGTAGGTTTTCTCGAATGCTAAAATGATAATCTACTTTGCTATAAGCATATTTCGACACCTTAATGGCATTGTCGTTTTGAAAACGCTGCGGATAAAAGTTTGTAAGTGTAACTATCACAGACTTAACGCCTGTAACGATTTCGCGTGGGTCTGTTCGCTTTTCAAAATTTCTTTCCAAATAAGACATTTTGCCATGGTAATTACGCTCAAGCCATTGCTGCAGAAAAATACGATCTTCCTCTAAAAGTTCCGCTTTGGCTATTCCGCAATCATCAAAGCCAATCTCTTTGGCTGTTTGTTTTATAAAGTTATTCATATAGAGAGTCTTTTCAAATCATTAATAAAGCTCTTAGTAGCAAATTGCTTTAAAAGTACTAATGCTTATTTAGTATATAAAGTTTAAAAATTAAACTTATAAGAAAAAACACTCTTAAATTCTACTTCTTATTGCTTGTTCCAAATCTTTTAGATTGCTATATTTTGCAAGAATATTGCCGTTTTGGTCGATTAAATAACTTGAAGGAATCTCTTGGATATTATACATCCCAGCATGTCGTCCTGTTTCATCAAAAACACAAATCCATGGAATTGCTGATACACTGTGCTCCCAATATGTTTTACTTTCATCCAAAGATACTTGATATATTTTCACTCCCTTATCTTTGTACGCATCATAAATTTCGCGTAATGCAAACGTGTGATTCATGCTGTTTTCAACACCGTAAGCCATGAAGTCTAAAACGATAAGATTACCGCTTAAGTCAGATAGTTTTTTGGGATAACCGTATCTGTCAGGTAGTTCAATATCAATAAATCCGAGTTCGTTTGTCTTGACTAAATTCTCCCAGTCAGTTTGTTCTCTTTTGTTATTATCACTTTGTAAAGCAGCTATAACTAATTCGTATAAGTTTTTTGAGCGTTCAGAATCTGGGAAGTTCGTAGTGTATGCCGTTGCAACTGCCTGATAATAAGGACGGTCTTCTTTGTCGAAAGGAGTAAATATGTAATTGTCGCTAATTTGTTGGAAAAGAGCGTAATATGCGGATAGAGAAAGTGGATCGTTTAAAATATTAGCTTTTACCTTTTCTTTGTGTGATGATAAGTTATCTGTAAAATTTTCTATCAGTGTATCGCGTACACTAACGTCACTTGTAGTTGCAATGGTGTTAAAATCATTCTGTAAAGAATGGATTGATTGTCGCAAATCTTGTATCTCCTCACTGGTCTTTGAACCAAGAATTTCAGCAATGCTCAAGTTTTCAGCCATTCCCAAAACCTCTATTTTTTCAGAATGAGAGTCGATAGCTAAAATTACACGTTGGTTCTTTATTCTTAATTGATAAATTTCAGGATATTGAGGTGTTTTAAATTTGAATTTAAACGTTCCTTTTTCTGACAGTTTTATGGAATCAAGTTTAATAACACCATTTAATGTATTTTCTTCTAAATATAAAGTTTCGTTTTCTCCACCTCTAATTGTACCCAATATGCTTAGTTGATTAGAGTTGTTGCATGCTACAAGAAAAACAATAAGTGATGAGAAGAATAGTTTCACTACAACGTTGTAGTTAGATTGGAATCTTTGAAGTTTTAATTTATTGATCATTGGTTTCTGATGCTTACTTTCGTTTTCTAATTGGTTTAACAATATAAAATCATAAACAAGCAAAGGTGTCTTTTTTTGTTTATGATTTAGATTTAGTCAAATTATTTTGCTTGATGGTAGCTGTTAAAATGACAACCTGTACTATACTTAGAGAAAATATAAGAGCGTTTTTTTACAGGCTGTCATAAATTACCATCTATTATAATATCATCATTGCTTTTGCAATATCATCAGCAAGATCTTTTCCCTTTAATGTTTCTACAATTTTTAATGCAAAATCAATCGCAACACCAGGTCCTTTTCCAGTAATAATATTGCCATCTTCAACAACCGACTTGTCTGAAATAGTAGCGCCGCTAAGGTTTTGTTCAAATCCGGGATAACAGATAGCTTCTTTACCTTCTAAGATACCTAATTCGCCTAAAACTGTAGGAGCTGCACAAATAGCTGCGAGTTTTTCGCCTCGCTCATGCTGTTCTTTCAAGAGTTTTTTTACTCCATCGTGTGCGTTCAGATTAAGCATCCCATCGTATCCTCCAGGAAGAACATAATATGCATTGTCGTCAAAAATTGTTTGATCAAAAGTTTTGTCAGCAAGTACAATAACACCATGTGCGCCAGTTACCGCTTTTTCGTCAGAGATAGACACAACAGTTGTTTTAATTTCAGCTCTTCTTAAAATATCAATTGGAGCAATAGCTTCAATCTCTTCAAAGCCGTTGGCCAAAAATAGATAAACTTGTTTCATAGTAAAATATATTTTAATTATTTACCACAGAATGTGGTTTTATTTATTTTAATCGGAAATTATACGTAATTGTTCCAGATGCTACGCCTGATCCAGCTGTAAAAGTTGTTCTTTTTGCAGCATCTTCGGCTGCTTTTCTTGTTTGGGCGTCCGAAATGTTGGATGATGAAGCAATAGATGTACCTACGACACGGCCACTCTCATCCACGCGAATATTAACTGTGATTCGTCCCTCTACATTGCTTGGGTAGTTGGGTGTGGCTAAAGATCCCTTTAATGAACGACCGCTTAATGACCATCCATGTCCGCCTGAAATGCCCGAACCTACTGGATTCCCTTCACGCGTATCTCCTGTTGTAGTGCCACTACCTGCACCTTTGTTCCCAAAAGCACCCCCAATTAAGCTCTCACTTTTGGCTGCAGCTTCTTGTTTGCGTTTTTCTTCAGCAGCTATTGCCGCGCGACGTGCTTGCTCAGCTTGTCGCTGTCTTTCAAGCTCAGCCTCTTTACGCTTTTGAGTTTCTGATTTCTCATCTTGTTTAGGTAAAACCAATGATTTTTCACTCTCTTGAGTGATGAGTTCTTGTTCTACAGCTTTTTGAGGTACAGAGGTAGGTGTAGTTTCAAAATCTTCAACTCCAGCAATGGCTTCGCCCAGGCCAGAGCCTTCGAAATAATCACCAAAACTAACCATAATGCCTTCATCTTGTGGACGTTCATTATATGGCATATAAACGAACCACAAAAATAAAAAGAGCAGCAAGCTAAAAAGCAGGGCGCTTATTAATCCATATAGTTTTGATTTTTCCAAACTCAAATTCATTCAAAAATTATTTATTATTCTCAGCTTTATTTGAAGTGGCAATAACTAATTTTAGCTTGTTTTTATTAGCTATATCTAATACCCGTACTACCTCTTTATATGCTATTTCTTGATCAGCATAAAGTGCAACATAAGTTGCAGTATCTTTTGATATAATTTCCATCAGTTGCATTTCCAAAATTTCGGGAGCTACTTGTTGAGGTTTTTCCTTGCCAGAAGCAAGAAAATAATTGCCATCTTCATCAATTGATACCCGTGCTACAACTTGCTCTGTAGCCGTTTTAGCACCACTTTCGGGGAGATTTATTTTTATATCATTTGGGGTAGTCATTGTTGATGAAATAATAAAAAACAACAATAAAAGGAAAATGATGTCAGTCATCGACGACATCGAAAATCCACTTTCAACCCTACTTCTTCTTTTTATAGCCATTGTCTTATTGTTTTAGTTCATTGGCTCATTAAGCAAGTCCATAAATTCCAGTGTCTTAGCTTCAAGATTGCGAACTACCGAGTCAACTCTCGAAATTAAATAGTTGTATGCAAAATAAGCTAATATACCGACTATTAGTCCACCAACAGTTGTTACCATGGCTTGATACATACCAGATGACAGGTCAACTAATTGAACAACGCCATCTGAATTGTTCGCCATGTTGAAAAAGACAAAAAGCATACCAGTAACAGTTCCTAAGAAACCAAGCATAGGTGCACCACCAGAAATTGTTGCAAGGATAACTAAACTCTTTTCAAGTTTAGAAACTTCAAGATTTCCTACGTTTTCGATCGCCAAAAGTACATCGTCCATTGGTCGTCCTAATCGGCTAACACCTTTTTCTATCATACGAGAAGCTGGTGAATCTGTTTCGCGACAAAGTTTGAGGGCTGAATCAATTTTACCTTCGTATATATAGTCTTTGATTCGATTCATAAAAGATTTGTCCTCTTTGGATGCTTTGTTGATAGTAATTAATCGCTCCACAAAAAGATATACAGCTAAAGCTAACATTAGAGCTAAAAGAATCATGATTGGACCACCGTAGGTAGCCATTTCCCAAAGATTCATTTTTGCAGGTTCAATTTGTTCAATTGCTAAAGGAAGCGATTCTCCTGGTGCCTGAAGTAGAATTTGTAAATTCATTATTAAATTTTATTATAAAAGAATGGGTAATTTATTTTAGAATGTTTTATTAATAGATCTGTTTTATAACTAATAGTTGATTCTTATATTGTCGGATAGTGTTTTCTAAACCTAAATAAAGAGCATCAGAAATCAAAGCATGGCCTATAGACACTTCCATTAGCCAAGGGATATTTTTATGTAGAAAAGCAAGGTTTTCTAAGCTTAAATCGTGTCCAGCATTTATTTCTAATCCTAACTTTCGAGCTAATTTAGCGGCTTTTACAAATGGAGCAACAGCCTTTTCGTTATCTTGATTGTATGTTGAAGCATAAGGTTCCGTGTAGAGTTCTATACGTTTTGTACCCGTTTCTACAGCCATCTCAATATTTTCGCTGTTGGTATCAACAAAAATTGAAGAGCGGATGCCACTTTCATGTAGTTCGTAAATAACTTCTTGTAGAAATAATAAATTGTTTTTTACATTCCAGCCTGCATTCGAGGTTAATGCCTCGGGTGGGTCGGGAACAAGTGTTACTTGTGCAGGTTGTACAGCTTTAACCAAGTCCATAAATGAGCGCGATGGATATCCTTCAATGTTCAATTCGGTTACAATATGTTTTTTTAACTCCATTACATCTTGGTAGGTGATATGGCGTTGGTCGGGGCGTGGATGCACTGTAATTCCTTCAGCACCAAAACGCTCACAATCAAGAGCAACTTTCAAAACGTTAGGTACATCTCCTCCTCTTGAATTGCGTAATGTGGCTACCTTGTTTATATTTACACTTAACTTTGTCATTATTTCTCCTTTCTAATAAATTTAGCCTATCGCATCTAACATAGAAAAAACGGCTATTTGGTGAAAAAAATCTTTATTAGTTTGTTGTTTCCACTTTCATTTTGTTTCTTTGTAGAATTAAAACAGATAAAAAGATTTCATATTATGCAAATTTACTCAAAATTTTGAAGTATCTCCTTAAAAGAGTGTTTCTTTCACTTTTTTATGAATAAATTTCATAATCATTTGATAATTTTACTTTGATAAAGTACAAAATCGTGTTTTTTATACAATCTATTAAGCCAAATTAGAATGAATCAAGAAAAAATAAAACGAATAGCTGTTTTTGGAAATCTTCATCGTACTGATATGACAGAACAGTTGAGGCAGATGCTTGAATTTTTTCAAGATAAAGAGATAGTTATTCTTTTGGACGAATATCTTCATCAGTATATAGAGGATAATTTCGACCGAACATTTAAGTATTCAGAAATTATTTTGGATGAAAAGATAGATGCAGATTTAGCGCTGAGTATTGGGGGAGATGGCACTTTTTTGAATAGTGCAGCTCGTATAGGGAATCAAAATATTCCAATTTTAGGTATAAATAGTGGAAGATTGGGTTTTTTAGCTGATATCGCTAAAGAGAATATTATCAAGGCACTGGAAGATGTTTTTGCTGGGTTTTATACCATTGAGGATAGGACACTATTGCATGTTAAGGCCTTGGATGGAACGCGGATTGATTCTTCTTTTGCTTTGAATGATGTTTCGATTTTGAAGCAAGATAGTAGCTCCATGATTATTGTGAATGCTTATGCAAACAAAGAACTGTTGAATAGTTATCAGGCAGATGGGTTAATATTGGCTACTCCTACAGGATCTACAGCGTATTCGATGAGTGTTGGAGGCCCAATTGTAGTGCCACAATCTACAAATTTTATTATCTCACCAGTTGCTTCTCATAGCCTTACTGTGCGTCCTCTAATAGTACCCGATGATTGGGTAATTGATTTGAAAGTGGAGAGCAGAAATAATAGTTTTTTAATAGCTATTGATGGACGTTCTCAAATTTTAGATCACAACACAAGCTTACGAGTTCAAAAAGCAAGCTATACTACAAAAGTTTTGAAAATTTTGGATCATACTTTTTTTGATACATTGCGAGATAAATTGCTTTGGGGCGCAGATGTACGATTAAAATAGAATTGTAAAGCTTAAAAAAACACATTATCTCAAAGATTGTAAGAATAGAAACAATTTTAATAAAGTTTTTATCTAAGTGCAAGGTTTTTAACAACAAATTGTTGTAATTTTGCAAGGTGTATTATAAATCAATCTTTATAGCAAATTAAATATTTACTTAAATTAAATACTATAAAATCTATTGTATGAAAATAATTAAAATACTTTTTCCGTATCTTGTTGGTATTGCTTTGAGCTTTAGCCTTTTATCTTGTGTTAATGAAGAGGGAGTTGGAGGTACTGCGTCTGTTCAAGGGAAAGTGTATAAAATCCTGATGCCTAAGGGAAATTTTGATTTTACCCTTACTGGTGTAGTAGAAGAGACAGATAGTTTTAAGATAGAGTCCTACATCTACAATGACGTCGATACCGTTCCTGCGGCTAAAGAAAAAGTATACATTGTTTATGGTGATTCTCCTATTTATGGCGATAGAATGGATATCGGATATGACGGAATGTACAAATTCGACTACTTAGTAAAAGGAAAGTATGTAATATACTCCTATTCAGAAGGTAATTCAATAAAAGACGCTGTTTCTGATACAGTATATGTAGAAAAAGGAGAAACGAAAGTAGTGCCTGATATGTATGTTTATGATGGCAAAGCTATCGATAATTCGTTTGTTGCTGGTACATTGCATGTGAGAGATTATGGAAAAGATAAAATTGTAACAGGCTACGGCAATGGGGTTCGCATGTATATTCGTAAAGTTGGGACAAATTATCATTTTGACGATGTGAGAACAAGTATTGACGGGAAGTTCATTTTTGAAAACTTATCTCCAGGTACTTATGAAGTTTATACTTTTACGGAAGAGGATGGATTTAAATCCCAACGAATTAAAAATGATGCGAATCATACGTGTATTCAAAAAGTTGTTGTTCCTCAACTTGGTACGATAACGACCATCAAAAAGCCATTTAAGATTACTTTAAATTCATAATTTAATAATTATCAAACAATAAATAAATGAAAAATATAACTTTCTTCCGCTTCTGCACACTTATCCTTTTGTTTGTGTTCAGTGTTTCTTTTACTTATGCTCAAGATAACGATGACGATGATGATGCTTTAGATTTGCGTCGTGAGAGAAGAAAAAACTTGGTTATCAAGGAATATAATAGTGACCCAAAAGGCAAAGTGCAATGGTTGGACCATGTGAGAACTTATAATGAAAGAGGCTTAAAGATTGAAGATGTGGAGTACACTCGCTATGGA
This sequence comes from uncultured Paludibacter sp., assembly GCA_964346125.1. Taxonomy (GTDB): domain Bacteria; phylum Bacteroidota; class Bacteroidia; order Bacteroidales; family Paludibacteraceae; genus UPXZ01. The sequence goes on from CAYFTO010000082.1 coordinate 7,990, forward strand.
TTAAAAGAAAAAGTAGTGTACAAATACGATAAAAACGATTTGTGCACGCAGCAGGTTGTGTATGATGAAAAAGGCAAAGTTAAGTTGATTAAGAAATTTGAATATAACAACGACAGAACGAAAAAGAAACAGTATAACTACTTACCCAATGGACGACTCTTTACAAGCAAAGACTTTCAATATACCCGATAGCATACAGTCACAGCTGAAAGCTGTGAGCGATCGGTTTTCGAAGATTTTGAAAGAGTTTGATCCGATTACGCTCAAAGAGATGGATTCTGT
>CAYFTO010000083.1:0-7919 GCA_964346125.1 uncultured Paludibacter sp.
CAAACACCACCATCCCCACAGCAATGCCAAGTGTGGTGATAATATAACGAAACTTCTCATTTCGGATATTTCTAAAGTTTATTTTAAGATAATGTAAAATCATTTTTGTTCTATTTTATTATGTTAGCAAGGTTTTCATTCAGCAAGCTTCTATTGTTTTCAAAATCCCATCCCGTAAGGCTTCGCAAAGCGTAATACATTCTCCAATAATTTTGCAATTCGTAGATATATGCACGTTGAGCGTTGTCCTTTTCAGCAATTGCAGCATTTAAATCAAGCACTGTTGATTTTCCCAAGAGATAGAGCCGGTATGAAAGTTCATTTCTTCGTGCGGCTCGTACTGCTGTTAGTTTGGCTATATCCACTTTATTAGCTTGCAAGTTAAATTGTTTCACCATTTTTATAAGCGAAGCGTCAAAGTCAATTTTTGCTTGAGCAATATTGGTTTTGGTGCGTTCTAAATTACTTTTTGCCACTTCTATTCGCCCTTTTCCTACGCCCCAATCCAAAATTGGTATTCGAATACCCAAGCTAACTAATTGCTGATTGAGCGGATTTTGATAAACTTCTTTCAGCAATCTATCTGTTTGCGACAAGCCAAACTGCATATAAACATCAGCCGTAAAACCGGTTGTTGCTCTGGCGTATGCTACCGAGCTTTCACTTTGCAAAAGTTGAATGGCATAAAGCTCCATGTTTGAGCTATTTTTGCGTGCAAATTGAAGAGCCTCGTCAATCGGTACTACAAAGTTAGGCAAGCTATCGCTTAATTGCACCACAATTTCTACAATATCTGTTATGCCCAAAAAACTTCTTAATTCCTGAATGTTGTTATCCATTTCGATACGAGCATTCATGCGGTTTGTCTGTTCTGATAGATAATTTATTTCCAATTGCAGCAGTTCGTTTTCGCTTATAGTGCCTAATTCATACCTCCCTTTAGCAAAACGAAAAAGCGTATCAGCGTTTGCGTAGTTGTAGCTTGCTGTTTTGAAATTGCTCTGTGCTGTTGCCAAGCTAAAAAAACGATAGGCAGCATCCGAAGCTGTTTGTTCGAGCATATCGGCATACTCTTTTTGAGCTAACTTGTATTGTTTAGGCTCAATTCGTTTGTTCCATTTCAAATGATTGTAGCCAAAAAGATTTTGTGAATAGCCTAATACCACCGGCGTTGATTGGTATGTGTGTTCACGATCTGTAAAAATATCCAAGCGCTGTAAGCCGCTCTGTAAAAAAAGATTTCCACCCAAAGTTGCAATATTTTGAGTGATTGTCAGCGTATTACTATTGAGCAATTGATTTCGTTGCAAAAAGCTATCTGTGCCATCTGGCATGGTAACAGAGCTGATAGAGCGATTCAACTGTGTATTGGATGAATACTGTAAACTCGGCAAATAATCTGCTTGAAATGAGCGATAATTCCAATAAGCCGCACGGTATTGATGGCGAGCAGCTACCATTTGTGGCGATTGCTGCTGTGCCAAGGCTACCACTTCACTCAATTGTACATGAAGCGTATCAATAGCATGCAGATAAAAACTTTGCAAAACTAAAAGTGTGATAAGAAAATATTTTTTCATGCTTTGACAATTGCAATAGCTGTGCCGTTGAGTTAAGGTTTTGATAGTGTGGTAGATGTGTCTGTTTGAAGTCTTGTGTTATTGTGCATATTCGCACATTTGATGTTCGATAACGCACAGATTTGTAAAGATATTTTGCCTACCTTTGTCATAAGTTTTTTTTGAAAATAAAATGGAGATTTTATTTTTTTGAATAAATAGAAGTTGGAAAGAAATGGAATGAGTATTTCCTGAAATTTCAAAGTTGAAGCCCTGAAATTTCAAAGTTAAGTTCCTGAAATTTCAAAGTTGAAAGCCTGAAATTTCAAAGTTGATGCTTTATTATTAAAAAATAATACTTATATTTGCATTGTAACTTACTAAAATACAGCAAGTATGGCAATAAAACGTACAATCGAGCAAAGCATAAGGCAATTAATGGATAAATATCCTATAATAGCCGTTACCGGACCAAGACAATCAGGTAAAACAACTTTGTTGAAAATGATTTTTAATGATTATGAATATATAAGTCTTGAAGATCCCGATGTAAGAGAGTTTGCAGAAACAGATCCTCGTGGGTTTTTAAAGCAATACGATAGTCATGTGATTTTTGACGAGATACAACAGGTTCCTCATCTTTTTTCATATATGCAAAATACGGTGGATAGTTCTACGCAAATGGGACGATTTATTATTTCAGGCTCTCAAAACTTTCATCTTATGCAAAATATTACACAAAGTTTGGCTGGTAGGGTTGCTATTTTTCGTCTATTTCCATTTGATTTTGATGAACTTCAACGCGTAGAATGGGCAGAGAAAGATTATTTATCTCAAATCATTAAAGGTTTTTATCCGGCTATTTATCATCGAAATATTCCGCCTTTGGATTATTATCCTAACTATATTGACACCTATGTTAAAAGGGATGTTAGTGAGCTAATAGCTATAAAAAACATGAGTTTGTTTCAGCAGTTTTTATCATTGTTGGCAACGCGAGCAGGTCAGTTGCTCAATTTTAATAGTTTAGCTAATGAATGTGGGATTTCACAACCGACAGCAAAATCGTGGTTTTCAGCGTTAGAAAGCAGTTATATCGTTTTTTTGCTACATCCTTATCATGAAAATTTTAGTAAACGGATAACGAAAACCCCAAAACTATATTTTTATGATACTGGATTGTTAAGCTATTTGTTAGGTATAAATGACAGTTCGCAACTGATAAATCAATCTGTAAAAGGAGCATTGTTTGAAAATATGATTATAGCGGATTATTATAAAAAAATAGCACATTACAACAAGCGACAAATTAATATGTGGTTTTGGAGAGATTCGGAGGGTAATGAGGTTGATTTGCTTATTCAAAAGTCTGGGAAAACTGAAGTTATTGAAATGAAATCAACTGAAACAGTGACAAATGATCTCTTCAAGGGACTGAATTATTACGCCTCGCTTGTTAAAGACCCGAATTTAGCTAAGAAATTAATTTACGCAGGAAATAAATCAGAATTAAGAAGTGAAGTTGAAATAATTCCTTGGTCTGAAATCAGTCTTGAATGAATAAAAATCAAATGGCCTTTTAGCATTAACTAAGAAAGTATTTAGCTGTTCAGCCGCTCTAGAATAGTCTGTATTAAACAATATGAGTAAATTTAAGCAGTTATTTACGATGTGAAATTATAACTAAAACAACATCCTGAAATATTTGCATTTATTTAAATTGATGTTTTACAACTCCCCCCTCAGGGGGGTGGGGGGCTGAATAACTAAGAAAATAGCAAGCAACTAAATAAAAATGAAAACGAGCAAATCGACAAATAAACAACAGCTGGGAAAAATACTTATTGTAGATGACAATGAAGATATTCTCTTTGCCCTTAATTTACTGCTAAAACCGCATGTAGAGCAAATAAAGGTATCTACAAATCCGGAACGAATTCCGCATTTTATGAATGAATTTGAGCCAGATGTTATTTTGTTGGATATGAATTTTACAAAAGATTCTGACAGCGGCGAAGAAGGTTTTATTTGGTTGAAAAAGATAAAGGAATTAAACCCTAAAGCGGTTGTAGTATTTATTACAGCTTATTCCGATACTGAAAAGGCGGTTCAGGCTATAAAGGCAGGTGCAAGTGATTTTATTTCCAAACCCTGGGATAAAGAGAAGTTGCTTGCAACAATCTCTTCAGCTATTGAGTTGAGCCAAAGTCGCCATGAAGTAAGCTCGCTCAAACAACAACTTGCCGCCTACGAAAGCAATATCTCTTTTCCTGAAATTATAGGTAAAAGTAGTGTTATGCTTGAGCTTTTTGATACCATTGACCGACTAAGAAATACTGATGCTAATATTCTGATTTTAGGGGAAAATGGTACAGGAAAGGATTTGGTAGCAAATTTGATATACCATAGTTCACCACGAGTAGGTAAATCTTTTGTACAGATAGATTTGGGTACAATTCCAGAACAGCTTTTTGAAAGTGAGCTTTTTGGACATGAAAAAGGAGCTTTTACTGATGCTAAAAAAGAGAAACAAGGCAGGTTTGAAATAGCAACCGGCGGAACACTCTTTTTAGACGAAATTGGAAACTTGACGGCGCCAATGCAAGCGAAATTATTGACAGCTCTTGAAAAACAGCAAATTGTACGCCTTGGTGCTACATTGCCAACTAAAATTGATGTGCGACTTATTTGTGCTACTAACGCAGATATTCATGATTTGGTAGAACGTGATGAATTTAGACAGGATCTGCTTTATCGCATCAACACTATCGAGTTGCAGATTCCACCGCTTCGCGAGCGAGGAAAAGATATTGAGCTTTTGGCAAAACATTTTTTGAAAATATATTCCAAAAAATATAAAAAAGAGATTCATGCATTTACTCCTGCTGCATTACGTAAACTGAATGAGTATAATTGGCCAGGAAATGTACGCGAGCTTCAACACGCTATGGAGCGAGCAGTTATCCTTTCGGATGGTAGTTTGCTTTCAGCTGATGACTTTGTACTAAAACCTCAAAATATTCGCAAATCAAAAGAGGAAAATCTAAACTTAGAAACTCTTGAGCGAAATGCCATTGAAAAAGCTCTTGAACGAGCCGATGGAAATATAAGTAAAGCTGCGGAGATACTTGGTATCTCGAGATATGCACTATACCGAAAAATTAAATAATGAATGAAGCTTATGAAAATACATTCAAAAAATAAATTCATTCTGAAAGTCTTCTTAATCGTATTTTTAGCTTTTGTAGCAGCCTATCTGATGCAGGTTCAACTCTATTTCTCGGCTGCTTTTGCTTCACTTTTCATCCTTATAGTGGTGGTAAGCATGCTTTATGATCGCAGAAGATTGATTGACCGTGTAGATCAACTTATCAAAACTATTCATTACGATGACTTGACCACTCACTTTGTGCAAAAAGATGAAAAAGACGAATTGAACAAGTTATCTATTGAAATGAATGAAGCTTTGGAGGAGTTTCGCGTTCGCAATAGTAATGCACTAAGAAGTGAAGCAGAAGCCAACGCTTGGCAAAAGCTAACTCGGGTGCTCACGCATGAAATTATGAACAGCATAGCACCCATTATTTCTCTTTCAGAAACATTGAGTGAGCAGGATGAAAAGACGATGTTTGAAGAGGAGGATTATTTGCAAATGCAAGAGGCAATGAAGATTATAAATCGAAGAAGCCAAGGTTTAGTTAGTTTTATCGATAATTATCGGAAAATAACGCATATCCCAACGCCTACTGTTTCAGCTTTTGATTTAGAGCAGTTTTTTGAATCACTCAAAAACTTGCTTCTGCCAAGCAGTATCGTTTTTAGCTATTCTGTCTATCCCGAATCACTTCCATTGAAAGCTGATAAAATATTGGTGGAACAAGTTCTTATTAATCTTTTGAAAAATGCTCATGAAGCTTGTGTAAATTGTGAAAATCCAAAGATAGAGCTAAAAGCAGAAAAGATAGGTAATGAAATACACATTTCGGTTATTGATAATGGGCAAGCTGTGTCAGCTGAAGTGCTAGAAAAGATATTTATACCTTTTTATTCGACCAAATCCAATGGTGCGGGAATAGGATTAAGTATTTGTCAGCAAATCATGCTACGACACAAAGGCAAGCTAATTGTCAAATCTGACGAACGAAATACGAGATTTATAGCTGTTTTTCCAGATTAGATTTAATAAGTTCTACGCATGTATTTGTTTGTTTTTTGCTTGAAACTAATTTCAATTCTATTAATGAAATTTGCATAGACGTAGTGAATGAAGCTTTATCTCAGAAAATAAGCAAATGTTCAAAATAAAAAACTCGTGAAGCGAGCTTATAAAAGACCCACATCACGAGTTTATATGTTGTTTTACGTTACTATTTTACAGTTCTGCTGAAATACTTACACCTAATTGTGTTGGTTTTCCTTGTTGGAAAAATTTGTTACCAAAGGATTCGAAGTAGAATGTGTTATAGGTCGTATTGAAAATGTTTTTAACCCAAAAATCCAAACGGATTTTTTCTTTCTTCACTCCCACTTTAGCATCTATAGTGTTGTAAAAATCTTCATACAGTTCATTTGATTCATGCCAGTAAATTTTGCCAGCACCATTGAATGCTATGCTGCTTGAAAATTCATTTAAATAGGCATTTCTTAAAACTTTACGATAAGAAAGATTGCTGTTAAGCGTATGTTGAGGAGCATAAGGAACAAATTTACCTTTGTAATCAACAGTTTCGCCGTTTTCAATATTGCTGTATTTCTTGAAGGTTGCATGTGCATAACCATAATTTAGATCCCAATTAAAGCCTGAACCCAAATCGACATCTATACTCGCTTCCAGTCCTTTACTTACAGACCTACCAGCATTGGTTAGTTTCCTTCCTGCGCCGCTTGTCAAAAACTCAGTGAGTTGAAGCCCTTTTATTTTCATATAAAAAAGAGTAAGATTTGTCGTAATTCTTCTGTCAGCAAAAGTGTTATTCCAACCAATTTCATAATTCCAACTCACTTCTGGACGGTACATAATGCGTTGTTTCACATCAGCCTCACTCATTTCAGGTGATCTTGGGTCAAGGCCATCTCGCACTATATCAGATATTTCATGGATATTAAATCCACCTGTTTTGTATCCTTTAGCCAAGCTTCCATAGATAAAATTGGATCTATCCCACTCATATTTAACCGACAGTTTAGGGAGTACTTCCAAAAAGAGTGTATCAACTACTCCCTTTAACTCAGTCGCATTTGACATTTCACCATAAGGGGGCATTATCAAAGTCATCTCAGAGTAGGAGTCATAAGCAAGCGCTACTTTATCCGCATCCAATCGCATCCCGAAAGTAGTTGAAAGTCCATCAATGAAGAGATTATTAATGGTTGATTGATGAAAGAGGGCAGCACCACTTCGGCTTGTATCATAAGTTCCAGGTATATCAATCACATCATCTTTAATTTTTGCAATTGGCGGAAGATTTGATTCGATAAATTTAGTGATTCCATCCCGTTTGAATTTAACAGGTGCATCCATATCGTGTTGTTGCACAAATCCATTTATTCCTATCAGCCAATTGTAATTGCCTCTTTTAGATGATTTTAGCAAAGCCTCGGCATTAAATAGATTTTGAACTTGACTTTGGCGAAGTGTAAAAATAGACTCAGGCGTAAAGTCTTGGTCAATATCCATTTGGTCGTCAAAATATTGATGCGATAATGATAGATTAGCTATCATATTATCAAAAATATAGCGTGAGGTTAGGCTATTATTTATTGTTTTACGGGTGTAATTCGTAATATCATTGAAGTTAGGTTTGTTTACGGTTTTACTGTTTTCGTCATACAGTCCGTAAGGGAAAGCACCTTGGTCGATATAATCGAAGTCGATGATATAATCAAATTTCAATCTGTCGGTAGCACTCCAATTTAATCTTGCACGTCCGCCTGCACCATTTTCTGCATCTACTGATTTATTGGTAAATACATTTTGATAAAAACCATCATGATGCTTGTAATATGCTCCAAGTGAGAAGCCTAATTTGTTGTTAAGTTTCTGGTAATGGCTCAGTTGAACACTGCTTTGGCCGTAATTACCTGCACTCATTTTCACTCTTGTTCCTTGATAGTTGAGCGGTGAAAGTGTGTAGATATTGAGAAGACCACCGATTGAGTTTCTACCATAAAGTGTACCTTGAGGTCCACGCAATACCTCTATTTGTGCAATATCAAAAAGCTCAAAATCGAAAGATGTTTTTTCCAAATAAGGTACATTATCTACATATAGTGCAATGGATTGACCGCTAAAACGTGATCCAACGCCACGCACATAAGGTGAACTTGACATTGCGGAACCATAATCAGGGATAAAGAAAT
>CAYFTO010000084.1:0-7823 GCA_964346125.1 uncultured Paludibacter sp.
TGACTTTTCGGAGTGGACTCAATATTGAAACTTAAAAGTGAAAAAACTACTCATTCTCTCCGATATTTGGGGATTTGAAAAGACTGAATGGCATTATCGCTATATCGATTTACTTAAAAATCACTATTCGATTGAATTGTTAGATAGCCAAGTTTTGGCAGGAATAAATGCTACAGATTTAAGTGAAGATGAATTGCACAATCAATTTGTAAAAAATGGAATAAACATAGCAACAGAAAAACTACTTACTTATGCTCAATCTCATGCTATATTAGCCTTTAGTATTGGTGGCTACATTGCATGGAAAGCTATACAGAAAGGATTTGACACAGCTCAACTTTTAGCCGTTTCTTCCACAAGGTTGCGTAAGGAAAACAGCAAACTAGATTGCAAAACCACACTCTTTTATGGCGAAAATGACAAGTATAAACCAAGCGATGATTGGTTTGATGGCATGAATCTGAAGCAGCAGTTAATAAAAGACGAAGGACATGAGTTTTATAAAAAGTCAATCTACGCAGAATTGATTTGTAAAGATTTAGCATCGATTTAATCCCTTTTAATTCAAACTTATCGAATTAAACAGACGATTACCCATTTTTCAGGGATAGCTTCAAAATAATAAATTGCATTGCCATATTTATCTTTGTGTTTTAGAGTTTGTCCATCAATATAATATAAGGCTTCGCCATATTTGTTCTTTCTACGAATTGTTTGTCCATCAAAATAGAACAAGGCATTCCCGTATTTATTTTTTGATTTTACAGTGGAACCGTCTATATAATAAAGAGCTTCGCCGTACTTGTTTTTACTTCGAATAGTCTGTCCATCATAATAATAGAGTGCGTCGCCGTATTTGTTCTTGGATTTTAGCGTTGCGCCATCTACATATACAAGAGTTGCGCCGTATTTGTTTTTCTGCTTTACGCTTTGAGCATTAGCAAAGCCGATAATCATAAGTGATATTGCTAATAAAAATATTCTCTTCATGATATTGTGTTATTTCTTAGTTTATACAGCTTCAAACTCTTTAGGATATTCTACAACGCCCTTTGTGTTTTTAAGTCCATCTTCTACTAATTCTATTGCCATAAAAACATCTTCGGGAGCATTGTAGGGCGATTAAATACTCCATTTCGATGCAGGTGAAAAGCCAAATTTTGGATAGTAATTCTCGTGACCTAATACAATAACTGACTTATATTGTAGCTCTTTGGATTTTTCAAGTCCACGCTTTATAAGTTGTCCGCCAATTCCTCTGTTTTGAAATTTGGGACTAACCGCCATGGGTGCAAGAGCCAAACTCTCAACCTCGCTTTTGTCTTTATCAATGATTTTGATTTTAGTAAATAAAATATGTCCTACAATATTATTGCCAAAGCAAGCTACTAATGAGAGTTCTGGGATAAAAGAGCTGCTCTGTCTTAGCAAGTCAACTAACATAGCTTCATTGTCTTGACCGAAAGCCAATCGGTTTACTTCAAAAACCTCATTATAATCCTCTCTGTTTTCTTGCCTTATTTTTACTTCCATTTTTGTGACGCCACTAATTTCTTACTCAGTGATTTTTTTTATTACTTTGCAGGGATTACCTACAGCAATTACATTACTTGGAATATCCTTAGTTACTACACTTCCGCCACCTATAACGCTATTATCACCAATGCATACACTAGGCATTACAACAACATTACCGCCTATCCAAACATTATCTCCGACCTGAATTGCTTTTGCATATTCAAGCCCTTCATTTCTTTCTTTGGCATTGATGGGATGCCCTGCCGTGTAAAATCCACAATTTGGCCCAATAAATACATTCTTGCCAAAACTTACTTTTGCACCGTCCAAAATAACTAAGTTGTGATTTGAATAAAAATTTTCACCAACCTCTATATTGTATCCATAATCGCACCAAAAAGGCTGTTCAATAAGAAAGTTGTTTTCTGTTTTCCCAAACAATTTTCTGATGATTTTACTTCGCTTTTCGCTGTCTGAATATTCGGTTCTATTATACGTTTGGCAGAGCGTTTTACAAGCGTTGCGTTCATTTATTAATTCTTCATCAAAGTTTGGGTTGTATAATAAACCTTCTTTAGATTTTTCTTTTTCAGTCATATTTTTCATTTATGCGTACAATTTGCTTGAAATTATAGGTAAGATTTGATGGCTTTGTGTTATTCCCTTAGTTTAAAAGTTAGACTCTCTTTGATAGTTTCAAACCCATTCAAATTTTTATTATGATCTTCTATTGCCTCTTGATGAATAATTGCCACTGTTATCCCATTTTCTTGAAAAACATAAAGAGTTCCTTTGAAGGCAGTACCAAAAGTCTTAAATGTGTAAGATGATTCTATACCTTTATATTTACCGTAGTAGCTTTCCTCAATAGCTTGAAATACGATGTTCTTAAGTTCTTTTTGTTCTTCTAAACTCTCTTGAAAAATTTGTAAATGCTCATTTGAGTCAATATCTCCCTCTATAAAAGATATTGTTACTAATCCGCTGCCAGTAAACCCTTTTTTCCCAATGCTGATAAATTTTTCAATCCCATAATCTTCAGTTTCCATAACTTTCCACCCTGCTGGACAGGTAAAAGAAACTCCATAAATATCTACATCGGTACTGTTTTCTGTACAAGAGGAAATAAAAATTACAAACAAAATCAAAAATACTTTTTTCATCTTTAAATCCCTTATTCGTGTCGGGCACAACTTCTATTTTCCACTCTTACGGCTTCGTAGATTTCGCCTTTGCTTAAGTTCGTTTGCTACAGTGTATCGATGTTAGCATATTATGCCTACTTATACAAACCCTCATAATAGCTTTTGCTAATTTAAGTTATGTAGCTTTCGTCAAATATCTCTACTATTCAATAAACAATACAGTGTAAGTGCTTGTTCAACAGCATTGAAATAGGCTTGATGCCCAGTATTACAAGTTAAAACTTACGAAAGTCTTAATCTCATATATGTTTCCATCTACAAATGTACTTATTAAAGTTGGATTTTGGATTTCAGGTTAAAAATTTCAAGTTGTTCGTAAAAACACTGCTAAACTACAACAGAATTCCATTGGATTTTCACTGAATTTCCACTAAAGAACAATTGAACACCAATTGGATTACTATTGAATGAGAATTATGAACAATCCAATAGCTGAAATCGTTCTACAGTTAAGAAACAACCTAACAATATAGAGCCATGAAAAAATCAAGTTTTAGCGTATTCGTTATACTGTTATTCAGTGTGATATTCTTTTCATCATGTTTAAATATCGACCCGGTTAATCATTCGGCCATCGATAACAGTTTTTCTGCCGACTGCTATTTTTCAGACGGTACAGAGCTTCGTTACAGCCATAAAAAAAGTGAAGATATTTATGCTAGTTTATTGATGCAGCAGTCGAAAGACAAAGCCCTATATAAACAAGGATATTACGATATCCTCATTATGGGAAGTAAAGAAACCGAAAGTATTAATTTTAATCATCAGATAGAAGGTGCATTTAAGTTAGGTAGCGGTGTTTATTACTCCAAAAGTATGCCAAGTGGAGAACTCGTTTTTCTGTTTTCTGTAACGAGAAAAGGTGATGATTCAGCCATCTATTTAACAGATAAAATAAAAGATGACTTTGTGGTAAACATAACAAAATTGAATAAAGATATGATTCAAGGCACCTTCTCAGGAACGCTTGCAGATATCTCAGACGCTAACAATACAGTCGTATTAAAAAACGGTAAGTTTCATTATGGGAGATTGAATAGGTAAAAAGCCTAAGCCCCACCAAGCTCAAGCCCCAGCAAGCTCAAGCCCCACCAACCTCCCCAAGGGGGAGGCTTTTAAGTTGTGCAGTTTAATTAGATGGTAGATTTATACAATTGAATATCCACTGAATATCTACTGAATAACTATTGAATATCCATTGAATTACAACAAAATTCCCACTGAATCCAAGCAAAATTTAAAAGAGTTAAAAAAGAATCCACGCATCGTTTTGTCCGAAAAATTACTTATTTTTGTTATGTTATGAAACTAAGTAAACCAATTATAAGTACGCCGCTATTTGATATATACAAGGCTGAAGCTGCCACAGAGATGCTTTTGCCCTATATTGGAACTTTGCGTGCAGGATTTCCATCGCCCGCAGATGATTTTTCGGGCGAACGCATTGATTTGAACTCACTCTGCATTCGTCATCCCGAAGCAACCTACTTTGCGCGAGCCAAAGGCAATTCGATGAATCGCGACTTTATGGAGGATGATTTGTTGGTGATTGACTCCAGTTTGGAGTATAGTAATAATAATATTGCCATGATATTTATCGATGGCGACTTTACAACTAAGCGTATTCGTAAAACGAACGATCGCTGTTTTTTGGAGTCATCCAACAAGGAGTATCCAGAAATAGAGATAACAGAAGATTCAAAAAACCTGATTTTTGGTGTAATAACCTGGAGTTTTAGAAAACACATTTAATTTGCTAATAAGATGCCACCTTTTGTTCATGTAGATTGCAATAATTTTTATGCATCCTGCGAGCGAGTTTTCAATCCATCGCTTAATGGAAAACCCGTCATTGTGCTGAGTAACAATGATGGTTGTGCTATTGCAAGAAGTAATGAAGCTAAAGCCTTGGGCATTAAAATGGGTGTACCTGCTTTTCAAATTGAGAAGATTGTTCAAAAACATAATGTGCATGTCTTTTCGGCTAATTTTGAACTGTATGGGGATATGAGCAATCGGGTAATGAGTATTTTGGGGCAGTTTTCGCCTTTGCAGGAGATTTATAGTATTGATGAGAGTTTTTTAGACTTGGAAGGGATAGATATCGACTTTAGGGAGTATGGATTGCAGATGAAAAAGCGGATAGAGAAGTGGACACATATCCCTGTTAGCATTGGGATAGGAGCTACAAAATCTTTGGCAAAAACAGCTACTCGTATCGCTAAAAAATTTCCTACACAAACCGGTGGTGTGCATTATATTGATAGTGAAGAGAAGCGTTTGAAAGCATTGAAATGGCTTCCGATAGAGGATGTGTGGGGAATTGGTTCCCGTTCGGCTAAAAAACTTTATGCTATTGGTGTAAAAAATGCCTATCAGTTTACGCTTTTACAAGATAATTGGGTGAAAACTTATTTGACCGTTGTTGGTTTGCGCCTCAAGCATGATTTGCAAGGTGTGCCTGTGCTGCAATTGGAAGAGATAAAGGCGAAAAAAAGCATTGCCACGACACGTACTTTTGAAAGTACGTTATCGACTTACACCGATTTGCACGAGCGTATAAGTACCTTTGCAAGCAAGTGTGCCGAAAAACTGCGTAAGCAAGGCTCTTGTTGCCGTGCTATACAGCTGTTTGTTACTACCAACTATTTTAACGAGTCAGAGCCACAATACAATAACTCCACTACGATCAAACTGCCCTTTGCAAGTAATTCGACTATGGAGTTGGCACATTTTGCCTCGATGGGATTGAAGCAGATTTACCGCGAAGGCTATAAATATAAAAAAGCAGGAGTAATTGTACTTGATTTGATGCCAGAGGATAATCAGCAGCTCAATATTTTTGAAAATAGAGATACGAAACATATACCACTGATGAAGGTGGTAGATAAGCTCAATCGCCGATACAGCAAGGATTTAATCCGTTTGGCTACACAGGCTCCAGGACGTACATGGCGAATGAAACAAGAGAAATTATCGAAGCGCTACACAACGGATATCAATGATATATTGGCGGTAAAACTCGATTGTGCGGCAGAAGATGAGATGAATTATAAACAAACGACAAATTAAAAGGAATGTGCTTTTTTTATAAACCACCTAAAGATAAGGAGAAACTAAAAAAACGTTTTGATCTTCAAAGCGTTGAGCAAGCACCAGAGGCTTTTGAGGCTTGGGACGATTCACTTTACAACGGTTTTGCACATCTGCCTATGCCCATAATAAGCAATAAGAATCCCGATGAATTGCAGTATTACGAGTGGGGATTCTTACCAGCCTGGGCTGAAGATAAAAGTTTTCAAAAAAACACACTCAATGCCCGCTTAGAAACTTTGGAGGAGCGAGCATCCTTCAAAAATAGTTTGAATAATCGTTGTCTTGTGCCAGCAGAAGCATTTGTTGAGTGGCAGTGGCAAGATAGTAAGGGGAAAGAGAAGGTGAAATATTTGTTGGAGATAGACAAAAATCCTATTTTTGCCTTTGCAGGTTTGTGGAGTGAATGGGAAGACCGAAAAACGGGTTTAATTGTTCCTACATTCACAATCATTACTACGGCGGCTAATGAGTTGATGGCTCGAATACACAATATAAAACAGCGCATGCCTGTCATACTTCGTCCTGAAAGCGAGATGATGTGGCTGAAGGGTGGAGAGCTAGAGATGTGGAACGATGAATTAATCGCCACAGCAGAGAGGGATAATAACAGCCCGCAAATGCTAAGTCTATTTTAAGAAGTTTATAAAATATAGTCAATTATCAAAATTAAGAAATCATGAAAAATAAAAGTAATTACGAAGAGTCGGACGACTTTGTTATGGAGGGTTCTGTCATTGTAGCGTGGAAAGAGCTGCAAAATAAAAGGGAGTTTGTAGGGCTTTATTTTGCTGATGCTGATGACTCAAAAGAGGAGATGCTGGAAGAGAACAAATTGCCAGAAAATCCGATTAAGCACAACGTTTTAATCCCCTCTTTTTTATTGGAAAATTTAAGTGCTGAAGAAAAAGTGAAACTGACCATCAAAAAACTCAGTAACGATATTTGGGACTGGGTAAGTCAGGCAGAACTTGAAGAAGCAGCGAGGGATTTGTATTAGTGGTTTGGCGGTTTGCAAAGTGGCGGAAAATCAAAGTGCAAATGTTCAGTTTGTACTAAAGTTCAATCGAAGAACAATTGTTAGATTTAGCACAAAACTTGCCATTTTGCCAAACTGCTTGTTAGACGATGTTTATTTCTTTATCTTTTCTGATTTTTATAATTCGTTTAACCTCACTTGACTTTTCAGACATCTCATTTTCAATATCATAATCATTTTGAAGCCCAAGCCAAAATTTTGCAGAGTTTCCAAAATAAGCACTTAGTCTTACGGCTGTATCAGCAGTAATTCTTCTTTTACCTTTTATAATTTCAGATACTCTTGTTTGAGGGATTTCTAAATCTTTCGATAATCTATATTGTGAAATTTCAAGAGGAATTAAAAATTCTTCTAATAAAATTTCACCTGGTGTTATGTTTCTTAGTTTACCCATTTTTTATAATTAATATTTCCTTGTTACTAATGATAATCAATTATTTCAACTTCAAATGCGTTGCCATTTTCCCATTTGAATATTATTCTCCATTGATCATTTATTCGAATACTATAAAATTGGTTTAAATTTCCTTTTAATTTTTCAAGTCGATTTGCAGGTGGAATTCTTAGGTCAGTAATGTCAACTGAGTTGTTTATCATTCTCAATTTTCTTCTCGCAACATCCTGAATTTCTCTTGGAAGTTTTTTGGAAACAACTCCATTCCATATTTTTTCAGTTTCCTTATTTCCAAAATCCGTTATCATCCCATTTAATATTACTAACGCCAAAGGTAAGTAAAAGTTTTGAAACTTACTAAAATTATACTATTAAAAAATCAAGGAATAAAGAATAAATTGACTTCGAGCAGGTCCTATTTATATAGAAAAAAGTATTAATTAAAGGCTACGATTCCGGTGGGGTTGAATGGTGCAACTATCAGGTGCTTTATAAACATTTAATCCCTTCAGGTTTATAAAGAAAAAGTGAAACTGACCATCAAAAAACTCAGTAACGATATTTGGGACTGGGT
>CAYFTO010000085.1:0-5351 GCA_964346125.1 uncultured Paludibacter sp.
GGTGGCGGGATTCGAACTCGCGACCCTCCCGTCTTAAAACGGGATGCGTTAACCGGACAAAGCATAAAAAAAAGAGACAACCATTGCTGATTATCTCTTTTTGTGTGTCGGGGTGGCGGGATTCGAACTCGCGACCCCCTGCTCCCAAAGCAGGTGCGCTAACCGGACTGCGCTACACCCCGATTGTGCTTTAGGTGTTACTTCCTTAAAGCGAGTGCAAAGATAGAGCATTATTTTGAATGTGCAAAACATTTCGATGTTTTTTTTCAAAATTCTTTGATTTCATTGAACTTTATAGCGAAATGTTTGTTTTAATAACGAAATAATTCTTTAATAAAATGATGAATATAAAAGAAAATGACAGATTAGTAGTGATAGGAGGTGGTTTTGCGGGCTTACAGCTGATAAAATCATTAAGAAACACTTCATTACAGATAACTTTGATTGATAAGCAAAACTTCCATGCTTTTCAACCGCTTTTTTATCAAGTAGCCAGTGCACGTATCGAACCAGCGAGTATTTCATACCCTTTTCGAAAAGTTTTTCAGAAACAGAAAAACTTTGAATTTATAATGGCAGAAGTAAGTTCCATTGATACGGTAAATAAAGTAGTGAAAACAACAGATATGGGTGATAGAGCATATGATCATCTAGTAATTGCTACAGGCTGCACCACAAACTTTTTTGGTAACAATGAATTGGCACAACATGCAATGCCAATGAAAGAGATGTCTGACGCTATTGCAATTCGAAATAGAATATTGATAGATTTAGAAAAGTTCAAAACAGCAACAGAAGAGGAGAAAAAAGAACTGCTGAATATTGTAATTGTAGGTGCTGGACCTACTGGAGTAGAGTTGGCGGGCGCATTTGCTGAGTTGAAGAACGATATTTTGCACAAAGATTATCCAAAAATTGATTTTACCGGCCTAAAAGTAATCTTACTTGAAGGAAGCGATTATACATTGGTCAATATGAGTGATCAATCTCGAATGTTTTCTCGGAAGTACTTAGAAGAACTTGGTGTAGAAGTTAAAACTGGCGTAATCCTTACTTCTTACGATGGCACAAAAGCAACTCTTAATAATGGAGAAGAAATTCTGTGTAAAAACTTAATCTGGTCAGCTGGAGTAACAGGAAATGTAATTAATGGCGTATCTGAAAAAGATAAATTTGTAAGAAACAGGTATATTGTTAATCGATATAATCAGGTAAGTGATTTTGAAAATATCTATGTGCTTGGTGATGTTGCTTATATGGAGACCCCTCTTTTTCCTAAGGGGCACCCTCAAGTGGCTAATGTGGCTATTAATCAAGCAAAGAATTTGGCTAATAATATCATAAAATCGCTAAAAGGTAAGCAAAATCAGCTAAAAGAGTACGAATATAAAGATTTAGGAACTATGGCTACAATTGGAAAAAATAAGGCTGTAGTTGATCTAAAACATTGGAAGTTTCAAGGTGCATTTGCTTGGATTACTTGGATGTTTTTGCACTTAATGTTGATATTAACTGTAAGAAATAAACTGATTATATTTATCAATTGGGCATGGGCTTATTTTACAAAGGATACTTCTTTACGCTTGATAATTAAGCCAAAGATCATCGATGATACGGGTTCAAGTAAAAATGAAAAAATAGATGCGTAATTATACTAAATTACATGTCTGCTAATTTTAAAATAAAAAATCCCTCCAACAGAGGGATTTTTTGTTTTATTAATTTAGAGAGCTAAATTATTTTTTCCAAAATAGAAGTAGATTTCTCAATATCTTCTTTTGCAAGCTCGTAATTCACTAAATCTCCACTTAAATAAGAGTCGTAAGCAGCCATATCAACAAAACCATGACCCGAAAGATTGAATAGGATGGTTTTCTTCACACCTTCTTCTTTGGCTTTATTTGCTTCTCTAATCGCTGCAGCAATGGCGTGTGCACTCTCTGGAGCGGGAACAATCCCCTCAGTTTGTGCAAATAAAACACCAGCTTCAAAGCTTTCAAGTTGAGGAATTGCAGTTGCTTCCATCATAGCATCTTTCAATAATTGACTAATGATACTTCCAGCTCCATGATAACGTAAACCACCAGCATGTATGTTAGCAGGCGTAAAATTATGACCTAAAGTGTACATAGGAATTAATGGAGTGTAACCAGCTTCATCTCCAAAATCATATTGGAACACACCACGGGTCAATTTAGGGCAAGAAGATGGCTCAGCAGCTACAAAGCGTGTTTTATTACCATTATGAATATTGTGTCGCATAAAAGGAAAAGCTATACCTGAAAAGTTGCTACCACCTCCAAAACAACCAATCACTACATCCGGATAAGCATCAGCCATTTCCATCTGCTTTTCAGCTTCAAGTCCGATAATCGTTTGGTGGAGTGAAACGTGATTTAGAACGCTACCTAAGGCATATTTACAATTAGGTGTGCTAATCGCCAACTCAATAGCCTCTGAAATTGCGGTTCCTAAACTACCTTGATAGTTTGGATTTTCAGTAATAATTTTACGACCAGCTTTGGTTGACATACTTGGTGAAGGAATTACTTCCGCTCCCCAAGTTTGCATCAATGAACGACGATAAGGCTTTTGATTATAACTAACTTTTACCATATATACAGCTAAATCAATATCAAAAGCTTTGGTTGCAAAAGCTAATGCAGTTCCCCATTGTCCAGCACCAGTTTCAGTAGTAATATTAGTTACACCTTCTTTTTTACAATAATAAGCTTGCGGTAAAGCTGAATTTAGTTTATGCGAGCCTACAGGACTAACACTTTCATTCTTAAAATAAATATGAGCTGGTGTATCTAAATACTTCTCAAGATTATATGCACGAACAAGTGGAGTGGGGCGATAAATCGTATATTTTTCACGCACCTCTTCAGGAATTTCAATCCACGCATCTGTTGTGTTCATTTCCTGGTCGCTTGCTTCTTTCGAGAACAAAGGGTATAAATCTTCAGCACTTAAAGGCTCTTTAGTTCCAGGATTAATAAGAGGCAGTGGTTTGTTTTTCATGTCTGCCACAATGTTATACCATTTTGTAGGTATGTCTTTCTCTTGAAGAATAATTTTTTTCATATGTTTGTTATTTTGATAGATAAAATGCAAATCTACTAATAAATTTACGAATTTATCTCATTCTTTATGACATTTTTCATATACCGTGTACTAAGTACAATAATTATTAGATAAAAAACTGAATAATCATCAATTTGTCATTGTCTGCAATAGAAAAAATTTATATCTTTGCAAGGTAAACGTAAAACACAACTTATTATGACAATACAGCAATTGGAGTATATTATTGCATTGAATAAGACTAAGCATTTTGTTCAGGCAGCAGAACTATGTGGTGTAACACAACCAACCTTGAGTATGATGATTCAAAAATTGGAAGACGAGTTGGATGTAAAGATTTTTGATCGCTCAAAACATCCATTACGTGTTACTTCTATTGGAGAAAAAATCATTAACCAATCTATTGCTACTTTAGCACAGTTTAATCGTATTTATGAGACTGTAAATAATGATAAAGGAAAAATTAATGGTGAAATTAATTTAGCAATTATACCAACTGTTGCTCCTTATGTTTTACCTAAGTTTTTCAAAAAAATCAAAGATAATTATCCCGATTTAAAATGTAAAATATCTGAATTACAAACCGAAGAGATTGAGAGCAGACTAGTTTTAGGTGATTTAGATATGGCAATTCTTTCTACGCCACTTGAGAATCCGAATATTTTAGAAATTCCTCTTTATTACGAGCATTTTATGGCATATATATCGCCACAAGATGAATTGCATAAAGAGAGTGAATTAAAATCGAACAATCTTCCTGTAGATAACCTTTGGGTTTTATCTGAGGGACATTGTTTCAGAAGCCAAGCTTTTAAGTTTTGCTTAAATGAATCTACTGCTTTGCAAACATATGAAGCTGGAAGTATTGAAACTTTGGTTAAAATTGTGGATGAAAATGGTGGATACACTATTATTCCTGAATTGCATGTAGACTTGCTGACAGAAGAGCAGAAAAAAAATATTCGACAAATAACTTCTCCTGAACCAGTAAGAGAAATATCTTTGGTGATACATCAAAATTTTATCCGCGAAGGGCAACTCAACGCTGTAGCTGAAACAATTAAGAAAATTATACCCGAGCATATGCTTGATGCTCGATTAAAGAAGTTCACAATTCGCATTTAAATTAACTAATGATTTAATTCAATATTTCTTATGAAAAAATTCACATTCTTACTTATTTGGGCTATAACGATGCCTATTTTTATGTTTGCTCAAAGTGAAGAGCGCTTTATTCTGATTTTTGAAGATAACTTTGAAAACGGATTAAACAGCAAGCATTGGAGTTATACACCTCGTAGAACGCCAGATTGGGCAAAATATTTAGTAGAAAACAATTCTGAAACCGTTGAAGTGAAAAACGGATACCTTTATTTACGCGCTATTAAAAATCAGAATAGAGCTACTGATAATGTACCTTACTTAACAGGCGGAGTAAAAACTGAAGGCAAAGTAGGAATTACTTATGGTAAAGTAGAAGTTCGTGCAAAAGTTCCTACAGGGCAGGGATCGTTTCCCGCTATTTGGATGATGCCTCTACATGCTACTTACGGTGGTTGGCCTAATTCGGGTGAAATAGATATAATGGAGAGATTGAATTTCGATAGTTTCATATATTCTACCGTTCATACAGACCATACTTGGAATAAAGGTATTAAGAATAATCCCAAATCAAGCACTACAGCTGGTATAAATGGGGATGATTTCAATATTTTTGGTTTGGAATGGTATCCCGATCGATTGGATTTCTTTGTGAATGGAAAGAAAACCTTGTCTTATCCGCGTGTAATGCCTGAAACAAAATCACAATGGCCATACGACAAAGAGTTTTATTTAATTCTAAATACAGCTTGTGATGGCTCTTGGGGCGGTCCTGTTACAGATTCACATCTACCTTTTGAAATGGTAATTGATTGGGTAAAAATGTACGACTTAAATCAAGATGGAGTTTTCTATGACATACCAGGCTGGGAAGGTGCAGATTATAATTCAACAAATATGAAAGATACTTATGTTGAAAAAATTACATCAACAGGCTTAGTATCTAATTTTAATTATGAAGTTAGTAGCAAACCTGAAGATTACTATATTGTGCATGATGAAGTTTTAGAAGTAGAGTCTGGGTCTGAGTTTTCTCTCAATCTAAAGGCTTTTTCTTTGGGTGAGTATTCTGAATCAGCAGTTAAACAAGACTTACGCTATACTGCAGCTTATGCTTATGTGGATTACGACGGTGATGGAACTTTTGAAACTACTTTGGAGCG
>CAYFTO010000085.1:5451-7791 GCA_964346125.1 uncultured Paludibacter sp.
TGTAAATAGCTTTAATCCTTCCATTTATCGAATTGGAAATAGCATCATGGTTAAAGATATTTATAGCTCTTACACAGTAAGCGTTTATGATTTTACAGGAAAATTATTATCCAATAAATCATTTGCTGAATCCGTACAATCATCCATTGAAATTGATAATAATCAAAAAGTTATTGTCAAAATCCTTACAGACAAAGGTGAAATTTTTACAGTTAAATTTTAAAATAACATATATTTATAATTGTCAGGAAATTATTTATCCTGACTATTAATTTTACTCTAGAAACAATGAAAAAATCAATTACTTTATTCTTTTTATTACTTAGTTTTTCAATTTTGAGTTATGCTCAAAATGTAGATGATAAGTTTACATTAATTTTCGAAGAAAATTTTGATTACGAAGGCGAGCCTAATTCACAATATTGGTCATACTCAGAACGTTGGCATCCTGATTGGGCAAGGTATTTAACAAAAAACAATCCTGAAACTGTGCTTGTTACCGATGGTATACTTCGTTTACGAACTATTAAAAATACAGATCGTAGTAAGGATAATGTACCTTATTTAACCGGTGGAATAGAAACAGTTAACAAGGTGGATTTTCTATATGGAAAGGTAGAGGTGAGAGCCAAATTACCAATGGGGCAGGGGTCTTGGCCTGCTATTTGGCTGATGCCAACTGTTGCAACTTACGGTGGATGGCCTGATTCTGGTGAAATTGATATTATGGAGCATTTGAACCATGATAGAATTATTTATCAAACAATTCACTCGAAATATAAGTATGACACTGGCGAAAATACAGGAACAACAACAGGTTTTGATGTGAACAAATTCAATGTTTTTGGCGTAGAATGGTTTCCTGATCGTATCGATTTCTTTGTAAATGGAAATAAAACACACACATATTCGCGTCGCGTACCTGATGTTAAGTGGCAATGGCCTTTTGATCATAAATATTATCTGATTTTAAACTCTTCTTGCGGTGGTGATGACAAACAAACATGGGCAGGAAGGATTGAAGAGTCAGATTTACCTTTTACAATGGAAGTAGATTGGGTTAAAATATATGAATTGAAAGAGGATAGACCCTATGATATACCATCTTGGGCTGGAAATTTTGAATACAACGATCCAAAATTGAAAGATACTTATGTAGAATCGATCACATCTACTGGCTTAAAAGAGGATATTGCTTACGAAACCTCCGAAAGACCTTCTGAGTACTATAATTTGTTTGATAAGACATTGGAAGTTGAAGAGAATACTAAGTTTTCTTTGAACTTAAAGTCCTATTCCTTAGGAAGTTACTCAACTTCTGTTGTAAAACAAGATATGCGATATACAGTTGCGTATGCTTATGTTGATTATGACGGAGATAAGCATTTTGAGACAAATCTTACTCCTGTTGGAAAAGTAGCGCCTAATATTGATAATATTGGCGGCAATATTGAAACCTTAGATGCAAATTTTGATTTCAAATCACCTAAAATTAAGAATGATTCTCAAAATGGTAGAATAAGAATTGTGTATCACAACGCATGGTCGCATCATAAAAATGCAAATGCACCGCTGATTGAAGGTGTTGTTCATGATTTTGATTTGAAGATAACAAAAGCAAAAACTTCGGTAGCAAGTATAGAGTTTAATCCAGTGATTAAACGTATGGATAATATATTATTGATTAAAGCTATCGATGAATCTTATACTGTGAGCGTATTTGATATTACAGGAAAAATGATTTCAAATAAACTAAATTCAGCTTTTCAGGATTTAGAATTAGCTATTCCTAATAATCAGTTTATTCTTATTAAGCTAAATACAGAATCAGGAAAACAATTTGTAGGTAAATTTTAAGCTCGCTATTTGGCGTTATTTGAAAACAATCTTGGTATTGTATCAAATAAGCGGAAATTAGAGAGTATTTGAATACGTGCACATTTAATACATAATGTATATTATGTAAAATTGAATATCTGAGATTATTCCCTAACTAATCTATTTGAGTTTAATTTGAAATAAATCAAATAACAAGATTAAATAAAAAAAGAGAGATAAGTTTTAAATTTATCTCTCTTTTAATTTTCAGTAATTATAAAATTTAATCTTTCTTCTCTTTGATATCAATTTTTAGATTAAGTTCATCTAATTGTTCCAAAGCTACTAATGACGGTGCATCAAGCATTACATCTCTTCCTGAGTTATTTTTTGGGAATGCAATCACATCACGAATACTATCTAAACCTGCAAAAATGGAGACAAAACGATCTAATCCAAATGCAATTCCACCGTGTGGAGGTGCTCCATATTGGAATGCACCCATTAAGAAACCAAATTGTG
>CAYFTO010000086.1:0-7529 GCA_964346125.1 uncultured Paludibacter sp.
ACCATCACGAAGAGTTAAATCTCGAATCAAAAGTTTTTTTGACATAAAGGTTACTGTTTAAAAGTTAATTGAATGATTTTCTAATTATTTATTATTGTAATAATTTTCAAATATTGTTTAAAAAACAACGTAACAAATTTCGGAAATATTTCTTTAATTAGCAAGCAAATTAGAGAGAATTTTCCATAATAAACAATAAAAAAAATGGAGCATTGAATTATACTAACAATGCTCGATTTTAATTATCTATAAAGACTTGAAAAAGTATCAATATTCAAAGATTATTTCTTTTGCTTTTACCAAATCCTTGTGATTAATAAAGAAGTTTTTAGTAGGCTTTCCATCTATTAAAATGCGTTTAATGTATTTACCATTTTTATTGATTTGCTTCTTCTTTATCGTTAATTGGCTTGAAGGATAAAAGTCGCTATCCAATTGAATTGTAACCTCGTCAAATGTTGGCATAGTTACCGCATAATCCAAATCCCCAGGTGTTACAGGATAAATACCAAGCATAGAGAATATAGCCCAACTGGACATGGTGCCTGTGTCTTCATTTCCAGGTAAACCATCAGGCGAGTTTTTGAAATGAGTATCCAAAAGTTCTTTAACTGTCTTTTGTGTGCGCCACTCTTCGCCTTTTACATAATTAAACATAAATGGATAACCCATATTTGGTTCATTGGTAGGGTCATAATGTCCTTCATCAAAAACCTCTTGCAATTTTGCAATGAATTTCTTTTTGCCGCCATGCATTTTTATCATACCAGCTATATCGTGTGGCACCATAAAGGAATAGCTCCATGAACTGCCCTCGTGAAATCCGGGTACATCTTCAAAGTTCTCACCTTGTTTTGGATCAAACGGTGTTATAAATGTTCCATCAGGCAAAATGGGTCTGAAAACACCGTATTCAGGCGAATAGTATTTCTTATAATTAAGAGATTGTTTGTAAAAACGAGCTGCATCATCATGTTTACCCAAAGCTGTAGCAAATTTCGCCAAGGTGTTATCAGCAATATAATATTCCAAAGCATGCGAAACAGAATTATCATACTGGCTTCTTAAAGGAATGTATCCTCTCTCCCAATAATCGTCATTATCATCACGTATAAAATTGTCTTTGCCAGGTGTAGTTGCCGATTTAAGCATCGCTTCATAAGCAGTTTCCACATCAAAATCGGTCAAACCTTTCATCCAACTATCTACAATAACAGGAATGGCTGGATCACCTTCCATTGTCAAAGTTTCACGGCTATAAAGCTCCCAGCGTGGCAACCAACCGCCTTCTTTATACATATCAATCATCGAACGAACCATATCCAATTGTAATTTTGGCTCTAATAATGTCAACAATTGATGCGTATTTCGATAAGTGTCCCACAAAGAAAATACTGTATAACGATTGTAATCCGTTTTCAAAACAGCATCGCTCTCCATTGCAGGATATTCGCCATTAACGTCGTTAAGTACATTGGGATGAATACGTGCATGATACATGGCTGTATAAAATACTGCTTTTTGATCGTCTGAACCACCTTTAACTTTGATTTTAGATAATTCATTTTCCCATTTTTGCTCAACGGATGCTTTTACTTTATCAAAATTAAATCCATTTTGCTCGGCATCTAAATTTTGTCGCGCATTTTCAGTACTAACAAACGAAACTCCTATTTGAACCTCAACTGTTTCATTCTCTTTTGTGTCAAAACTAAAATAAGCACCAATATCATCACCAGCAATGTCACGATTATATTTAGTGTACAATTTACGAATACCCGAAGTGCTATCCCATTGTGCTTCGGCAGCCATTTCACGCTGTTGCTTCCAATATCCAGTATTATTTGGCTTTTTATTTATTCGCATTACAAAGTAGATTGGAAACACAGCTTCTGGATTGTAACAAAATGTTCCAAGTAGCTTCATCCCTTCAACTTCCGTATCATTAATACGACGCATCCAAGCACCACTTTCATTGGTTAATCCTTCACCCAAATTCAGTAAGATATTCCCTTTTCCTTCCGGAAAAGTAAATCGCGCAATACTTGTACGCTCTGTAGCTGATACTTCAGTTTTAATATTATACTTTGTTAGGGTGTTTGAGTAATAACCAGGCGAAGCTTTCTCTTCTTTGTATTCGCTTCCATACTCTTCGTAGTTCACATTCAAATTGCCCGCTGTTGGCATTAGTAACAACGAACCAAGCTCAGGACAACCTACTCCACTTAAATTTACATGTGCATAACCGGTAAAATAACTATTTACAATGGTGTAAGGAGTTGACCACCATTGGCTATCTTTGTCAAAACGGTTGAGCTTCGAACCCATCACATTAAATGGCGCTACCGACATCATTCCGTTAGGGCAAATCGGTCCAGGGTTTGTTGTGCCATAGTTGGTAGTACCTATAAAAGGATTGACATACTCAATTAACTTTTGGGCATTAGTAGGTAATAAAAGCCCTAAAATAAAGAACGATAATACAAATTTTCTTAGTTTCATAGTTAGTTAGTTTGTGTTCTACTATTATCTGTTTTGTACAAAGATAATTATTTTACTATTATAAGAAAAGCTTTTAATTTTAAATGATATTTTAGTTTTAGAGTTTATACAGCGTATTTTAAAATGTAGATTTATTTAATAAAATCTTTGGTGTTGCATCATAGTTATTGCTATTAAAGTATAGTTGGTTTATCTGATTTAATAAATAGGATAAATAATGGTATTATCGATATTTTTCATTATATTTGCAAGGATTTTTTCTTAAAAAAACAGAAACTATTAGTAATCAATTAATTACAAACTTTTATATATTATTTAAGATGAAAGCAATGACTAAAAGCCCTTTGCAAATTGCAAGAGCTTCCTATCAGCCTAAGCTACCTTTAGCACTTGAAGGCTTTGTTAAAATTGTTGAAGGTAAAGAAACTCAATCTGTTGCAGATCAGGAAGATATTAAAGCTTTATTTCCAAACACCTATGGTTTGCCTATTTTGAATTTTGAAAAAGCTGAGAAGAAAGAATATCCTGCAATCAATGTGGGTGTAATTTTATCTGGTGGACAAGCTCCAGGTGGGCATAATGTTATTTCAGGTATCTTCGACGGTCTTAAAGCAATGAATCCTGACAGCAAATTGTATGGTTTCCTTGAAGGCCCAATTGGTTTAGTTGAACATAACTACAAAGAACTTACAAGTGAAATTATTGATGAATATCGTAATACTGGTGGGTTTGACATTATAGGTTCAGGTCGTGATAAATTAGAGGAAGTAAGCCAGTTTGAAAAAGGACGTGAGATTTGTGAAAAACTTAATATCAGCGCTATTGTAATCATTGGTGGTGATGACTCAAACACAAATGCTGCAATTTTGGCTGAATATTATTTAGAAAATAATAGCGGAATTCAAGTAATTGGTTGTCCTAAGACTATTGATGGCGATTTAAAGAATGAAATTATTGAGGCTTCATTTGGTTTTGATACGGCTTGTAAAGTTTATTCTGAGCTAATTGGAAATATTCAACGTGACGCAAGTTCTGCAAAAAAATATTGGCACTTCATCCGTTTGATGGGGCGTTCTGCTTCACATATCACTTTAGAGTGCGCTCTTCAAAGTCAACCAAATGTTACTTTAATTTCGGAAGAAATTGAAGCAAAGAGCCTAACATTAAATGATATTGTAGAAAATATTGCTGCAGTGATTGTAAATCGTTCAAATCATGGATTAGACTACGGTACAGTATTAATCCCTGAAGGTTTGATTGAGTTTATTCCTGCAATGAAAAAACTGATATCAGAACTGAATGAAATTTTAGCGAATAATGATGACTTTAGTATAATGACATCTGATGAAGAGCGTCGTGAATATATTAAAAGTGTTTTATCTGATGAAAGTACTCAAGTTTACAGAAGTCTTCCAAAAGATATTGCTCGTCAACTTGCTTTGGATCGCGACCCACATGGTAACGTACAAGTATCATTGATTGAGACTGAAAAGTTATTGATAGAAATGGTTGGTAAGCGTTTAGCTCAACTTAAAGCTCAAGGATCTTACAAAGGAAGATTCTCTGCAATAAATCACTTCTTTGGATACGAAGGTAGATGTGCTATTCCATCAAACTTTGATGCTGACTACACTTATTCATTAGGTAAAGTTGCTTCAATTCTTATCGCTGAAGGTAAAACTGGCTATATGGCTTCTGTTCAAAATCTTACTGAGCCTGCAAATCAATGGCAAGCAAGTGGAGTTCCTACTACAATGATGATGAATATGGAACGTCGTCATGGCGAGATGAAACCAGTGATTCAAAAAGCATTAGTTCGCTTAGATGGTGAACCATTCAAATTCTTTGCAAAATACAGAGATAAATGGGCTGACCACAATTCTGACTTTATTTATCCTGGTCCTATTCAATATTTCGGACCAACAGAAGTGTGTGACAAACCAACTCGAACTCTAATGTTAGAAAGTGGTAAATAATCCATCCACTTTTCAATTAATACAAAAGAGGCTTTCTCATTCGAATTTGAGAAAGCCTCTTTTTATTTGCTCTTTTAATTTTTTACAATTAAGTTAATCCTAAGATGCAATCAATCTTTTTCGAGCTTGCTCAGCTCGACCTCTTCCACGACTATTCGTTTTTTGATCATCATTAGACTTTCGTTGATTTCTCTTTTTACCTCTTCCGTTTGATCTTGAACTAGACTCGTGATTAGCCATACTACGAGAACCTTTTGCTATGCCCACAGCTACATCACCTTTCATATCAAAAGCATCCAAAACTTGTTGATGCTGGTCTTGAAAAACATCAAAGAAAGAGTATCGATTTGTAATTTCGATATCGCCTACGGCAATAGATTTATCATTTGTAGCACGGTTTATTAAACCAAGAATACGGCTTGGATTCATCCCAGCATCGCTACCCACATTCATTTTTAAACGAATACGCTTTCCACCTCTTTTCTTTCTTTTACCTTCTTGTTTATCGATCTTTCTCTCTTCTTTTTCATTCAGATTAATGTCATCAGCATTTTCATAATAGTCTAAGAAACGATTAAACTCCAAGGATACAAAACGTTTAAGTAGCTCTTCTTTTGACATATAGCTTAACTGGCTGTAAACCTGAGACATGAATGGCTCTATTTGCTCTTCATTCACTTCAACATGTTGCATTGCTGATATTTGCGAAAAGAGTTGTTTGGTACATATTTCAAGTCCATTCGGTACTAATTTATGCTCAAACTTTAGGTTACTGTATTTTTCGATGGAGTTGATTTTACCTTTTTCTCTACCATTGATAATTGATACAGAAGTTCCCTTTTTATTTACACGACCGGTACGTCCACTTCGATGGGTGTAAACTTCGGGGTCGTCGGGCAAGTTGTAGTTAATAACATGCGTCAAATCATCCACATCCAATCCACGTGCAGCCACATCTGTAGCAATCAATAACTGTATATTTTTGATTCGAAACTTGTTCATTACATTGTCTCGTTGTGCTTGTGATAAGTCTCCATGCAAGGCATCGACACTGTAACCATCATGCATCAATTTTTCAGCAATTTCTTTGGTTTCATAGCGTGTACGACAAAATACAATACCATAAATTTGAGGATGCATATCTACAATTCGCTTCAATGCTAAATAGCGATTCTCGGATTTTACCATGTAGTAATCGTGCTGAACATTGCTATTACCCGAGTTTCGAGTTCCTACAGTAATTTCGTGCGCATCAGTTAAGTAGCTTTTTGCAATTCGCTCTATCTCTTTGGGCATTGTAGCAGAAAAGAGCATTGTTTGTCGCTCTTCGGAAGTTTTCTCCAAAATCGTTTCAATCTCCTCTTTGAATCCCATGTTAAGCATTTCGTCAGCTTCATCCAGAACCAAATAATCGATTTGTTCCAAGTTAAGCTTTTTACGTTTCAGCATATCAATCAATCTTCCTGGCGTAGCTACCACTATTTGTGGGTTTTTGTCAAGTGCTCGCAACTGCACCCGAATATCTTCACCCCCATATAAGCTTGCAATATTTATTTGTGAAAAATGTTTGGTATAATTTTTTATATCGTTAGCTATTTGGATACAAAGTTCGCGAGTTGGTGAAAGTATCAATGCTTGTACCTCCTGACTATTTTCATTTATTTTGTTCAAAATAGGCAGAGAAAAAGCTGCTGTTTTGCCTGTTCCTGTTTGTGCTAATGCGACTAAATCACGTTTCGACTCCATCACAAAAGGTATTACAGCTTCTTGTACGGGCGTTGCTTTTTCAAAACCCAATTCGTCGATAGCCAATAATAGCTCAACGCGTAAATTTAACTCTTCAAATGTCATTATTTATTTTTTAGAAAGGATGTTATAATTCGATTTAGCCATACAAGCCAAGTTTAGAGTAATTCCTGAACACAAGGTGTTCGAATATTCAGAATTGAATAATGCGAGGTTCAAAAGCGCTATAACACTCATAATAATTATATATTGCTTATTTCGAATTGAAAAAAGCATGCAAAGATACAACAAATATACTGAATGACAATAATTTGAGCTAAATATGAAATTGAAAACATTGAAAGATGACAGAGAGAACGCAATAAGCTATTGCATTAGTTTTTAACTTTATACAATTACTTTCTTCATCATTTGAAAATAATCTCTTATCTTTGTATGAAAACAGGGATATATAAAAAGTATAAAACGAAACCTCTATGACAACAAATAATAAGAAACTTTATCGTTCGAAAAACAGTATGTTTGCTGGAGTTTGTGCAGGTCTTGCTGACTATTTTAGTCTTGATCCAACGCTTGTTCGTGTAGGATGGGCATTGCTTACCATATTATCAGTAGGTTTTCCAGGAATTATCATCTATATCGTGATGATGCTGATTGTTCCTAAAGAGGTCTAATTCCCATCTTGGAAATATTTAAATATTAGATGAAAAATATTAAAACCATAAAAAGAAATGCATCCAACACAATGATTGCTGGTGTTTGTGGTTCGATGGCTGAGTATTTTCAAGTAAAGCCATTTATCTTTCGAAGTATATATGCAAGTCTTACTGTATTAACTGCATTTATTCCAGGTAGTTTGTTTTATCTCTTTTTAATGCTTATAATACCGAGAGAGCAAATAGATGCAGAATGATTTTTCATTCTCTATTATGGAGTTATAATTCATGAAATTTAAAATAGAATCACCTTTTCGTCCTACTGGCGATCAACCAGAGGCTATTAGGCAACTTGTTGAAGGCGTACAGAGTGGCTTAGCTTATCAAACGCTTTTAGGTGTTACCGGTTCAGGAAAAACTTTTACCATTGCCAACGTAGTTGAACAAGTACAGAAACCTACTTTGGTATTGAGTCACAATAAAACATTGGCGGCACAACTCTATAGTGAGTTCCAATCTTTTTTCCCTAAAAATTCGGTTCAGTATTTTGTTTCCTATTACGACTATTACCAACCAGAAGCTTATTTGCCGACTACAGATGTCTATATTGAAAAGGACCTCTCAATCAATGATGAAATTGAAAAACTTC
>CAYFTO010000087.1:0-7242 GCA_964346125.1 uncultured Paludibacter sp.
GAATTTGTAAACCAAACATTCCCATCTTTATCAAATTCACCTCCATCCATACGCATATAGTTGTATTTACTATTGGCGTTATTGGGGAATATGGTTTGAATTGTACTATTTTCAAAATTATGCCACTTATAGGGCTGGTCATCTCGAAACTCTATAACTCCATTGCCATAAGATGTAACATAAAAGTGGTTATCGTCTTCAGGGTCAACAGCTACGCTCATAAAATCTTTTGCGCGGTTGTGCCCCATCATATTGATAATCTCTTGTTCTCGAATATTAGTCCATTTGTTGTCTTTGTAAATCATCACTAAACCAGCTCTGTCGTAGTTGACATCCCACCTTCCGCCTTGTACGGCAAACAGCTTTTCGCCAGCAAATGTCATACTATAAGCAATGTTTGATGCAGGTCCTTCTGGCTTAAATATCTCAGTTGATTGTGAGCTTGGATTATACAAAATTAATCCATCATTATTTCCTATCAACCAAAAAGAGGAAAGTTTTATATCATAGATTCCTTGTTTTACTCCTTCCAAATCATTAATTAAATGTTTGTTTAGTTGTTTGTCGTAGTAAAATGTTTCATTTGTTTTGAAACCCATTAAATAATCATTTGTCGAGTTGCTATGCGTTATGGCTGTAGTGTTGTCTAATGTGCTCCAAGTGCTGCTGTTATTTATTTTGTAGAGTCGATTATTTCTTTTCAAAATTAACCAATCACCAAGTGTGTGAATCGCCTGCAGTTTCCCACTTCCAGGAAGATTGCTGAGCTTTTCCCAGTTTTCAAAATTAATTAAATTGGATGAGGCTAAATCAGCTTTGTAAATATCACTTTCTGAAACAGCATAAATATTACCATTTATTGTTGTTGT
This sequence comes from uncultured Paludibacter sp., assembly GCA_964346125.1. Taxonomy (GTDB): domain Bacteria; phylum Bacteroidota; class Bacteroidia; order Bacteroidales; family Paludibacteraceae; genus UPXZ01. The sequence goes on from CAYFTO010000087.1 coordinate 870, forward strand.
TGATAAGACATTTACGTCTGTTGCGTTATTTCCGATATAATACGTATCCTGAATTTCCATCTTTTGCATATTCAGCACTATGATACCAAATTTTGCAGATAAATAAGCCCTATCATTGAGAAAAAGAATATGATTAATGCTTTTGTCTGCACTCATCTGCTTTAGATAAAAATCTGGGAGGTTCTTTACTCCATTGGCATTCATAAAGTCAATATTGCCATCTTCATAGATTATCAAAAGAGTATTCGTATTTGTATCAAAATCAATATTTGAAATATAGTTACCTGATAATCCACTTAATTTGCTGTAATATTCCACACTTTTATCTCTTTTGTCAACAGAGAAAAGCTTTCCTTCACTAACTGCGAAAACTTTATTGTCTGATTGCGTAATCTGTTCACCTGCATTAAAAGCAAAATGAGTTCGCCAACTTCCCATTGCTACCTGTGCGTGTGAGATTATGCTTATAAGTGACAAAAATAATATATAAATAATACGCTGTTTCATCTTGAGAGCTAATTAAAATTGTATGATATTCATTTAATAAAAAACTTAAATGTTTAAGTTTTATTGTATGTCTTTTTTTGATTGATTTATGTTATTTAGTCAATAGAAAATCTGCTAATTTTCTTACTGCTATAGCTCGATGGCTGATTGAGTTTTTTATCTCTGGAGATAATTCGGCAAAAGTTTTAGTGTATCCGTCAGGAATAAATATTGGGTCGTATCCAAATCCTCCATTTCCTATTATTTTATCAGTAATTTTTCCATTAACCCTGCCTTCAAAAAAATGATAATTGCCATCAATAATAAGTGCTATAATGGCTATAAAGTAGGCTTTTCTGTTTTTATTTCCCTCTATTTCATCGAGGAGTTTGGCCATGTTTCTTTCAGAGTTGCTTGGTTCGCCAGCATAGCGAGCCGACATAATGCCTGGAGCTCCGTTTAGCGATTCCACTACAAGCCCAGAGTCATCGGCAAAACAATTAACTTTATATTTATTGAAAATGTAATCAACTTTCATTTGAGCATTTTCGTTAAAGCTATTACCAGTTTCTGGTATGTCATCAAAGCAATTAATATCAGCTAAACTCAAAACTTGAAAGTTTGAATTCAATATTGATTGTATTTCAATAAGTTTATTTTTATTATTAGATGCAAAAACAATTTGTTTCATCTGTTTTATATTTTAAGCTAACTACAAAGATAATGATTTTCATGAAATAAATAGATTTTCAGTTGTGAAACTGTTTTGTTAAAGGTATATTTGTGCAATATGAATTGTTATGCGCTTTAGTTTATCTATAATATTAGTGTTTACTATTGGTGTTTTGCTTGGTTTGTCTCAACAGATTCCAATAGCTGTTTTGCACGATAAAATTAGCTTTTTTGTACTTTGTGGATTGATGTTTTTTGTAGGAGTTTCAATAGGAAATAACAAACGTATTTTAAAGCAAATTAAAAACACACCAAAAGCCATGCTGTATTTACCTCTAGTGACAATCTTTGGTACGTATCTTGGCGTATTGTTTTTGAAGCTGTTTTTAAGAGATATTTCTCTATTTGATCTTTTAGCTGTAGGTTCAGGATTTGGATATTATTCTTTATCGAGTGTTTTAATAGACGAGTATAGAGGAGCGGAGCTTGCATCGATTGCGCTCTTAGCAAATATTGTACGAGAGGTGCTAGCTTTAGTGTTAGCATCTTTCTTTGTGCGGTATTTTGGGGAGTTAGCCCCCATATCAGCTGGTGGCGCGACAACGGCCGATACTACTCTGCCAATTATAATCAGATCGTCTGGTGAAAAATATGCAGTTGTTTCAATTTACCATGGGTTTATATTGGACTTTTTAGTTCCTTTTTTAGTCGTGTTATTTGTTGCTGGTTAAATTTGATAAAAGTCTAATAGTGTCTAAAGTAAATAAGTTAAAGATATAGCTATTGATTTATTGCTTTTAGAACGTTCAATATTAGGTAGTAAAACACCATTTTCTAACTCTATAACGTCTCCGATATTTTTATTTTTCTTACTCATTTGAAGACCACCATGTAGGCTGATGCCAAGTTGTATTTTTCTCAATATCTCTACTCCACCTCCAAGATTGTAGCCGTACTCTAACCTGTCTAATAAATCATTAAAATTATCTTGGATGATAATTTCTTTCCATTCTGTCTCGAATACTGTTTTACCATTCAGTGCATAAGAGCCGTATATTCCGCTAATAGTAAAAAGATTAAAAATGCCAAACACGTTAAATTGTAATCTCAGATTCAATGGAATATCTACATAGTTTATTTCGTGATAAGCATGGAGGAGTGAGTTGTATGTGCTTAGATTATTTACGTTAAACTCTCCACCTCTTTGAGAAAGCAATGCGCCTATCTCAAATCCTGCCCCTGATTTTTTAGGATTAAGTTCATATACTAAGCCAATTTGATAGCCGCTTAAGCTTTTTGAATTAAAACTTTCTTTAATTCCCTCATGACTTAAGCGGAAATTTTCGGATGCAGAGTTTACGCCCACTCGTATTCCCAATTGCCCAAAGAGTGAATTGGAAATAAAAAATATAAGTATAGTAACTAATAAATATTTCTTATAAAATCGAAGCATCTTCTTAATTGTTTTTTTTGCCAGCTATCTTTCGTTCGTTTTCTGTTAAATGAATTTTTCTAATTCGAATACTTGTTGGAGTAACTTCTACATATTCATCTCCTTTGATGTATTCGAGCGCTTCTTCTAAACTGAAAATAACAGGTGGAGCTATTCGCACTTTATCATCAGAGCCAGAGGCACGCATATTTGTTAACTTTTTTGATTTGCAAATATTTACAACTACATCTCCTTCCTTGTTATGCTCGCCAATAACTTGTCCTTCATAAACACTATCTTGCGGATGAATAAAGAATTTTCCACGGTCTTGTAATTTGTCAATGGCATATGCAAAAGCAACTCCTGTTTCAAGTGCAATAATCGAGCCATTTACTCTTTTTTCAATATCTCCCTTGTATGCTTGATACTCTAAAAAACGGTGGGATAGTATAGCTTCGCCTGTAGAAGCGGTTAAAACACGATTACGTAATCCAATAATTCCACGTGAAGGAATGTGAAATTCTAGCTGAATTCTATCTCCAACAGTTTCCATACTTATCATTTCTCCCTTTTTAGCACTAATTATTTCAATAATCTTTCCTGAAAATTCTTCAGGCAAATTAATGGATAATAGTTCTACTGGCTCGTGTTTTATACCATCTATTTCTTTAAATATTACTTGTGGTTGTCCTACTTGAAGTTCGTAACCTTCACGACGCATAGTTTCAATAAGTACTGATAAGTGTAATACGCCTCGTCCATAAACATTCCAAGCATCCATATCGCTGTTTTTCTTCACTCTTAATGCTAGGTTTTTGTCCAATTCGCGCACTAAACGCTCTTCGATATGACGCGAAGTAACAAACTTACCTTCTTTTCCGAAGAAAGGAGAGTTATTGATAGTGAAAAGCATACTCATTGTAGGCTCATCAATATTGATAGGTGTCAGGGGTTCAGGATTGATGGCGTCAGCTATCGTATCCCCTATTTCAAAACCTTCAATACCTACTATAGCACAAATATCGCCAGATTCAACTCTGTCGGTTTTCGTGCGTCCCAATCCTGTAAAAGTATTTAGCTCTTTTATTTTGGTTTTAACGATTGTTCCATCACGTTTGCAAAGAGAGATATTCATCCCTTCGCGTAGCTCTCCTCTATGGATACGACCTACCGCAATACGTCCAACATATGAAGAATAGTCAAGCGATGTAATCAACATTTGAGGGGTTCCTTCAAGTTTTTGGGGAGCAGGAATATGTTCAATAATTGCATCTAATAAAGGGTAAATAGAATCAGTCTCGTTACTTGCACTGTTTGACATCCAGTTGTTTTTTGCCGAGCCAAATAAAGTTTGAAAATCTAATTGATCTTCATTTGCATTGAGATTAAACATTAAATCAAAAACCATATCATGAACCTCTTCCGGACGGCAGTTTGGCTTATCTACCTTGTTGATAACGACAATTGGTTTTAAGCCTAAGTCTAATGCTTTTTGTAAAACAAATCGTGTTTGAGGCATTGGCCCTTCAAAAGCATCAACAAGCAACAATACACCATCAGCCATATTAAGCACTCGTTCTACTTCACCTCCAAAGTCAGCGTGTCCAGGTGTATCAATGATGTTTATTTTGTAACCATTGTATTGAATAGAAACATTCTTAGCTAAAATGGTTATACCTCGTTCACGTTCCAAGTCGTTGTTGTCCATAATCAAATTGCCACTTGTGTTCTCGCTTTCGCGAAAGAGCTGCCCGGCATAAAGCATTTTATCTACCAAGGTTGTTTTCCCATGGTCTACATGGGCTATTATAGCTATGTTTCTAATTTTCTGCATTGTAGTATTTGTTCTAATTTTATTTTAAGCTTGCAAAGTTACTAAAAATCTTACTTTTATATTTTTTTATTGAAAACTATTTATCCAAAAACAGTTGATTTTATTTCATACTTCGTGTTTTGATAAAAAAACAGCCGAACTTTATGTGTTCGGCTGTTTTCCAAATACTTAAAATGTCATTAGAAAGCTTTCTTTGCTAAGAATGTTTTGTGGAATAAGTCGACAAAAATAATCAATCCACCGATAATCATCATTGAGTCTGGAATTAATCGAATCCAGTTCCAGAATGACATTCCATCAACTACATCACGCAATCTTGCTGCGAAATAACCCTGTTCAAATGCAACTTGAGCTTGCTCCATTCCAATAATATAGGTAGGTATTGCGTATAGTAGCGTACCTATTGTAAGAATCCAGAAGCCGTATTTGCTTAATGTGTCAGACCACTTCAAGTTATTAGCAATTGCATTAGCACGTGAAGCCATGTAAATAAATGCTAATGAAATATATCCAAATGCACCCAATAGAGCTACGTGACCGTGTGGCATAATTAAATAAGTACCGTGTGCATAGTAGTCAATTGTTGGAGTGTTGATAACCATTCCGAAGAATCCAGCACCAATCCAGTTAAGAACGGCAGAACCTGCTAACCACATAAATACAGTACCATATTCAAAGGTTTCACCAGCGTATACTCTCTCTTTTTTGTTCTTCATTGCTTCGATAATCATTAATGTCAATGGTAGTGGCTCAAGAGCTGAGAAAATACCACCAATTGCAATCCAATATTCATCCAAACCTTGGAAGTAGTAATGGTGCCCAACACCTAATGTCCCACTAAATGAAATTAAGAAGATTTCAAAGAAAACAACTCTAACAGCAGTTTTATAAGTTACCAAACCAAGAGATACAGAGAAGAATGCAATAACACCGGCTGCAAACAACTCAAATGTCAACTCAACCCATAAGTGAACAACCCACCAACGGTAATAGTCATCAACAGAGTAGTTAGGCATGATTTTGTGTATAGGCATCATTCCAGCAATATACAATGTTGCAATAGCAAATGCTGACCAAATAATAGTACTTACGATAGGGTTATTTGTTGAGGCTTTCCGAATAAGTGAAATGATTAGCAAGAACCAAAACACCAAGGCTATAACTAAACCGATATCCCACGCACGTCCTAAGTTGATAAGCTCACGACCTTCGTTACCAAACCAGAACCAAGTCTCACGCATGTTACCTGTAGCACCCATGTATAAACCGTACATACTACCAACTGCAACAACAAGCAACGAAGCCCACAGTACGTCAATCAACCATGGATATTTATGGTCTTTATTAGCAACCCATGGTGCTATCAAAAGTCCACCAACTAACCAACCAACAGCTACCCATAAAATGGCAATCTGAGTGTGCATTGAGCGTGCCACGTTGAAAGGGAACAATGCTTGTGGAATAATAAAATCTTCAGTTGGCTCAGTATAAAGGTGAGCTAAATATCCACCTAAAAAGAGCTGTACAACAAATAGTCCTGCAACAATAGGTATGTATTTAAGTAGCTTTTTCTGAGATTTGAAAAGATGTGTGACTTTTAGTGGCTCCTCATATTTTTCATTCTTCTCTTTTTTCAACAAATATTCATAAGTTAAGAAAATAACAATAATTGTTGCAGCCCATAGAAGTAAAAACTCCCATAATGAAATTTTGTGAGAATTAAAACTCAAGTCTTGATCAATTAGCGGTTCACCAGGCCAGTTATTAGACCATGTACGCTCGCCACGAGTATCTTCTGTGCCTGTACGAATTGTTGAAGAGACCAATTGAGACCAATCAACAAAAGCAGCAACTTTAGCCGCCTCAGCTGCGTTCATATAGCCTCCAGGGTACGCTCGCTCTTTATCTCCATTTACAAGCATATCAATTAAATACTCTACGTTCTTTTT
>CAYFTO010000088.1:0-7153 GCA_964346125.1 uncultured Paludibacter sp.
AAATCATCTCTTTTATACTCTTTATTCTTTACCCTATTTTAATATTGTAAATCTTTTTTTAACTTTGTATGTCTAAACGAATAGGCAGAATAGAATATAAATAGATTCATTTTCTCTTAGAAAGTATTAAACATGTTGAAAAATCTTGTTATACGAACAGTCAGTGGCTTGGTATTTATAGCCGTGCTTATTGGCTCCATTCTGTGGCACCCTTTCTCTTTTGCTACCGTTTTTTTATTGATAACGATATTGGGAATGCATGAGTTTTACAATTTGATCAATAAAAAAGGTGAAATTGATGTTAATCAGTGGATTGGTGTATCAGGTGGTATAATTCTATTTTTAGTTACATTTATACATAGTATCGTACCAATTTCACATGTCTATCTATTTGGTACTTATGCTTTTTATTCAGTATTAGTGATGGTTGCCGAGTTGTTTCGTAAAAAGAACAATCCAATCAACAACTGGGCATATTATTTCTTAGGACAAGTCTATATTGCTCTACCCTTTGCTTTGCTCAATTATATTATTTTCATGCACGGAGGCTTTCAACCCTTATTACTTCTGGCTCTGTTTATTGTTATTTGGTCGAATGATACCGGTGCCTATATCACAGGCGTTTCAATCGGCAAACATCCCATGTTTAAGCGTGTATCGCCTAAAAAAACATGGGAAGGATTTATGGGAGGATTTGTTTTTTCGCTTGCAGCAGCTGTAGTTCTATCCAAGTTTATAACCGATATAACTACGATACAATGGATAATTTTTTCTATTTTAGTGGTTGTGTTTGGTACTTTTGGTGACTTAAGCGAATCGCTACTTAAGCGAACTTTACAAGTAAAAGATTCGGGAGATTTAATCCCTGGGCACGGTGGAATATTAGACAGATTCGATAGTATGTCTTTTGTAGTACCTGTTACTTTAATTTATTATTTACTCATTTTATAAAAGCTCGTTATTTTAACGTATTTAAAAATAAAAAACTATGGAATACAATTTTGACGAAATACGCGCCTATAACGCAGAGGAAATCCCTGCCGCTATGCAGCGTCTGACAAGTGAAAAAGCTTTTATGAATGTTGTAAGCACTCTTTTTCCACTTATTCCAAAAGAAAATCTAAAACAAAAGCTACTTCAATTCAATCATCCCAACGATTTGCAGGTGGAGATGATATATCCATTTTTAAAATACTTAGAAGCAAATCAAACAACAGGTATTGAACTGGAAGGTATTGAGAATTTAGACAAAGAGAAGAATTATACTTTTATTTCCAATCATCGCGACATCATCATGGACTCGGCTCTTTTATGTGCCAAACTGATTGAGAACGAAATGGACACTGTTGAAATTGCCATAGGAGATAATCTCTTAGTTATGCCGTGGATAGAAGATTTGGTGCGTGTCAATAAAAGTTTTATAGTACAACGCGGTATCACTGCACGTAAAATTCTTGAGAGCTCAAAACGACTATCAGCCTATCTTCGCCATGTGATTCATGAGAAAAAAAGCTCAATATGGTTGGCGCAGCGCGAAGGAAGAGCTAAAGATTCAGATGACCGCACGCAACTTAGCTTACTGAAAATGTTGAATCTTGCTGGTGAAAGTAGAAGTATTACAGATAATCTGAAAGATTTAAATATCGTTCCGCTCAGTATTTCGTATGAATATGATCCATGCGACTATCTAAAAGCCCAGGAATTTCAGCAAAAACGAGATAATCCGGAACATAAAAAATCAAAACAAGATGATTTAATCAATATGCAAACTGGAGTAATGGGTTATAAGGGTAAAGTGGTATACAAAATAGGAAAATGTATAAATGATGAACTTGATAATATAGCGGAGCAAACAAGTAAAAAAAACGAGCAATATACACTTATTGCACAACTTATTGACAATCATATTCACGAAAATTACAACATCAGACCCAATAACTACATCGCTTTGGATAAATTAAAAGGAGAAAGCAAGTATAGCTCGCATTATACCAAAGAAGATATTGATACGTTTGAAGATTATGTAGATAAGCAAATTCGTAAAGTGGCATTGGAGAATAAAGACCATGCGTTTTTAGAGGAAAAGCTATTAGAGATGTATGCCAATCCGCTTATTAATCATCTACTTACGCAAAAATAAAAACAATGTAAACTTAGATGCTGAAACGTTTTTCATACTTAACACTCATTGTTTCGGCAATCAGTATGTTGCTTATCTACTTTCTTAGTTTGATAGGCTGGGTAAGTATTGAAAATGAACCTGTTTTTCGTAAATCGCTTTTAGGTATCTATTTACTTGCTGTTTCAGCTTTGATACTTAAAGAGTTCTTTAGCGATATTTCTCGTTTTAGCGATATTATTGAAAAGAACATCCTCGTAATGCTTGCATTTGCAGCATTACTGATTGCTTCTATTTTTCACAAAAAAGTAGGCATAAACTTTACTGGTGTTTTCATTTTGTTTGTAATTATTCATTTTGCTTTTAATCGAAAAATTTACAAACTCAATAATGTCTATTTTTACTTATTCTTTTATGCCTTGTTTCTTTTAGTAGGCACAATCGGTTCAAGTAAAGGCCTCCATTTTCCTGAGTTAACTTATACATTCTATTTATTGCCTCTTTCTTTAATGTTTTTCAAACCCACACAGAACAACTTAATCAGCGTTGCGAAAGTGGTATTCAAAGCATTATTGCTTTATATGGCAATATCAATAATTTATTGGTGGTACAATTACCTGCATCTGGATGTTGATTTTTTCTCATGGATTAGCAAAAAACTATTTATTGAAGCCGGTATGATTGATTGGGATTACCAAAGGTATTTTACCAAGAATGCACCTACTTTTCAAGCTTTTTTATTCATAAATTCATGGACTTATTATTTTCATCCAAGCTATATCTCACTGGTGTTACTTTTCGGATTGATAATTGCATTTTACCTCTTTTACAAGCGCGAGACCACTGCTAACTCTGTAAATACATTCGATATAATTATCTACAACCTTTTTATCATTTTAGTTGTAGCACTGATGGAAAGCAGAGTGGGTATGGTGGGCTATGTATTTACCATTGTAGCAAGCAGTCTGTATTATTCCAAATTGAAACTGCATCAATTCAAAATTACTATTGCAGTTTATTTAGTTTTAGGTATAAGTTTAATCTTTATATTGGATAATACTATCGATGGATTTTTAGGAGATAATATTCGTGGCACAGATTATAAATTAGCTTTGAGCTATATAAAAGAGCATATTTTCTGGGGTGTAGGCTATGGCGATCAACACATCGCATTGATGCAACAAGAGGAACTGCTAAAAGATGTGCTTCCTTCGGCACTGAATGAAAAAACCTATACTCACAATCAGTTTTTGGGGAATTTATTACAATTCGGTATTTGGGGATTAATTGCACTTGTAATAATGCTTGGAGGATTTATTCATTACGCCATAAAAAACCGTTCGTACCTGCTACAAATGTTTTTGAGTATAGTTTTGCTCTTTATGCTGATTGAAGAACCGCTTTATACACAAGAAGGGATTACACGATTTACCGTTTTTTTGGTGTTCTTTGTTGCAATAAGCGAGTTAAAGCAGGATAAAAAGGAGTTAATTTCATTCTAAATAAAATTTGCACGTGCGATGATTGTTGATTTGGTATATCTTTGGGTAGATGGTAGCGACAGCCAATGGCAAGCTCGCAAAGATGAGGCATTACAAAACTTGGGCAAAGCAACAAATACCAATACAAAAGGACGATACGAAAATCACGATGAGTTGAAATACTCGATTCGTTCGGTGGAGAAATACCTACCATGGGTTCGAAATATTTACATCGTAACCGACAATCAACGTCCAGAATGGCTTGATGAAAACAATTCACGGATAAAAATTATCGATCATAAAGATATTTTACCAAGCTCTGCCCTACCCTGTTTCAATTCGGTAGTGATTGAATATTATATCTACAAAATACAGGGATTATCAGAGCACTTTCTCTATGCCAATGATGATATGTTTGTCAATAAAGCCTTAGAACCTTCTTTTTTCTTTCATAAAAACAAATTACCTATCGTCCGACTACAACGGCAGACATTTCAGAAGTTGGAATATCGCTTAAAAAAGTTACTTAATATCTCAATTAACAATTATCGATTGAGTATCAAAAATGCCATTGAATTGATTGAACAGCGATATGGGAAATATTATCCCGGCGTGCTTCATCACAACATAGATGCTTATCGCAAAAGTGATTTTAAGCAATTGGTAGAAGAGACATTCCAAAAAGAGATTGAGGCTATTTCCAATAATCAGTTTCGCTCGCCAAGTGATATACAGCGTGTATTAATTGCGTATGAAATGCTTGCACGAAAACAAGCGATATTGAAATATGTAAAAAGAAGCGAGTCGCTTCGATTGAAAGTGCATAAAGGTAATTTTGAAGCACTTTTGGAAAAGTATAATCCGGCTTTATATTGCATAAATGACACGGAGCATGCCACGGATGAAGATAGAAAAAAGATTAGGGAGTTTTTGGAGGAGAATGCCCCCTCAATCCCCCTAAAGGGGAAGTAAGAAAACATTTCAAAACACAATATTGATAATACCTACGCTGTAAAGACTCTTCCCTTTGGGTAGAGGTTTGGAGTGGGGCTAACACCTCTAGCTTTTAGAACTATTTACGTTGCATTATGCATATTCCTAAAAAGTACCAGCGTATTCGACCTGTATCAAATCTGCGTTTTTTTAGTAAAGGAATAAATCCAAAAAGCTTGAACCACACATCACTATGCTTTGGATTACCTATAACACTTATTTGATGTTCAGCAGCAAATTGATCTCTCAATTGGCGTGCTTTCTTAATCTCTAATTTACGATTAATTTGCTGAATTTTACCGCCGCTTGTCATTACAGAACTTGTGCGATGTTTATAATAATAACTTGCACCTGGTACCGAAGCCACTCTATTTGCCCAATAAATTAGCTGAAAGGAGAAAACCATATCTTCAGCTACACGCAAATCGGGATTGAATTGCAAGTTTTTATCCTCTATAAGGGCTTTACGAAAGAGGTATTTAACAGCATAGCCATCATTTCCAGCGTTTGTAAGTCGGTATTTATCTTCAGTTTCAGAGGCCAAGACTATTTCGGAAAATTGATTGGATTTGGCAGGAAGTCGTTCATGATAAAAACCGCAACAGAGCACATCTGCATCAGTTTGCATAGCTACATTCATCATATTTTCATAAAAATTCAGATTGATAATATCATCAGCATCTAAAAAATGAATGTACTCGCCACTTGCCTCATTCATACCTATATTGCGCGTTGTAGCCACGCCTTGATTAGATTGCGAAATCAACTTAACAGGAAATGTCCGCACAATATCTGCCGTAGCATCGGTCGAACCATCGTCAATCACAATTATCTCTAAAGCTTTATACGACTGATACATTAGACACTCTAAAGTCTGTTTGATATGCTTTTCCGAATTGTACGCAGGCACAATAACCGATATAAGAGCTTGTGGTTCTGATTTCATTGTTTTTTACTTCTTCTCGATTGAATGATAAAGTATTGTTATTTATTTACTTACCTAACACATAAAACGTAAATTGTTGATGAAAATTACATATCTATAAATCTAGCACTTCGATTTCAAATGTAAACAGATTCATTTTAAATTATATCTGAATGTAGCTATACACCTAAGGTCTAATACAAGTACAAATCTAAACAATTAATCATGCTGTCTATAATTGTATATTTTAATATAAGTATAAATAGATTAGTTTTGCAGTCATATTCCATAATTTTGAAAATATTTTCGTTTTTGATGTTACGTTTTCTTTATTCAAACGTCATATAGATAGAATGAGCAAAAAAAGCTTTAAGAATAATATATTGCCTATGCGACAACAGTTATTTGCTGTGGCGCTGAGAATGCTTTCTGAAACTCAGGATGCAGAAGATGTAGTGCAAGAAACTCTCTTAAAGATTTGGAATCAACGCGACTCTTTGGACATGTATGATAATGTAGCGGCGTTTACTACCACGGTTTGCAAAAATCTGTGTTTAGACCGCATACGTGCACGAAGCAGAATGAATGAAATTGAGATGCAAGATTGGCAGGGCGATGCCATCAATCCATATCAACAATTGGAATTGACCGACGACGTAAGTTTGATTAAAAACATCATCCAAACACTTCCAAGACTACAACAGATGATTATAACGATGAAAGATGTGGATGGATATGAAGTAAAAGAAATAGCTGAAATAGTGGGTGCAAATGCAGAATCAGTGCGTGTAAACCTTTCGAGAGCTCGTAAAAAAGTACGTGAACAGTATTTAAAATTGACAAGAAGATGAAACTAAAGAAGCATATAATTACAGAGAAAGAGGCTTCATTATTACTCGAAAAGTATTATGAAGGCTACAGCACATCGGCTGAAGAAAAGCAAATTGCTCAGTTTTTGAGACAGAAGAATTTGCCAGCAGAATTTGAGGCTGATAAGGCTATGTTTGCCTACATTGATGAGAAAGCAAGTGAAAAGTCACAACAAAAAAGCCGAAAGTTAATACCAATATTAAGATGGGCTACATCATCAGCCGCCGCTGTACTTATTGCAATTTTCATCTTAATTTCGACCAACAAAAGTGATACAAATTTTGCGTATGTAGATGGCGTAAAAATTAGTAATAAGAAAGAAATAAGGGCATTAGCACTATCAAGCATAAACAGTCTTAGAGTCAATCAAGATGAGGTAGAAAGCAATCTCAAACTTGTAAATCAAGAAAATATAATAGAAACACAATTAGAGCTTTTCAAATAAGAAAATAAATTTAAGCAGAAATAGCATGAATGATATAATTAAAAAATGGGTTTTACTGATTCCACTCTTTGTTTTAACTACATTAGTAACAGTAGAAGCCCAAAGCAATTTAGAAATAGCACAAGCCTTTGAACGATATGGACAACAAAAGGGCTCAACGATGGTGGAGATGAAAAAATCGATGTTGAAAGATTATCCTTTTGATTTTTATAAGAGTCTGATTATAACGGATAATACAAAAGCCATTCGTTTTACGCGTGAATGTGTAGAAAAGGATCAAAAAGGTGCCGAAAAAATAAAACAGGTGATGAATGACGGAA
>CAYFTO010000089.1:0-6965 GCA_964346125.1 uncultured Paludibacter sp.
TAATGTAATTTTTCTCATGTTTTTGTTTTATGATATTAATAAATTCTGAAATAATTTTTTATACATTTTATTGAAAAATCTTTCACAAATATAATTTATAAGCCTAACACAAACAAGCCAACTATGCCCTACAAATAAGATACGGAAGATTACAGCATATAATACGGAGGATATTAGACTTTTAATTCTACCTGCTATTTTAAACAATCCTAATTAATCATCAAGCGCCATTTTAGTCTACGTTTTTGTATTAAAAATAACAGCGGTATAATAGAGTATCATATGGAGTCTGTTGAATAAATTTAGCATAAATCCATTTCCTATTTTAAGTTTTTAAAACTATTTTAGCCAGTCTTTGTTAGTATCTAAAACAATTGCTTATTAATACTTATATATCTATATTTGCCAAACAGATTTTTTAAAATACTTAATTAATTATGAAAAGAATATTTATCTTCACACTATTCATCACATTCAGTTTACTTTCTTTTTCTCAATTAAAAGGTATTTCACTAAGCGTATCACCCTATGCAGAACACACTTGGTGGAATAAGCACACAACATTAAACAACACTACTTTTTGGGGCGTTAAAGCTGGTTTTGGCTTTGGGCCTCTTTTTGAAATGCAAGCATTTTATCAAAAATCATTAGATGTTGAGGCTGGCTTAAGAATGCTCGATTGGAAAACTACCGACAATTGGGCAGACAACATGACTCAATCTTACTTGGATATTTCAAGATATGGTGGCGAGATAAAAATGAATATGCTTAATAGCAAATATGCAGCGCCATTTTTAACTCTTGGAGGAGGTATTCAAAACATACAGTATGACTTAGCATCGAGTGAAAACCCAGATGTATTTTTGAATTTAACAGAAAATCAAATTTTTGGTTCTTTGGGCTTAGGTACTAAGTTTAATCTTTCAAATCGAGTAATCCTATCGCTTGAAGCAAAAAATACTCTCTTTAATGCCAATGAGAGTAGCCTTTACATAAGACCTGACTATGATTTTGGCAAAAACAACACGAAGCTTTTAAATAACTGGTCGGGTGTGGCATCAGTTGGCTTTTACTTAGGCGGTATCAATCCAAACGACAAAGACATTTATAATGCATACAATGAGTTTAAATCTCAAGGTATAAGTGGTTTTGGTTTTGTAATTGAACCAGGAGTGGCTTTGGCCAAATTCAAAGATGAATCTCTTTATAGCCAACACTATTTTATGGGTGTATCTGCTGGATTTGATTTAACAAGCTTAGTAGGCATAAGAGGATTCTATTACCAAGCCACCGACAATCCAGACAAACTTTCGCTTGCTTTTAACAACCACTTGTCGATGTACGGAGCCAATATTAAAGCTCATCTGAACGAACCTCTGGGCGTGAATCCTTATCTGATTTTAGGAGGTGGATATTTGAGCACAAGCGATTCATACGTAAATTCACTTGGGATAATAGGCAATCAATCAAGAGGTTTCGCAATGGGTGGAATTGGATTCGAGATACCTTTATCCAGAGACATAGCCTTGTTTGGAGATATAAATGCTCTTATAACTAATAAAAAAGGGGAAGATTTATCAGAAGTGATGAGTCCAAAACAAGTGGATGTAAATACAATGTACAAAGCTGGGCTCAGATTTTCATTAAATAAAAAAACTAAAAGCGCTACTAGCATAAATACAGATGAAGAAGATAAATCAGACAAGCGATATGAAGTATATCTTGAAAAATTAAAAGAACTGGAAAGCAAGAAAAAAAGAGCATTAAAGAATAAAGATTACGCAAAAGTAGTTCAAGTAGAAGAAGAAATTGAATTTATTCAATTAAGCTATATACAAGGTGAAAAAGAATCGAGTGATTCTACAGAATTTGACGCAGAAGAGCGTGAAAAACTGATTAGAGAAGTCATTAAAGAGTTGAAGGAAAATTTTATCATGCCTATTAATGTGATTATTCCTACTGAAAAAACTGATGCTCCAAAACAAATAGTAGAGCAGGGCGATTCTGCAACGACATCTGATAAACAAGAAATTCAAAAACAATTGAATCAATTGCAAGAGATACTTGATAAACAAAACAGTTTACTAAAAGACTTACTAAATGATTCAGCCGATACTAAAGACAATGCAAGTAATGATAAGAAAGCTCGACTTGATAATACAAAATCAAATAAAACAAACGGTGATTTTAAAACCGAAGAGAGCATAACTGTAGAGCCTGTTCCCTATCAAACGATTATTGATGTAGAATATGAGGAGAATAAATCGGATATATCAATTATTGAACTTCAACCCATTGAACTTGAAGCTACTGACTATTTTCCAATCGAAAACTTAGCTGAAAAACCTCAAATGGAAAATATAACTTATTACTCTTCTTTCCGACTAAGTAGTGTATCAGCTCTAACTGCATTGGATTATCAAAAATCGCTATTTTATGATTTTGGAATGCGACTCAATTGGGAAATTTTGAACTCCAACTTTGCTTTTATGCCAGAGATTTATCTCAGATCGGGTGAGAAAAGCGGAATTGGTGGTAGTTTAAATTTAATGTATTATTCCAATTTGGATTTATATAAATTCAAACCTTATTTCGGCTTCGGGATAGGTGTATCGCCAAGCGATATTTCATCTTTAGGAACCAACACTATTTTAGGACTTGCCTATCACATAAAACGTACATCACTCTTTATGGATTATTCCATCAGAAATATTTTCGACCAAAACAGAGTAGCTATTGGTTTGAAATTCGAATTCTAACATTCCAATGAAATAGGATATTAACATAGAGAATGGGCATTGCAATACTTCAGTTTATTTTAAAATTCTGATCAGCATTTCAATATCTATAAAACAAAAAGCAAAAACTAATTAAAATATTTCATTAAACACACCCCTTATTTAAACTATTTTATTATCTTTGCGTGCAAATTATTATTTTACTATTAAATATCCTCATAAGCACATAAATATTGATAGAAATGGATTTAAGAAAATTAGAAAGCCTATATAAAACAGAGTTATTAGAAAATGTAATCCCCTTTTGGCTCAACAAATCGCCAGATAAAGAACATGGAGGATATTTTACATGTTTAGACCGCGAGGGTAATGTATTCGACACGGATAAATTTATTTGGTTACAAGCACGCCAAGTATGGCTTTTTTCCATGCTTTATAATCGTGTAGAACAAAAACAAGAATGGTTAGACACTGCAATTCAAGGTGCTGAATTTTTACGCAAATACGGTCATGATGGGGATTTGAATTGGTACTTTTCACTTAGCAAAGAGGGCGAACCCTTGGTTGAACCATACAATATCTTTTCCTACACTTTTGCTACGATGGCTTTTGGACAATTAAGTATTGCAACAAAAAACGAAGAGTATGCCGAAATAGCCAAAAAGACATTCGACATAATTAGAGAAAAACAAAACAATCCGAAGGGAAAATGGAACAAAGCCTACCCTGGTTCGCGCAAGTTAAAATCCTTTTCACTTCCAATGATTATTTCCAATTTAGCTTTAGAGATCGAACATCTTTTGAGCGAAGAGCTACTGATGGAGACAATCGAAACTGCTATAGATGAGGTGATGAATGAATTTCTTCGTGAAGAATTGGGGGGTATTATCGTTGAAAACATCAACACAGATGGCTCCCTTTCTGATACATTCGATGGACGCCTTATCAATCCAGGACACGGCATAGAAGCCATGTGGTTTATGATGGACTTGGGTGTACGCTTAAATCGACCTGAACTTATTGAAAAGGCTGTGGAAACAACTATCAAAACATTAGAGTATGGTTGGGATGAGAAATACGGCGGTATTTTCTACTTTATGGATAGCAAAGGTAATCCACCTCAGCAATTGGAGTGGGATCAAAAACTATGGTGGGTACATATCGAAGCTCTTATTTCATTAATAAAAGGCTATCAATTGACTGGCTCAGAAGCCTGCCTAACGTGGTTTGAAAAACTGCACGACTACACTTGGAAACATTTCAAAGACAAAGAACATGCTGAGTGGTGGGGCTACCTCAACCGACAAGGAGAAGTACTTCTCGACCTAAAAGGAGGCAAATGGAAAGGCTGTTTCCACGTTCCACGCGGATTGTACCAAGTATGGAAAACTTTGGAAAAAATAAATAAAACAAGAAATATTTAAAAACTACTTATTAATTCAAATATTGAATCAATACGAATGAATTTATTAAATTTGCTACATTAATTCTAATAAGTCAAATATGAAACACAAAAAATACTATCCTTGGATGGTTGTTGGTCTCCTTTGGGTGGTTGCACTACTCAATTACTTAGACCGCCAGATGCTTTCCACCATGCAGTCTTCCATGCAGTTGGATATAAAAGAATTAGCTGTAGCCGAAAACTTTGGACGATTGATGGGTATATTCCTATTAATCTATGGTTTAATGAGTCCAGTAGCTGGTGCCATTGCCGACAAAGTGAATCGAAAATGGTTAATTATAGGTAGCCTTTTTGTTTGGTCGGCCGTTACCTACGGCATGGGATTGGCGCAAACCTACGAGCAAGTTTATTGGCTTCGAGCCTTAATGGGGGTTAGTGAGGCACTTTATCTACCCACTGGATTAGCAATGATTGCCGATTTTCACAGTTCTCGAACCCGCTCACTCGCTATCGGAATTCACATGTCTGGACTTTATACCGGTCAAGCTCTTGGAGGATTTGGAGCAACCATTGCAGCACAATATAGCTGGCACACTGTTTTCCATTGGTTTGGAATGATAGGAATAGTATATTCAATCATACTTATTTTCCTTCTTCACGAAAAAGACGATCATTCCACTTCTCGTTTGAAAACGAAAGCAGTGGATGACACATTCAAAAAGGATAAATCATCCCTATTTGGCACATTCGGCTTAGTACTGGGTACATTCTCATTCTGGATTATGCTGTTCTACTTTATGGCACCAAGTTTCCCCGGATGGGCTACTAAAAACTGGCTCCCTACCCTATTCTCAGAAAACCTTGGTATTGAAATGGCAAAAGCAGGACCGATTGCAACCATATCTATTGCCATAGCATCATTTATAGGCGTATTGATAGGCGGTCCTTTATCTGACCGATGGGTGCAAAAAAACATCAAAGGTCGAATGTACACAAGTGCAATTGGTCTTTCATTAACCATTCCCTCCTTAGTTCTTTTAGGATTTAGCCACAGCTACATCGGGCTGATTGGAGCGGCTATGCTCTTTGGAATTGGTTACGGTATGTTTGATACAAACAATATGCCTATTCTAACCCAAATAGTACCTGCCAACTCACGAGCTACAGCTTACGGTATTATGAATATGGCAGGTGTTTTTGCAGGTTACGGCGTGACGATTCTATTAGGAAAATCAACCGATGCTGGTAATTTAGGCTTGGACTTTAGCAAATTGGCTGTAATTGTTCTAATTGCAGTAGTACTATTACTTGTTTTCTTAAAGCCAAAAAAAGATCTTTCCTATTCGGAAGATTAGAAGGCTTTGAAAGAATTTATCACTATAAAAAACAATAAATTAAAAGATATTTATCACTATGAAATTTCAAAAAATCGAAGGACTTATCAATGCACCTTTTACTCCATTTGATGACCATGGAGAAGTCAATTTACAACCCATTGAAGCATACGCAAACATGCTACAAAAAAACGGTATTGTTGGAGTGTTTATTAATGGCTCATCCGGCGAAGGCTATATGCTTACCGTAGAAGAGCGCATGCTGCTTGCAGAAAAGTGGGTATCTGTAGCTCCAAAAGATTTCAAAGTGATAGTTCACGTTGGTGCTACTTGCGTAAAAGACAGTCACAAATTAGCTCAACATGCACAAGAAATCGGTGCGTTTGGAGTGGGAGCAATGGCATCGCCTTTCCCGAAAGCAGGCCGTGTAGAAGAGTTGGTAAAATATTGTGAGGAGATTGCTTCAGGTGCTCCTGAATTGCCATTCTACTTCTATCACATTCCTGCACTGAGCGGTGTATTCCTTCCAATGCTTCCATTCTTGAAAGCTGTAGATGGACGCATTCCTAATTTTGCTGGTATAAAATACACTTTTGAAAGTATCTACGAATACAACCAATGCAGATTGTATGAGAACGGTAAATTTGATATGCTTCACGGACAAGATGAGACCATTTTGCCTGCTTTAGCCATGGGCGGTGCGCGCGGTGGAATTGGCGGCACAACCAACTACAATGGACGTGAACTTGTAGGCATTATCGATGCTTGGAACAAGGGCGATATTGAGACAGCACGAGAAAAGCAAAACTTTTCGCAAGATGTAATCAATGTGATTGTTAATTATCGCGGTAATATTGTTGGTGGTAAACGCATTATGAAACTAATCGGTTTGGACTTGGGCAAAAATCGCACTCCCTTCCAAAACATGACAGACGAAGAGGAAGCAAATATGAAAAAAGAGTTGGAGGCAATCGGATTCTTTGAGCGTTGCAATCAAATGTAATAAGTGAATTACTTCTCATTTAAACTAGTCGAATGCGAAGTAAAGTCAACAACAGAAATCTTGTAAGTTTACATTGCATTCTACTCAAAACAACTTGACAAATCTTTTATCTTATCTCTCCGATAATTCGTATAAAATAAGAAGAATAATTTTTGATTAGAGATTGAATATATATTTTTATAAAAACTTAAAAGGCTGAATCTTTTTCACAAGATTCAGCCTTTTTTATTGTAAACAAAAAAAACGCACTATTAATAGCAAGCATGCTTAAGATTTGAAGATAATCTTTGGTGAAGAATCTGGATTAAACAAATTGAAACGACTTTATCAAAGTAACAATCAGCACAAATAGTTGATATATCAACTATTCACTTATCTATTCTTTATTCTTCGCGTTTTGTATTGTTACAAATGCAATTTCACAAAATAACTAATACAAAATACGAAATAAAATGCGAAACTTAATTTGAATTAAAACTACTAGA
>CAYFTO010000090.1:0-6920 GCA_964346125.1 uncultured Paludibacter sp.
GCGGTCCTTTCTTTGTGCTAAATAGCGATGGAACAGTTTCACTTCAAATTTTAGAAAGTTCTCAAATAGATCTTTCCAATCCAGAGGAAAAAGAGAAATTAGAAACCGCCAGCCATTTTAATCCCGTTGATTTGGTGCTTGGAGTAAGAAATTACAAAGGAGAAAAATTTGAGCTAAAAAACTATATTGATCACAACGCTGGATTTATTTCTCTAAAATCATTCAATGGTCAGGAGTTGAAAGCATTGGAGTTGCCTGGTTTGTGGAATGGTGCTATGAGTGATTGGAACACCATATTTGTAGAAGTACCCATTGAAACTTTCAATCCTGTAAAAACAGTGAATGATTTGTTAAGAGAGGAGCATCAGTAAAATTTGAAAGGTGAAAAGACTTCAATGACTCGCTATTTTATCATTTTCTCTTACAAAGGAACAGCATACAGCGGTTGGCAGATACAGCCAAATGGTGTAACCGTGCAAGAAATCATGCAAAAAGCTTTTTCAACAGTGCTTCGAAGCACTGTTGAGCTTACTGCTGCAGGCCGAACGGATGCAGGAGTGCATGCAAAGAAAATGATTGCTCACGTAGATTTGTCAATGGGCGAGGAGCAAATGCCGCAATTAGTTAATAAATTGAATAGCATCCTACCAGCAGATATTGCGGTTCATAATTTTGTGAAGGTAAACAAAGATGCACATGCTCGTTTTGATGCGAGTTCACGCGTGTATGAGTACCATTTGATTGTAGAGAAAAATGTATTCTTGTACGACTACGCCATGAGAAGTTTTAATCCTCTTGATTTTGATAAGATGAATAAAGCTGCGGAAATTTTATTTGAATACGAAGATTTTACGAGCTTTAGTAAGTTGCACACAGATGCAAAAACCAATAACTGTAAAATTTATCACGCAAAATGGGAGGATAGGGGAGATAGATGGGTGTTTAAAATAGAAGCTAATCGTTTTTTGCGTGATATGGTTCGCGCTATTGTGGGCACTCTTTTGGAGGTAGGACGAGGTAAACATTCGTTGGAGGATTTTAAAAATATTATTGAATCAAAAAACAGAAGCAAGGCTGGAGCATCAGTACCTGCAAAAGGTCTTTATCTGTGTGAGGTGAAGTATCCGTTTTTAAAGGAACAATTGTGTAATTGATTATAGAAGGACTAAGAATGTGCTATATTTCAAAGGCTAAAATTCAAGATTATCGCATGGATCTTAAACTGTTTTTGTTTCTTATTTTCATCAAGCTATAAAAATAGCTTAGATAATGAGATAAAAAAGTTTGAAAGATGTTTGTTATATGAGAAAATAGTTTGTATCTTTGCAGTCCAAAATGTGAAAATTAAGAGAATTAAAGAAAGTATATTGATATGAAAAAAGGAATTCACCCAGAAAATTATCGCCCAGTAGCTTTTAGAGATATGTCAAACGGCGAAACTTTTATAACACGCTCAACAGTCAATGCAAGAGAAACTGAAGTAATTGATGGCGTGGAATATCCACTAGTTAAGTTAGAGATTTCAAGTTCTTCTCACCCATTCTACACAGGAAAACAAAAACTTGTTGACTCTGCAGGTCGTGTGGATAAATTTATGAATCGTTACGCAAACCGTAATAAGAAGAAGTAAATCTTTTGTTCAGAAAATAACAAATAACCCTGTGTTTTTTAATACAGGGTTATTTTGATTTTAAATACTCTGGCACTCTTTTTGATTTACAAAATCAAAAGAGATAATAATTTGCTAATAAAAATACCTAGATTATGAAATCAACAATAAAACTACTATTTGTATCATTATTAGTTTCACTTGTATTTACATCTTGCCTTCGTAAAGCTGATCGTTACGATTCGCAACGGATAAGTTTTCATTCAGCAGAAGCACAATTTTTTGGTGATCCTGGTCGTATAGGAATCGATTTTTATGATTTATACTTATTTGATTCAAAGCTTACTTCTAATCCTAATGGAGATGGAGTTTTTGTTTATTTACAATTAAATAGTGATATAACATCTGTAAATGAGATTCTTCCAGGTACCTATGTTGATAATAACTCTAGCAGTGCACGCAAATTTACTTTTGAGCCAGGTAGTTGGAAAACAGATAATTTAGGAGATTATGTTGTTGGAAGTTATGTAGGTGAATATAGGGGAAATCAGACAATACTTAATCCAATTTCAAGAGGAAATTTGAAAATAGAGAGAAATGGACAGAATTATCTTATCAAAGGTGTAGTGAAAGCAGATGGTAGAGACTATGACCTTGTATTCCAAGGTGGAATTGATATGTTTGATATGGTTGTTCCATTGCCCGAAACTTTAACACATGGCGAGATTTGGTATTATGGTAATATTCAAGGAAACCAAGGAGCGGTAAAACTCTATACGATTCGATTGGGCGCTGATGATGTGAAAATATCAAACTTTTCAGGCAGTGGTGATGCCATGCAAATTGAAATTTATACACCTGTTAATATAAGTCCATTAACAATTATACCTGATAATGTATATCCGATCAGAATTAATGATGTTGTAGCAAATACAGCAGGTGATGGGTATTTTGATGAAGAAGATCAAGCAGATTATGGCACTTGGTATTATACAGCTGATGCTTTGAGTGTAAATGATGGTTATGTTAAAACTACTTATTTGGATGGAAGTTACTACCGACTTGAATTCTCATTTACAGATGATTATTATGGATATAATTTTCCAGGGATTTATGAGGGTGAATTAGCTTTCGTTAATAAAACCAGCTCACCTATAGCGGTTCGTCAATTAACGCCACGATTAGATAATAAGCCTGTTATAAATGGACAAGTAATAAGAGAGAATAGAAATGGCAGAGGCGAATTTATGAACGAGAGAAATAAGCTAAATGTTAGAAAACAGCTGAGAAATACCGATTCTTTAGAAAAGGTGATACGTCAAAAAAGAGATTGATTTAATTTAAGGTAAAGCGATTAAGGGCTTTGACTTAAATGAAAAACATAGAAGGGAACGAAACAATCGTTCCCTTTTTTCTGTTTATACAATTGGTATAGATTATTATCCTTATCTTTGCAATGTTTTAAACGATTAAATTAGAAATTCTATGAAACAACTTGAAGGAAAAACAGCATTAATAACAGGGGCATCTCGTGGTATTGGTAAAGCCATTGCTTTGAAATTTGCCGAAGAGGGTTGCAATATCGCTTTTACATATTCACGAGAAAGTGAAATAGGAAAAGAAACAGAGAAAGAAATTGCAAGCCTTGGAGTAAAGGTAAAAGCTTATGTTTCAAATGCTGCACTTTTTGAAGATACGCATGAGTTAGTAAAAGATGTAGTTGCTGAATTTGGCCGAATTGATGTTTTGGTAAATAACGCTGGAATTACAAGGGATGGCTTGATGATGCGTATGACTGAAGATCAATGGGACGATGTTATCAACGTCAATCTAAAATCAGCTTTTAATTTTGTTCATGCATGCACTCCTGTAATGATGCGCCAAAAATCAGGATCGATTATCAATATGAGTTCGATAGTTGGTGTGTCTGGTAATGCTGGTCAAACAAATTATGCTGCTTCTAAAGCAGGGATGGTCGGCCTGTCAATGTCCATAGCAAAAGAGTTAGGTTCACGTGGTGTACGTTCAAATGTTGTTGCACCTGGATTTATCGAAACCGATATGACACAAGCTTTAACTGAAGAACAACGCGCTGAATGGGCAAAGTCTATTCCGCTTCGTCGTGCGGGTCAGCCCGAAGATGTAGCCAATGTTTGCGTTTTCTTAGCTTCTGATTTATCAAGTTATATTACAGGACAAACCTTTAGTGTTTGTGGTGGCATGAATATTTAGCTTAAAGATAAACATATTTGACTGTAAATAGAGCAATTATGACAAAAGAAAGTCTTTTAATAGCATTATAATGAAAAAGCTTAGTGATTATTTTGTTTTTTTATTGATGTTTTACTATCTTTGCAGTCCGAAAAAATAATAATCAAAATAAATAAGACTATATAGCAATGAAAAGAACATTTCAACCTTCAAATAGAAAAAGAAGGAATAAACACGGTTTTCGCGCGAGAATGGCTACTGCAAATGGACGCAGAGTTTTAGCTTCACGTCGTGCAAGAGGTAGAGCCAAACTTACAGTTGCTGATGAAGGCCGTCATAAGTTCTAAATTCATCACTACAAGTTTGACTTTGTAATTACTCTGCTCTATTAGTAGAGTTATATTGAAATCTGAAATACCAAGATTCTTTTGAGTCTTGGTATTCTTGTTTTAAAAAACAAATTGTTGATAATGAAACATTGAATCTTTCTCGATAAATAAACATTTTTCATCTATTTATGTTCTACTTGATAATATTTACATAACATCAAATAAAAGTATGAAAAAAAATAAAATTATTTATTGGACAACAACTTTACTATTTTCCATAGCCATGTTTATGACAGCTTTTGCATATCTAACAAGTCCTGATATGAAAGCTAATTTTTTTCATTTAGGTTTTCCTGATTATTTCCGTCTAGAGTTAGCTATTGCAAAATTCTTAGGTGTATTGGCATTAGCACTTCCCTTCGTTCCTAAATCAATCAAAGAGTTCGCTTACCACGGCTTTGCAATTGTGTTGGTATCAGCAGTTGTAGCACATGGCACTGTTGATGGAACTTTTGAAACAGTATTTATGCCATTTGTGTTTCTTGCTGTTTTAATTGCATCTTATATCTATTACAAAAAAATAAGATAAGTAGTTTATAAAGATAAATTTTATAAATCGACTATGAGTCTTTGAGAAAAGATGTCAAAGGTTTTATAGTAGTTGTACATGAGACTCTGTGAGAGATTTGCTTCATAATAAAAATCCTTTTGTAAATAGATAGAATAAAAAAAGTGAATCAGATGAGCGTTAAATTTCTCTTCTGATTCACTTAAGTTAAAATTCTAATTCAATTTTATAAGCTTTGCAAATAAATTTCTCCAAGCATACGATACGCTACATTAAGAATTTTGTCATCGTCAAGTAGAACAATTCCACCATCGGGTCCTGGTTCAATATGAAGTCCCAAGCTTTTACCTTCATCGTAGTTAGATCCACCGAAGTAATTTTTTACAGTTTCTTTTTCAAGGCCAAGCTCTTCGGCAATCTTGGCCATGCTTCCACTTGGGAGCGTATCCTTTACTTTTCGCAACTCATTGAATGTTATCTTTTTACCCATACTTCTTAGTATTTAGAGGTTAATAATAAATTTATTCCTTGTTTTAGATGTTAAATTTAGCACCTTTATTTTGAATTTACAAATAATGAACGATATAATTATGTATTTTTTAATTTAATGACATTTTATATTATCATTTCATAAGTAAATTCAAAAACAAGCTTTTACTTTACATATTGATTGTAAAATTCAACAATTGTTTCAAATCCTTTTTGATATAATTCTAAATGAAAATGTTCATTTGGAGAGTGGATTGCATTGGACTCAAGTCCGAAGCCCATCAAAATTGGTTTTACACCTAATGTTTCTTCAAAAACAGGAATTACTCCAATACTACCACCACGACGCACAGCCAATGGGCGTTTTCCAAATACTTTCTCATAGGCTTTTTCGGCCGCTCGATATTCTGGAGAATCAATAGGGCAAACATAACTTTCAGCACCATGTAGCCATTTTACTTCGATATCGATATGTTCGGGAGCTAAAGTTTTGATATGATTAGCTACTAAATCTCTAATTTTTTCAGAGCGTTGGTTAGGAACTAAGCGTGCAGATAGTTTTGCATAAGCTTTTGAAGGAAGAACGGTTTTACTGCCTTCGCCTGTATAACCACCCCAAATTCCACATAAATCCATTGTAGGACGTACGCCAGTTTGCTCAATAACGGAATATCCTTTTTCACCAAAAGTTTGCTTAATTCCTAAATCTGTTTTGTATTCCTCTTCATCAAATGGAATTTGATCAGTTAGCTCTTGCTCTTCGTCAGTTAAAGCTACTACATCGTCATAAAAACCAGGAACTGTTATCTTTCCATCTTTATCGATTAATTGTGCCAGTATTTTGCTCAACTCACTAATTGGATTGGCTACTGCACCACCAAAAATACCTGAATGTAAATCACGATTAGCACCCGTAACTTCAAGCTCCCAATAAGCCAAACCACGCAAACCGGTTGTGATACTTGGTTTGTTTGCGGCAAGCATACTTGTGTCTGATACTAAAATCGTATCACAGGTTAGAAGTTCTTTATTCTCTCCACAGAATTTGGACAAATTAGGTGATCCAATCTCTTCTTCACCTTCAAGAATGAACTTCACATTGCAATTAAGTTGCTTGCTTTGTACTAAATACTCAAAGGCTTTAGCATGTAGAAATGACTGTCCCTTATCATCATCAGCTCCTCGTGCATATAATTTGCCATCACGAATATCGGGTTCGAAAGGATTTGAGTCCCATAGTTCAAGTGGCTCAGCTGGCATAACGTCATAATGTCCATAAACCATCACTGTTGGAAATTTATCACTAATTATCTTTTCGGCATACACGACAGGATGTCCATCTGTTGGCATGATATCAACTTTATCTACTCCTGCTTCCAATAGCAATTCTTTCCAACGATCAGCGCATCGTAACATATCAGGTTTGCGCTCGCTATGAGCACTTACGCTTGGTATGCGAATAAGACTTGCTAACTCTTCGTAAAAACGACTTTCGTTCTCTTTAAAATAATTTTTTACTTCCATTTTACTTTAATAAATGTTTGTATAATGTTTTTTACTTTAATTATTCGATGAAGATACTATTTTTTTTGATAATACTATGCAAAATAAATTACAAATAATTTTTTATAGATGTTTTGTTAGATGAGAATTTGGATGTTAGGAAACTTTAATAATTTTATAGTTTATTATTTTACACTATAACTATCACTAT
>CAYFTO010000091.1:0-6874 GCA_964346125.1 uncultured Paludibacter sp.
GAGCACGACCATTTTTAATTGAAGCTCAAGCCTTAGTCAGCTCAGCCGCCTATGGAACACCTCAACGATCCAGCACCGGTTTTGACTTACGTAGATTAAATATGTTGCTTGCTGTTTTAGAAAAAAGAGTAGGATTCAAATTGGCTCAAAAAGATGTTTTTCTCAATATCGCCGGAGGAATAAAAGTGAAAGACCCTGCCATTGACTTAGCTATTATTTCGGCTATCCTCTCTTCAAATATCGATACAGCCATTGATTCAAGTATCTGCATGGCTGGCGAAGTGGGTTTGTCAGGTGAAATTCGTCCAGTAAACCGCATCGAGCAACGCATTCACGAAGCAGAAAAATTGGGTTTCAAGAAAATGATTATTCCAAAAACCAATCTTAGCAATTTAGATCTCAAAAAGGTGAAAATCACATTAATACAAGTTAGAAAGGTAGAGGAGGCATTTCAAGTTTTATTTCGATAAAAGTTAGCCTAACTGATTATCACACTCACTAAATATTTTTAAAAACTAACGCCAAGACGATTTTCAATAATACTAAGTATTTTTTGTTCACTTTTGAGAGCTTTTTCCTCTAATTGCTCTACCTTCTCAATAGTCTCTTTTACATAAGTCTTATCTTTTAAAGCTAAAGCATTAACACGAATATTCATACCCGTTCCCTTTATAGCCATTCGAACGGCTAAGGCACCAACACCGGCATCAGTAATCGCATTGGGAATACCATTTTCCACCATTGCTTCAATCAAGTCCATTGCCTTCATCGCCGTTTCAATGATTTGCAAAGGAACCTCTATAGCATTTTTAATAGCACTTTGAATAGCCGCCAATCGCTGGATATTTTCAGCTTCAGTTGATTTTGGTAGGCGAACAGCTGTAATAATACCGTTGTATGCACGGGCGTCCTCATCAGCTAAAAAAAACAAACTTTCTCGAATTTCCTTACCTTTTTCAGCCCAAACTGAAAACTCCTCCCAGCGATGTCCCCAAGCACGCTTATTAACTGATAGATTAGCAATCATAGTACCTAAAGCAGCTCCCATTGCAGCTATTATCGCAGCAGTAGAGCCACCACCGGGCATCACATTATCAGAAGCAATTTTCTCTACAAAACCTGCAAGCGTCAAATCAACAAACTTACTTTCAGAATCTTCTTCAATAAGATATTCGATTATCTTCTTTTTGGGATCAAATGGCGCAAGCTCATCAAGTCCCATCGACTTTACTGCTATTTCAATAATTTCTTTATCTGGGATACCCACTGAACGATGTTGCTTTCTCAAAAAATATTTACCAGCATCAAGCATAACCTGCAATGGGACTAAACCAATCAATTCAGATCCAGTAACACGCACACCATGAACTGCAGCCCTATCGCATGTTGCATCAAAAACTTGATGCATAGAGTTTTCGTTAATATCCGTTATATTATAAGAGACTTGCGCTACCCCATACTCTTCGATAAACCAACCAATTCCCTTAACACTTTTCAATAAACCTGGCTCATAAATCGTATTCCCTTTTTCATCTTTCTTTATCTCCCTCGTCGATGAATTTTCATTACGCTTCACCCTACCCCTCTCACGAACATCATAAGCTATTTCATTTGCCAAACGAGTAGATTTAGTATTAAGATTTACATTATACGCAATTAATATATTTCTAGCACCAATTGCTACAGCACCCGATTTTTGAGCTACTTCCGTAAAACTATTAGGTCCAAAATCAGGCTTCCAATCTGGATTAGAAAGCTTTTTGGACAAGCCTTCGTATTCACCTTTTCTACAAGCGGCTAAATTTTTTCGTCTCTTTTCAGTTGCTGCATATTCATAAAAATAACCAGGTATTCCTAACTCATCACCGATACGCTTACCTAATTTATGAGCATACTCAACCACTTCATCCATTGTCATATTTTTTAATGGTATAAGAGGAAGTACGTCGGTAGCTCCAAAACGAGGATGCTCACCTTGCTGTGTTGACATATCGATTAGTTCGGCGGCTTTTTTTACAGCCAAAAAGGCAGCTTCAACAACCGCATCGGGTTGTCCTACAAAACTTACAACTGTTCTGTTTGCAGCTTTTCCAGGATCAACATCTAAAACTTTAACCCCAGGAACACTTCTGATTGAACCTACTATCATATCTATAACATCAGCTCTACGTCCTTCACTAAAATTTGGTACACATTCCAAGAGTTTAATTGGATTCATTTTTTATGTTTTTAATTTATATTCAACATTATTTCAGCTTTGGCAAGGTATTTGCATACATTATTAAACAATGTTTTTATTGCATATTAACAATACAAATATCGTAAGAATTAATGTAACATTATAAATAATTTAAACAATTCCAACAAAATGAATGTTCGTAATTGAACAGAATAAAGTAAAAGTTGTTAGTCTATGTAGAATGACAGGAACTTATAAGATTTTAAGGAATTAATTTATTGTTAAGCTTAAAAGACAAATAATCCTATCAAAATACTTTAATAATCAAAATATTATTGTAATTTTGTATTGAAATTCAATTTAGAATAAAACATAATATTTAATAAATTACTTATTTAACTAAAAGAAAAATGAAAAAACTATTTTTTAGCCTATTAATGGTAGTAAGCGTTATCAGTTTTACAAACGCACAAACTACAGCAGTTGATGCTGCAAAATGGTCGGTAGCCGTAAAAGGTGGAGCAGATTACTTCAACGTTAAACCTTTTGGAGCAGAACTTAAAGATAATATATCTTGGGGTGCTGGTCTTTCAATTGAGCGTACACTAAACCCTTTTGTAGGTTTTGGTCTTAACGTTGATTATCTCAACTACGAAAAACCTGAAGCAGATTTCACAATCGATCCTACATTATTTGCTTCATTAAATCTTTCAAACATTTTACAACCAGTTCGTAAAAGTGCAAAAGTAAATGTTTATTCTAACTTTGGTGCTGGTGTGAGCCACAACTTCCCTGTTTTGGGTGGTAAACTTAGCCCTGTTGCTTACAGCTCACTTCTTTTAGAAGCTAACTTAGGAAGAGTTGTAGCTTTAGGCCTTGAGGCTGGGTATCGCGGATATGTTACTCCAGATGCTCCATACTTAGCTTACAATGATGTTTATACATTGATGGGATCTCTTCGTTTCAAACTTGGAACAGGAAGCAAAACTCACGTTCGCGATATGACACGCAACGACTATGCGCCAGTTACAAATACAATTCAAAATGTAGAAAACCCATTCGATGACAGCAGCATCCTTAATCGTTTGGACAACATTGACAGACAAATCTCTGACTTGCAAAACAAACTTAACAAACTTGAAGCTGACGTTAAAGGTTTAGCTGATAAAAGTGCTGGTTCTGTAGTAAACGCATCTTTCGACAAAATTGAGTTTGAATTTGACTCTTCAAAATTAACTCAAGCATCTCATGCTACATTGGATCAAATCGCATCTATTTTGAAAAACAACCCAACTTGGAGTACACTACAAGTTAATGGTCACACAGATAGCACTGGTCCTGATGCGTACAACCAAAAACTATCAGAAAGACGTGCAGCAGCTGTTAAAGAATACTTAGTTGGTAAAGGACTTAACGCATCAGCTATTCAAACAGCTGGATACGGAGAATCTCAACCAATCGCAACAAACAATACAGCTGATGGTCGTAAAGCTAACCGCCGTGTAGAATTTGAAATTGGTAAATAAGACTCAATTTTCAAAATAATAAAAAAGGTGTTTCGACAGTGAAACACCTTTTTTGTTTTAAACAAAACCCTATTTCTGAACACTACAAGATAATCAGGATATAGCTACACATTTACACTAAGCACAAACGTATGTTCTATGAAAGCCAAACTGAATCCACAAAGCCAAACTAAAATGAGTCTTATTCTAGGCTCTGCTTATGTGAGCATATCAATTTACCGAAGACTACTACGGCTTTGTGTTACATTCGGCTGATAAAATTCGCGTATTATAGATTATCCTTAGCTACTCTATTACATAATATAGCTTAACCTCTTTTTATTTCTAAACATCAAGACATTTCATGCTTAGCAAAAGCAGCTTCCTAAGTAATTTGCTCACAACTTCAATAGCTAAATTTCGTAAATTTTATTGATATCATTAGATTGAAAACAGTAACAAAAACAAAAGCCACCTCAAATGAATAAGGTGGCTTTTTATTTAGAAATTAAATTTTCTATTTTTGGATATATATTTTTGTCGTTCCTACAGCTTTATTTCCATCATTTATTTGTAAAAGATAAAAACCTTCATGTAGTGTTTCTGCTAACTCAACACTCATCACACTAAATGACTCTACTCGGCCTAATGCTTGAGAAAACACGGTTTTACCATCTAAACTTAAAATAGAAAGAGATCCACTTGCTAAAGCTTTATCAACAGAAACATTAAGAACTTCCTTAGCAGGATTAGGGAATACAGATAAAGTCACATTTCCATTATTTGACAAAATTGAAGCAACACCCGTACTTACATTAGATACTGTTACATCTATTTCATTGATACGGCAATGCACTACACCTGTATACGAGTTTTTGATAACTAATTTAAATTTACTGATTGTCCATGTTTCAGGTAATGGAATATAGAAATCTTCTTGATCGGGAGCGTCCACTGCAAGCATCAATTCATAAGGTCCTCCGTTAGTACTACCCCAAAGTTCAATGCCTTTCATATGTCGCGATGTTCCACCACTTAGCTTAAAAAGGAATCCAGTAACATTCTCTTCCTTATTCATATTAACAGCTATATTATGCGGAAAACTACTTCCGCTACCTTGCCATTTACTATGCCAATATGTCGAAGGGTCGCCATCAATTATGGTTTTAGCTCTCCCATTTACACCAGGTTCACCTGTTGTTTCTTCAGAACTAAAACTTTCTATTGTCCAATTTTTTTTATCTGCAAGGTTGTTCATCACCTCTTTAATAGAGTCGTTATGAGCTTTTTCTTTATTGACAGCCTCGTCAACTCGTTCTAAGAACTTATCCAAATCAAGAGACTCAACAACAGATTTATCTGTTATTAAAGGCAATTGACTTGCATATTTTTTAGCAGAGTTGGCATATCCACCCGATGCCATATAGAAATAATCGGGATACTCCTCATTCGGTGATACACCTTGCTCAAAATCGACTCGCTGGCCTGATGCACCATCGGTATTACTAAAATTTACTCGGTTAAAATTAATCCAACGCCCAGGTTTTTCAGCGTCATAAGACTGCTCGTGTGCAAATGCATTATAATAATAAGCATAACGTTTTATTTGTCCATTTTGATATCCGTAATTTTCTAAAAAAGAGTACCAGCTATCAAAATATTTCACTTTATTTGGTAATCGAAGTGTGGAAATATATTGCCAGCCTTTATCCGAACTGGAATGAAACCAAGCTGACACAAGAGTATTTCTTCTATGGATGATTGAATCTCCACCTTGGCGATTCTTTAGTGTATCATCATACTCTTCTAAGCGAGCATTTGTCAAAAACTTCACAGGTACGCCTGTATCCCAGTTCCAACCGTGAACAAAAGATTTAGTACCTGTACCCTCATTTCCAAAACGTGAAACTGTGGTTTCAGGAGCTGCATCTACTGCTCCAGCACGACGATTTTGATCTAATGTAGGGTCTTTATCCGTATCCCCATCATCCCACATTGAGAAAATCACACCTCGCTCTGAGTTTGAGTTTGTTTGAATTCCCATATATCCATCAAGAACACCTAAACTCATGTAGTAAGTTGCTAAAGGATCACCTCCTTCAGGTACCAATATTTCCATGTAGCACCAATCATACTTTTGTCCTGCTTTAACAGAAGAGTCAGTAGTACGCCAACTTCCTAAATGAACTGATGGCGAAGAAAGATAATTTGTAGCATGTACATCACCATTAGGATTAGTAATAGAATTGAACTGCATACCAACAATTTTCATGGCTGAATTAGGCTGTGTTAATGCTTTTAACTCATATTTCAAGAAACCAGTTTTTTTCACATTCACATTCAAAATCTTATAGGTCTCGTTTTTACCAGTCCCCCTCACAGAAATTATACTGGAAGATTCTTCAACACCTACATTATTTATATCATAAACAGAAAACTCAAACTGCTGAGTTACATTATTTGGGATATTCAATATAATATCCACATCATAATTACTTATATTATGATATAAATACCAGTTGATAGATGTGTTTTTATTAGTCCAATTTTGTGAAATGGCTGTTAATTTTAATTTACCATCGGACCCTCGGTCTTCTTGAATAGAAACACCGGAAGCTGGTTGTCCATTATTTTCAGCATAAGCCTGACCTCCCGAAGATTTAATCACTTTACGATACGCTTTTTCCTCAAACTGTATATGACTAACATTCGAGTATGATGTTTGATTAGCCGCATCAGTTAGCATAGCACGCAAATACGCAGGTGCAACTACTTTATAATCGTAACTTGAATTTGTTGCATTTGGAATGTCGTACCATGCCTGATTGTCGGTTGAAAGTTGCCATTGCACCGAAGAATCGACTCCGACAACTGTTACTGTTTCTGTTGAACCTCGCTCAGCTACAATAATATTTTGAGCTGCAAGATTACTTGTGATAGCTCCTACAAACATAAGTAGTAGGAATAAGATGTTAGTTTTTCTCATAGTTTTATTGTTTATTTAGTGCTTATGACTGTTTTCTGAAATCATTAAATCAGATTAATAATTTAAACAAGTAAACTTAATTCGTTTTATAGCTATAAAACAAGTAATTTTGTAGTATTGTAAAAGAAGCAAGTCAAAAAATATAAATGGTACCCCCGTCGGGAATCGAACCCGAATCTACAGTTTAGGAAACTGCTATTCTAT
>CAYFTO010000092.1:0-6782 GCA_964346125.1 uncultured Paludibacter sp.
TCATCCATCTCATTTTCACTCTCATCTAATAAGATAATCGAGTATTCAGATAGTTTATATAGAGCTTGGCTGCCATCTTCATAGCTAAGCATAAACTGTTGTTTGTCTTCATCAAACTCAAAGCTACCCTTGCTTTCATAAGGTCCACCTTTACCGATATAATGGCTTATTTGTACAAAACTATTATCAAAGTTTAATGTCAAGCTTGTTTCTATTCCATCACAATCCTCGCATGGAAAAATACCTTTGTACTCGCCTTCCCAGTTTTGAATAATCTCACTTGATTTCACTGAGTCAGTTTTAATTTCAATAGTTTGTTCGTCAGTATCTATTGTTGCTTTCTCTTTTTTGCAAGAAAAAAGAAAAAGCAGCATAAAACTGAAAAGGTAAATGGCTGCTTTTTTCATTTTGCTTAATTATAAACAGGTAAATTTGAATACTCTTTTGAATAACGCAAATGTTGATCTACATAGTTTTCTTTGTATGAAATACGTACATCTTTCACATTTCCATTTTTGTCAGTTTCGAGTGTAAATACAGGATTTACAAATCCACTGTATGGTGCAATGCCCAATGTAGCGTAGCGATCTAAAATCTCTTTGTGTAAATCTTGATCTACTTTTACGGCATATTTTTCTACAATGGAGCGAGCAGCATCAAAATCACCTGTCGAAGTGATGCGCTGTATTTCAGCTAAAAGTTGACCAAATAAATCACGTAGTTTTTCGTAATCATTAATTACTAAATAGCGTTTGTTATCACGGATTTTTATCTCAACTACATTATCAGCTTTGCCATTTTCATAAGCCCAACGAGCTATCAATTGACGATTACGCATGTGAGCTTCTTCTATGTCTTTACCCAACTCAATACGTGTAAGCTGTGTCATCAAACCATTCATCATAAATTTGTAGTATTCAGCTTTGTGGGCTTCCATATTAGGCAATAAACCCAATTCTACCATTTTATTATCGCCAAGATAATAGAGTGCAAATAGATCAGCACGGGTCTCTTCGATGGTGGAACCGTGAGCCTTCAAATCATCTTTTGTAATGCCAGGAAGTAATTTACCTGAGCCATGTCCTAAGCATTCGTGAAGGTCAATGTCGAGATTATTAGTCAAGTTTCCGTATTTATGCAGCAAATCTCTCTCTACATCCGACCAAACAAACTCTTCGTTGAAACCACTACTTTCTGCCGCTTGTGCATAGGCTTCAGTAAAGTTTTCAATTGTTACAGACTTTGAGCCATATTGAGCACGAATCCAGTTGGCATTGGGTAGGTTGATACCGATTGCAGTAGCTGGATATAGATCACCGCTAAGCATAGTTGCAGTAATTACTTTAGCAGAAACACCTGTTACCTCTTCTTTTTTAAACTGTGGGTCGGTTGGCGAATTATCTTCAAACCATTGTGCATTATCACTAATGATATTGGTACGCTTAGTAGCTTCTAAGTTTTTGAAATTTGCCATCGCTTCCCAGCTCGCTTTCATGCCAAGTGGGTCGCCGTATGTTTCGGTAAATCCATTCACAAAGTCAATTTGACCATCCAATTCCTGTACCCATTCGATACTGAATTTGTCGTAAGTTTTCAAGTCACCGGTTTTATAATACTCAATCAGGGTTTCGAGGTACTGTTTTTGTCCATCATTTTCAACAACATTCAAAGCTTTCTCTAACCAATAATTAACTCGCTCAAGTGCAGAACCGTACATGCCGCCTACACGGTAGGTTTTTTCTACTAATTGATCATTCTCTTTGGTCAATTTGCTATTCAAACCATATGAAATAGGGCTGTTGTTACTTGGATCCTTCATTTTGTTGTAGAAACCTTCAACTTCCTTCTGTGTTACACCTTCATAATAGTTGTTAGCAGATGTAGTGATTAGGTCTGCACCATCTGCTTGGTTAACACGTTTTGCCATCACTTCGGGGTCAAATAGGATAGGGGAGAGAGTAGCAATTAGTTCATCTACAGTTTGTCCATCTTGCAAAGGAAGTAAGCTACTATCAATACTTTTCACAGCTTCAGAAAAATAGTTTTGATCAAACTTAGGCATCATTTTGTCTGTTGAGTAGTGATGGTGAATACCGTTTGCCATCCAAACTCGTTTAAGATACTCTTCAAGCAGTTGGAAATTATCACTTTTTTTATCGCTTAAGTTTTGATACAAAGCTTCAAGTGTTTTCCGAATTGCCAAGTTGTGCTTGTTATTTTGATCGTAAATAATATCACGTCCTTCCAAAGCAGCTTGTGATAGATAATAGATAAGCTCTTTTTGTTGCAGACTTAAAGAGTCAAAATCAGGAACTCGGTAACGTAAAATTTGAATGTCAGCAAATTGATCAACTTTATATTCAAACTCATCGATGGATGGAGTTGTCTCTTTCTTCAGGCTTTCGTTACAACTAAACATAAATAATGGTGTCAATAATAATAAAAATAGTTTTTTCATACAATTTTTCAATAAATAAGTACTTGTTTGAAAATTAAATTAGTTTTCTACAAAATTATAAAAAATAGTGAGACTATAAGATTTTAAAGTTTGATTTAAATTTCCTAATCAGCTACTGAGACAGTAAATTACATTGTTTTAGTTAAATAAAAGTCGCTTTTGTTTCTCTTTATATGGCTATTGATTATAATTATAAGCTGATTTTTGTAGCTTAAAAACAATTCAATATCAACTTAAAAAAGAGATGAAAAACCTGTTTACTTATTAGTTTGTTTGAAATTATAGTTTATTAATCGAAATAAATATCTATTTTTGTTCTCAAAGTACTTTTAATTAATGTATTAAAATCTCAATAGAATGAAAATTCCTAAATGGATTAAAAATTTTTATCAATTCTTTTATGAAGGCTTCAAAAACATGACAATTGGAAAAAAGTTGTGGGGAATTGTTATTCTGAAGCTTTTTATCATGTTTGCAATACTCAAGCCTTTCTTCTTTCCTAATTTTTTAAATACAAAATTTGAAAATAATGAAGATAAAGCGAGTTATGTAAACCAAGAATTAATTGATCGTTCAACAGTACATCTAAATGATACTGTAGTCACACTCGAGAATAAAGAATCAAATTAATATAAAAATCAAAATCAATATCAAAATCAATTCATCATTAAAATAATTATCTTATGGAATTACTAAACACCTCATTGGTTGATTGGTCACGAGGTCAGTTTGCTTTAACAGCAATGTATCAC
Source organism: uncultured Paludibacter sp. (assembly GCA_964346125.1). Lineage (GTDB taxonomy): Bacteria > Bacteroidota > Bacteroidia > Bacteroidales > Paludibacteraceae > UPXZ01. The sequence goes on from CAYFTO010000092.1 coordinate 3,211, forward strand.
TGGCTTTTTGTTCCTCTCACTTTAGGGCTTGGGGTTATCCAAGCTATTATGGAAACCATTTATGTAAAAACCGGGAAAGAGGAGTGGAAAAAAACCGCACAATTCTGGATGAAAATTTTCGGAATCAACTTTGCCATCGGAGTAGCTACCGGAATTATTCTTGAGTTTCAATTTGGTACTAACTGGTCGAACTACAGCTATTTTGTAGGCGATATTTTTGGAGCTCCATTAGCTATTGAAGGTATGTTGGCTTTCTTTATGGAGGCTACTTTTATCTCTATCATGTTCTTTGGTTGGAATAAAGTGAGTAAAGGTGTTCACTTGGCTTCGACCTGGCTTTTAATTACTGGAGCAACACTATCTGCATTGTGGATTCTAATTGCTAATGCTTGGATGCAATTGCCTTTGGGAATGGAGTTTAACCCTCTAACAGCTCGTAATGAGATGGTGGATTTTTGGGCTATCGTGAAATCTCCTGTTGCGGTAAATAAATTTTTCCACACCGTAGCTTCAGGCTGGATCATGGGTGCTCTTTTTGTTGTAGGAATTAGCTCTTGGTTTTTGCTTAAAAAACGCCAAGTTGAATTTGCAAAGAGAAGTATTCGTGTAGCAGCAGCATTTGGTATATTTGCTACGTTGTTTATTATTTATACTGGTCACGGATCAGCTACTCAGGTTGCTCATCATCAACCAATGAAATTGGCTGCTATGGAAGGACTTTATGAAGGTCAAGAAGGAGCGCCACTTGTTGCTATTGGTGTAGTAAACCCAGCTAAAAAATCTTATGCAGATGATGTAGAGGGAGTTATTGCAAAGATTGAGTTCCCAAAAATGCTTTCATTCTTAGCGTTCTCTGATTTGAATGCTTATGTACCAGGCATTAAAGATGTGGTTGAGGGTGGATATACAAAGCCTGATGGCTCTATTGCGCTATCATTTGCTGAAAGACAAGAGAGAGGGCAAATGGCTCAACTTGCTTTGAGTGAATATTTAAAAGCAGAGAAAGTGAAAGATGAAGCTACAATGGCAGCTCAAAAAGCTATTTTAGATGAAAACTATCCACATTTTGGTTATGGATTCTTGAAAGAGCCAGAAGAGATGATACCTAACGTGCCTTTGACGTTCTACGCTTTCCACTTTATGGTGATCTTAGGAGTATTTTTCTTAGCTATTTTTGTTGTTTCTCTATTCTTAGAGCGCAAAGACTTGTTATTAAAATACAGATGGTTATTGTGGATATTCCTGTGGACTATCCCGTTAGGATTTATTGCAGGTGAGTTGGGTTGGACAGTTGCTGAAGTTGGCCGTCAACCTTGGGTAATTCAAGATATTCTGCCTGTGCAAGCTGCAGTATCCGGTATTCAAGCTTCATCAGTAAAGCTTACTTTCTTCTTATTCTTTGTCTTATTCACAGGTTTACTTATTGCTGAAATAGGTATTATGAAAAAACAAATTGTGAAAGGTCCAGATATTGATGACTCAGACAATAATGCTAAATAAGTAGAGATTAGATCTATTTAGGTTTTAATTGATTAAAAATAATAAAATTTGAAGATATTATGATAACATATTCATTTCTACAACACTATTGGTGGTTTCTAATCTCGCTTTTAGGAGGTTTATTAGCTTTCTTAATGTTTGTTCAAGGCGGTCAAACGCTTATTACTTCATTGGGTAAAAATGAAAACGAGCGCAAGCTAATAACAAACGTATTGGGTCGTAAATGGGAATATACATTTACTACTTTAGTGGTGTTTGGAGGTGCTTTCTTTGCATCGTTTCCTCTCTTCTATTCAACCAGTTTTGGTGGTGCTTATTGGGTTTGGATGTTAATTCTGTCCACTTTTATTTTACAAGCAGTATCTTATGAGTTTCAAAATAAACCAGGGAATTTCTTTGGTCGAAATGCTTACCGAGGATTCTTGTTTTATAACGGTTTGGGTGCAACATTCTTGATTGGTGGAGCAATTGCTACATTCTTTACAGGTTCTGAGTTTATTGTGAATCGCGGTAATATTGCCGGGTTTATTGGAGGCTCTTCTCCTATTATTAGTCAATGGCAAAATTCACTGCATGGTTTAGAAGTTTTGGCTAATCCACGCGTTTGGTTATTAGGTTTAGCAGTTTTCTTCTTGGCAAGAACACAGGCTGTACTTTACTTCAAAAACCGTATCTCAAACAAAGCGATTGAGGGAAGATTGGATAAGGCTTTATTGCTAAATGCTGTTCCTTTCTTAGCGTTTTTCCTATCTTTTCTAATCTGGACTTTATTGGCAGAAGGTTTTGCAGTAAATCCTGAAACAGGAGCTGTATATATGGAAAAATACAAATACTTCAACAACTTGATTGAAGTTCCACTATTATTGGTAGCATTATTAGTTGGGGTAGTTGGTGTGTTGGTAGGTATTGGTGGTTCAGTAGCTAAACCAGAATGGCGAAAAGGTGTATGGTTTAGTGGGGTAGGAACTATTATTACTGTTACTACTTTGTTGTTGGTAGCAGGTTATAACAATACGGCTTACTATCCTTCGGTAACAGACTTAGATAGCTCACTTACTATATTCAACTCATCATCCAGTTTCGTTACACTGAAAGTGATGTCAGTTGTCTCTTTCTTAATCCCAATTGTGCTAGCCTATATTTTCTATGCATGGCGAGTGCTAGAAAATACCCACACTACAATTGAAGAGATAAACGAGGATAAACACTCCTACTAATTGCTGAAATTGTATTAAGAGAATTAAGCAAAAACAAAAAAGCGAAGCTTAAATCGGAGCTTCGCTTTTTTGTTTTGATCGAGTTGAGTATTAAGAATAATGAATAAAGAGCAAAGAATAAAGAGTTGAAAAGCAGATAGTTATTCAATTGCTGTCTTGAAATCTTGAAATCTTGGAATAACCTGACGCACGGCCGTGCGTCTCTCCTCGCTTATTGCTTACAGCTAACAACTAAGCACTAAAATCTTTCCTTAATTACTTGACTATCACTAATACCTAAAGTCTCAAAATGCTCGGTCATAGCTTTCATCATTGGGCGAGGAGCACATAGGTAGAAGTTTGTTAAGTCTCCTGCATGTTCTTTAATCAGTTCGGCTGTAATATAACCTTTTTCGTATCCAGGAATATCTTCAGCCGATAGCACTGATACCAAATTATCACCAAAAATAGCTTTAAGATTAGCTTCGTCTATGATGTCTGCTTTTGTTTTATTTGCAAAAATCAGTTTGTTGTTTCCAATTGCATTCTCTTTCTGTAGAGCTTTGAAAATAGATAAAAAAGGTGTAATCCCAGAACCACCTGCGATAAATACACCCTCTCCTTTGTATGAAATCGAACCAAAAACATCATAAATAATAAGTTCATCGCCAGCTTTAGCTTTACTTAGTTCGTTGGTTGTTCCGTTGTGCTCAGGATAAACTTTTATAACAAATTCCAAAAAATCATCTTCAGGAATAGAAGTGAAAGTAAAAGGGTTTTTCTTCTCTTTCCAACCCTCTTTGTTGATAGTAACATCTACCGCTTGTCCGGGTTTGTAATTATAGTTTTCAGGTTTCTCTGTTACTACTTTTAATA
>CAYFTO010000093.1:0-6678 GCA_964346125.1 uncultured Paludibacter sp.
AAATAAACTGTAACGCTTATTTAGGACGAGTCATAAATTTATTCTACATCCAATACTGTTTTTGCTATTTCTAAAGATTCAGTAAATACCTGAGTCATCACATCCTTTACAATTTCACTACCTGCTTGCGCTGCAAAGGTACCTGCATTCATCAATGAGATATAGGTTTTGCCATCGGCTTTGTCATATACTGAAATACGACAAGGCATCAAATTGGAATAAATGCGAAGTTCATCAGCTGAAAGTATTTTCTGCGCATGATGTGGATTACACAATTCTAAGACTTTAATAGAGCTAACTTCATAATTAAAATTATGCAATGATTGTTGCAAATTATGTATTGCCATTAGTCTCCATCCAGCATTAGCAATTTCTTCAGATAAAACCTCTACTGTCTTATCAAAATTATATTTGCTCTTAGACTCAATAAACATCTCTTTCATACTCATCTCTTATGATTTTTTTAACAAGAAGTTGTTGACATTATCTAAAATTTGTTCTTTTGGAATTGCACCAATCTCTGGTTTAGGATCTCCATTTTGAGGAACAAATAATAAAGTTGGAATACTTTGAATACCATAAACACGTGATAATGTTTTCTCAGCATCCACATCCACTTTATAAACATATACTTCACCGGCATATTCTTTTGCCACTTCATCAAGTACTGGAGCAATTGCACGACAAGGCGCACACCATTCTGCCCAAAAGTCGATGATACATGGTTTATCACCTTCGTAAACCCACTCACTTGGATGCTGATCAAAATTATGTACCATTTTTTTGAACTGCTCAGTTGTGAGATGAATTGGCTCAGAAACCACTCCATCAGCTGGCAGAACACTTTCTACCACTTCTTTTGATCCATTGCTTTCGCTATTTGAACTCTCTTTTGGAGCACAAGATGCAAATCCAATAAGAGTAGCAGCAACAAGGATAAATAAATTTCTAATTTTCATAATTAGTTCTTTTTAACTTCTTCTTTTAACAATACGTTATGAATAGCATCTTTCAAAGCGTGCTTTGGAAGTGCTCCAGCAGCCATTTGTGGTGCTTCACCCATTGGTACAAAAAGAATTGAAGGAATACTACGAATACCAAATGCCGCAGCTAATTCTTGTTCGCTTTCAGTATCTACTTTATAGATATAAATATCATCAGCATATTCTGCAGCTAACTCTTCTAAAATTGGAGCAACCATTTTACATGGACCACACCAGTCTGCATAAAAATCGATAATACAAGGTTTGTCGCCTAAGTATTTCCACTCAGTAGGATTATTTTCGTAATCTACTACTTTTTCTAAAAAATCTGCTTTTGTTAAAAGTACTGTTCCCATTTGTTTTTTTGTTGTTTTATTGTTTTCTATTATTTTATTATTTATTTGTTCTTTTGATTTGTTGCCGTTAGCAAAGAGATATGACGTGCCAACGATAAGCGATAATGCGATTAATATTATTGTTGTTTTTTTCATAATTATGCTAATTATTATTTTTATTATATTTTTCGATATTATATGATGTTGTCTTTTCTTGAGTCACTCCTGTAGCACAATTAGTTCCACATCCAATATTCATTACTGCTTGTACTAAAAAGAAGACTGATATTCCTAAATATAGGGTTTCACCTTCAGCTAAATAAGCCATACCTAAAACTAATCCAATTATCAAACGAAGATATCTTGATATATCCCATTTTTTGAAAAAATCCTTAAGCCTTTTCATCCTTTTTCTCTTTCTTCTTAAACAGATCAAATAGCAAGTAGCCTATTAACGCTCCATAGATAGTTGTAATATAAGGATTAGATGTCAAGGGACATGCTCCTGAGGCACAACCAATATAATAGTAGTATGCATAACCTCCTATAGAACCAACTACTATTCCAATGATAACCAGTAAATACTTTTTAATAAATTCTTTCATAATTTCTAACACGATTCTACACAGTCTAAAATTTGAGCTATTTGTTTCAGTTTCAATGAGTAAAAACAGTTTTTACCACTCTTTCTGCAATTTAATATTCCTTTTGCACGCATATCTGTCAAATGATGAGAAAGTAGAGATTGTTCGCATCCAATAACTTCTACCAATTGAGAAACATTAAGTTCATCTGTCTTTCGTAATTCATCTATTACCTTCAAACGAGTTTCGTGAGAAATAGCTTTCAAAATGTAAGCTGCATTTAACATATCCATAAATAAAATCGTAATTCTATTAAATCAATTGCAAAGATAATGCTTTTATATGAACAATTGTTCATTTATGACTTTGAACTTTAAACTCTTTAACTATATAGTATTATTGACAAATTTTATAATAAGAAAAAAGCCTGAGTAATTATAAAAAATCACCCAGGCTAATTATATCCTTATCTATAATTTATTAAGGCATCACCACTTATTTGAAAAAATTCTTGGATTAACATTAATACTCAAATAAGCCCAATCTTGCCAAGCTTTATGACTTCCTCCTTTTACTTTATCCATACTTTCTGTGCCAAAAAAAGTAGAATATCCGCAAAGTAGATTTACATCTTTTCTTAAAGCATAAGTAAAATGTAAATCAAGCTCTGAACCCATATATTTTTTTACTTTATCACCCGAGTCATATAAACTACCTGCCATAGAGAAGAAGTGCAATGTTCCAGATAATGTGTATTTTTTGCCAGGTGCATAGTTCAAACCTATGAATTTATCATTTATTCCAAGACCCATTCCATTCAAATAAGGCGTTGCCATAAAATAATCCATCTGTCCGTAGTGTGCATGATTAGCTGCAAATAGCGTATTGAAAGCTGTATGCTTTTCGCTTGGATTAGCTTGTCCATAGTTCTGACCACTTACATAATCAATCCCTGCAAAGAGTTTAACTTCTTTATTTACACTATAGTCTGCTCTTAATGCTAATAAAGATGCACTAATATCCTTGTCAGCAGTAGTTTTACCCATTTGGTAGTAAGCAGTTCCTTGTAGTCGCAATTCGCTTATCGGATTATAAATAAGATTAGTACCTAAAGTTTGCATATAAGCTATATCAAGATCAACCGTATTAGGTTTTTGATATCCTAAATTGATAAACAAGAAAGATGGAGTAAAATTTGGGACATCATTATATTGATAATAAAGAGATTGCATATTTTTATAAGGCATTCTACCTGTATAGTTAGGTTGACCTATAATTCTCTCTCCTCCATTATTAGATGCTAAAAAAAGTTCTGCTTGATGCGATTTATCGTTATAAAACAATTTCACACCATCGTGATAAAGAGCGTGTTGATTCCAATCGATAATAGACATAATGCGACTATCGTTGTACTGTACACCTTGACGACCAAACTTCAGAAATAGATTATTATCTAATTTCAATTGTGCCCAAGCTTCATTCAAAACCGTTACTGACCCAGGGTTATTATTAATATGTGGATTTTGACCCCAAACGGCAACATTCTGTAAACTGAAGTAAGTAGCTAAATTAGCATTTTTATAATCCACAAATAGTCTTGAACGTTGTGATGTAAAGTTAGCTGCTTTAGCATCATCTGCTCGTGGATTATGCGAACCATGGCGATATTCGGCACGTGGACGTATTTGTACGCCTACATTAACTTCATTGCTTTGTTCTTGTGCTTCACTTGTGGATGCAAAAAGTAAAGCAAAAAACAGGATTGATAATAATTTAATAGTTTTCATATATCTAGGAAATTTTTATGCCTCCTACTTTTCAAATATTTTTCTAAAGTACTAGTATTTATAGTTAAAATCAAACTTTTAAGATTTTGCTACAGCTACTAAGTTTTAGAGGCTATTTATTTTATTTTTTATTTATAAAATACTTTTAGAACCAATTGTTCTATTAATAGTTGACGCATTTTAAGCTTTACACACTATAAGTGTGAACGCTTGTAGAAGCTGACGGTAGATAATTTACACCATACCATGTGATTTGCAATAATACAAAAGCTAATACTAGCACCCAAAGAGCTGTTCGTATTTGTCTTGGACGATGATGTCGGTAATGAATATAAATAAGGAAACCTAACCAAGTAGCTGCAGCCCAAGTTTCTTTTGGGTCCCAGCTCCAGTAATGTCCCCAAGCTTCTTTTGCCCAGAGAGCACCAAATAACATACCTATAGTCAAAAATGCCAATCCAATATAAACCATATTATCCAACACATGAATAATTTCAGGAGAAAAATGCTTGCTATTTTTGAATACCAAAAAGTATAAAGCCATAAAAGCAGCTGCGCCTAACATTGCATATGAAAACATATAAACAATAACGTGAGGTGCAAACCAAGGACTTTGTAAGGCAGGCATCAAAGCTTTGTTGTGAATTTCAGGTTTCAATATATTGACCATAATAAACACAAATGCCATAATCGTACTAAAAGAGAGAATCCATTTATAGCGCCAACGAATATAAGTTATAATTCCGGCTATTGGCATAAAGAAAGAGTACCAAAGTCGGGTTTCGCCCATACTTCGCATAGGCGGTCGCTCTAATGAAATCCACATACCAATAATATAAGCAAGGAAAACTAGAATTCCTGCAAATGTCAGGCTATTTGCCAACACTCTTTTGCCTTTCCAGGCTGCAAATGCTCCACCTGCCCAAAATAGCACAGCAGGTATAGCAAAATAGATAAAACTTGTCCAAGTAATCATATCGTATCTCTCCTTTATTCTTTTTTACCAACAACAAAAAGACCTATAGCACCCAATATCATCATAAATATACCAACATAAACATAAGGTAACCAAGGATCCTTAACCAACTCAAATGTACTTACATCGCTCCAACGTCCTTTTTGTTCATCATAGCTAACCTGATAAATTTTCCATCCATTTATCTTTAGTGGTTTGTTTACTTCTATTACTGTATTGATGGTTTTACCATCTTGACTATACACATTGATATCCGAGGCATAACGCTTAGGTTCACGCTCAGGCATGACAACACTAATATCATCATTCAATTTTAATGCACGATAAGGAAAAATATAGCTACCATTACTTACCCAGCCTTCTTGTACTTCACCTGTTTCTTTATGAGTAGCTTTAGCAAACACTGCACTAGTCGCTCCTTCAGAATAATACTCCACAAAATGAACACTATCCTCTCCCATTACAGGTGCACTATTATCTAAAAATTGCGTCACTTCAATGTCCCAATCAATCAACTTTCCAAATGTAGGAATATCTTCAACAGCTAAAGTCTCAGGCTGTTTATTTGGAAGTAATTTACCCGTATTATTATCTATTAACACTAATTTAGGAGGGTACTCTTCAATCGTAAACTCATTCAATTCAATAGCTAAATCGAGTTCGATCATTTTTCCATGGTCTCCAGCAACACGCCATTCAGGACTCTCTTTTCCAACAATCATTTGATAGCGTTTCATATCAGCACTACCCAAAACGGCTGTAACTAATGTGATGAAAAGCCCAACGTGATTGAGCATAAATGGAATATCTTTACTCCAACGAAAATGCTTCATTCTCTTAAGAGTAGCTAAGCCTAAAACGAATGTCATATAAACATATAACAATACAAAAGGCCACGCTGAGAGCATATTATAAAAGCCTAAAAATCCAATTATGCCAGTTCTGTTTTGGGTATAAAATTGAGGTATAACACCCATTATCACAACCAAAAGCAGAAAAGCTGCCATTGAAGTTATGCTTGCTTCAGTACCCGCAAACCATCGAAGTTTAAACTTATTCTTTGATAAAACAGAGATAATGAAGACGAAAACGACAAAGAGTAATCCAACAATTAAATTAGTTGGAAAAACAAGAAAATCAGTATTAATAGGACCAATAGAAATTTGCAATAGCAAACCGGTTATTATTAAACCAGCACTAATTGCAAAACCCTCTTTATATCCCCATGGATATTTCCACATAGTGTATAGTATTTTTATTTTTTTCAAATACTCAGCCTTATATCTTACATAGATAAGAAACAAGGCTGAGTATTTATATTATAATCATTAAAACAAATTATTGACAAGCTCTATTTTGCAGCAATAATTTTATTATCTTCTTTTGCTTTTTTCAACCACTGAGGTACAATCTCTTGTTTGAATTTTTCTTTAGCAGCTTTTTCTGCTGGGATATCCAAACCGATATATTTTTGAGCTTTTTCTTTAGTAGAAATGTCAGGCATTGGCACGTCAGCTAAATGACCGTGTTTTGCTAAAACTTTAGAGATTTGCAAACGAGCTTGCAATGCCCTATCCAAACCGTGACTCAAAATACGAGTAACCTCTTGTGGAGCGTGGAATGAAGCTCCGTGAGAAGCAACACCAAAGTCCCAACGCCATTGTGATTGGCGAAGTAGATCAAGAACAGGTTTCATTTCAGCTTCTGTAGCACCTTTATCCCAAGCAAATTTAGCTTCGATATGTGCTGCAGCCAATTCAACTTCTAAACGATTGCGTACTTCAAATACTTTTTCTTGACGCTCATATACATTTTGACGAAGAGTTTCTTCACTCTCTCTGTGACAAACCAAACATGTACGATCCATTTTTGCCAATGGGCTTTGGATGTGGTGATCGCTAAATTTCACACCACCTTCGCTCTTGTATGGCATATGGCAATCAGCACAAGACACATTACGCTGACCGTGAATACCCATTTGTGCAATTTCATAATCAGGATGTTGAGCTTTCA
>CAYFTO010000094.1:0-6496 GCA_964346125.1 uncultured Paludibacter sp.
TCAATAGATGCCTTTGGGCTTTCATTAGGATTTCCTAAAAGTCCAATCCCTTTCATGGGCATTTCAATGCCTTCATTAATACGTCCTTTACCATCACCATTTACGTAAAGCAAGGTGGTAGAGCCGTTACAAACAAAGGCTAAGTGCGTCCACTGATTTAGTGGCATAACATAGTTAAAGGTTAAATCAGAACTTCCTTTCAAACCTACTTTATAAGTCCAGTTATTGCCAGGAGCCCATGTTTCTAAAGTCAACTTTGTGTTAGCACCATCAATTAGGGTCGAAAAATTACTTTGTCCATTTCTCTTCACCCACATCTCTATAGTCCATGCGTTGCCCGCTTTTTTCACTGGAGAGTCAAATAGTACGCCATCAGATGCATTGTTCATTCGGAGAGCATAGTTGGATTGTGCTTCGGCTTGCATTGAAAATCCAAGCATAAAAAGAAGTACACTCACAACAATAAATGTTTTGTTTGTGAATGTGTGAAATGATTTTTTCATTTTAGATAGATTAAATTATTGATTTATAGTTTTAGTAATTGGATACAAAAATAGTTAATTAAAAGAGCATGTGCAAAGATTATTGGCTAAAAAAAAGAACTCAAGATGCGATTAAGCCTCTTGAGTTCTTTATCTTGTGGAGATTACCGGGATCGAACCGGTCACCTCAACACTGCCAGTGTTGCGCTCTAGCCAGATGAGCTAAATCCCCTTTTTCAAATTTTGAACTGCAAAGATAATCAATTATTCGAATTAAATACGTAGATTTGTAATAAAAATAGTTATGTACATTTATAATACGACATTCTTAGTCAGTCACAACAAATACGCTGATTGGTATATTTGGTTGAGGGAAAAACTAATTCCTCGCATGCTTCAACACGATTTTACTAAACCACAAGTAGCAAAAGTTCATGCTGAGCACGCAGAAGAGGAAGGCACTTCTATTTCAGTGCAATTTCATGTTAGTAGCAAGGCTCAAATCGAAAAATGGCAAGATACCCACGGACAAAGACTACAAAAAGAGATGAGCATTCGATTTGGTCAAGAAGTACTGTTTTTCTCAACCGTATTAGAAATATTATAAAATAGCCCTTTGAAAAGAGAACGGATTATATTAGGAATTGACCCCGGAACAACTGTAATGGGCTATGGCATCATTCGAGTAAATGGAAATCGGGTGGAAATGTTAGCTATGGGCATACTCGAACTTCATAAATACATTGATCATTATCATAAATTACAGAAGATATTTGCTCGAACACTCTCTTTGATTGATGAATTTAATCCTGATATTTTAGCTATTGAAGCTCCCTTTTTTGGAAAAAACGTGCAATCGATGTTGAAATTGGGGCGTGCGCAAGGTGCAGCTATTTCAGCCGCATTGTATCGCGATTTACCCATTTATGAGTATGCACCTTTGAAAATAAAAATGGCGATAACTGGTAACGGACGCGCCAGTAAGGAGCAAGTTGCTGATATGTTGAGACGATTTCTGAAAATTCCTGAAGAAAATATGCTTCCTCAATTAGATGCAACCGATGGTTTAGCTGCAGCATATTGCCATTTTCTTCAAATGAATAACCCCATTGCAACTAGCGAATATAAAAGTTGGAAAGATTTTATTAATAAAAATGAGAGCAAAGTGTCTAGAAGACGCACACCTTCCACACCTCGTTCTCCTAAGCAAAGAGGAGAATAATTGATAAATTGGGTTTATCTGCCAAGGAATAATCAATTGACATTCACAAAATTCAGATTAAAAACAACAATATACTGTAGTTTTTTAGCTAAATAAAACAATGCCTACTGACGCTTGTTTTTTACTTCGATATTAGGTAAGAATACCGTTACAATTCCCAAAAGTGGCAAGTAAGCTGTGATATGAAATACATACTGAATGTCTGTTATATCAGCAAGCCACCCCCAAAATGCAGAAGCTAAGCCACCCATTCCAAAAGCTAAACCAAAGAACAATCCGGCAATTACGCCTACTTTACCTGGCAATAAATCGGTAGCATATACCAAAATAGCAGAAAAAGCGGAAGAAAGAATAAAGCCAGCAAGAACGGCCATAATTATCGTCATGCTTAGGCCTACATGAGGTAAGATTAACGAGAAAGGAGCTGTTCCCAAAATCGAAAACCAGATTACATATTTCCGTCCGTATTTATCACCAATGGGACCACCTATCAATGTGCCTGCCGCAACGGCAAATAAGAACGCAAAGAGATAAATCTGCGATGTCTTAATGCTTAAACCAAACTTTTCGATGGTATAAAAGGAGAAGTAATTAATCATGCTCGACATATAGAAGTATTTTGAAAACATCAAAATCAACAATATTCCTAAAGCAAAATAGATTTTATTTTTCGAAAAATGATGTGTTGCTACTCTATCCGTATTTGATTTCCCATTACGTGCTTTCAAAAAATCCAACTGAATTTTATACCATTTACCCACTAAATAGAGAATAGCTATGGTAAACAAAGCTACAAGAGCAAACCAAAGAATGGATATTTGACCGTAAGAAACAACCACTAAAGCCGTTAAGAGTGGGCCAAGAGAAGTTCCAAAATTTCCGCCTACCTGAAAAATTGATTGAGCCAAGCCCTTTCGTCCACCTGAGGCAAACTGAGCTACCCTCGACGACTCTGGATGAAAAACGGACGAGCCCAAACCGATAAAAGCAACCGAAAGTAATATCATCCAATAATTAGAAGCAAAAGCCAGCGATACCAGCCCTACAAGTGTTGAACTCATACCTATCGATAATGAAAATGGCTTAGGATGTTTATCTGTATAAATCCCTACAACAGGCTGCAAAACCGATGCTGTAAGTTGAAACACTAAGTTTATCATTCCAATCTGTGTGAAAGTGAAGTTATATTTCTCTTTAATGATTGGATAAATAGCCGGAATAACCGACTGCATCATATCATTGAGCATATGTGCCACACTGATAGTCAGCAATATAGAATATACCGTATGCTGCGCTAATACCTTTGGGCTTTCAAGTTGATATGTTTTGCTTTGAGTCTGCATCGCTCTTTCAAAGAATTAAAAGACAAAATTGTCTTTGATAAAAAGGATGCAAATTTACAAAATTTAATTGGCTTTAGCTTTGGGTTCAGAGCTATTTTAACGGATTTAGCAGTAGTTAAGAGAATAATTACTCTGCCCCAGCCCCTAATTCCCCTTTATAACTCCCCCTTCAGGGGGTTGGGGGGCTATTTTTCACACCATCAAACTCACCTCTTTACCCCATCTGGATAGAGCGCATTTACAAATTCGTGTAAAAAAGGAAGCTCATCAATTTCATCATCAACCACGAAGTTATTAAATACGCTTATATCTAAATCTATAATTCGAGGAGCATTCTTGTTGGAAGTACGCACTCTGCCCATACGAGTTTCAATCTGTTTCAATGCCAAGGAAAGTTCTTTAAAGCTTTTCGAGGTAACCAATATAACTGCACCATTTAGAAAATCGGGTTGATCTTCGTATTTTAGGGCTTTTGTTACGATAAATTCAGTTCGTTTAATAATAGTTCCCAAATCTTGCATCATATCCAAAGCTTTTTCAAAATTCACCTCTGCATCGATATTGGATCCTAAGGCAATCATAACATTATTATAACGATTGTCGCTACTTGTTTTCACCATTACATTATCAGTAAATCGAAGAGCATTTGGTTTTTCTACTTGCACGTGAATATCTTGCACATAGGGAGATGAATTTTGGATATATTCTAATACCAAATCGGCAACAGTTTCTATTAAATGATAACTTTGATTTTCTACTAATGCTATGATTCCTTTATTAATTCTTTTATAATCAACCGCATAAGCAACATCATCACTCTCTGTAGCTTTAGTTGAATCATATTTAAATGAATAAGAAATAACCAAATCTTGCAACTTCACTTTTTCCCAATCAATGAAGCCAATGTAGGCTCTCAAACGCAAATTGACTACTTCTACCGTGCTAAGTTTATATTCCATATTTTTTATTAAATTTAAATTAGATGATCTCCTCCATCTATGTATAATATTTGTCCAGTTATAAAATAAGAATCTATTATAAAGCGAAACGCTTTTAGAATCTCTTCCAAATTCCCGATTGTCTGAAGCGGTATATTTTTTGATAAATCCAGTAGATAGTTTTCATCTTTATCCGCAGGTGGTAAAATTAAACCTGGCGCAATAGCATTGACCCTAAAATGCGGTGCAAGCTCAACTGCTGCAAGCTGGGTAAAGGATTTCAAGAGCTTTTTACTCAATAAGTAATCCAAGTGTTTGGTGTAATTCTTTTCAACTTTTGTATCTAAGAAATTCACAATTACGCCCTTGTCATATGTTCTTGCAAAAGCTTTTGTGAGCAGATATACACTTTCAAAATTAATCTTTAATTGGCGATTAAGCATAGCGCTGCCTGCCTCCTCAAAATTCGATGGACGAAATTCGGAAGCACTGTTTACAAGTATATCTATATTGATATTTCGCTCCTTAAAAGAGGCAAACATTTTGTCAAAATCATTTTCGGCCATAAAGTCAAACTGAATCAGCTCTACTTTTACACCGAATTTTTCAGCCTCTTCTTTTACTAGCATTATCTTATCAATCGAACTTCTATAATGAAGCAGCAAATGATATGATTTTTTTGCCAAATCCAATGCAATACCCTTCCCTATTCGGTCGGCTGCACCTGTTATAAATGCGTAGTTTTTTTGCATAAAAATGGTTTTCAAGAAATTAGTGATTAGCTATTATCGATTTCAGAATTCCAAAATTTCAGAATTCCAAAATCATTAATTTTTCACTTTTAATTCCTTACTCTTTGCTCATTATTCCTTGCTCATTATTCCTTGCTCTTTATAAACTTTACAAACTTTCTAACTTACTCTTCAATCACTTTGATCTCGTGTGTCATCTCTATTACCTGTTTATAAATCGCTTCAACGCCGCAATAGCGCTCTTTCGATAGATTCACTGCTTTTTCAATCTTAGCTAAAGGCAAATCTTTCCCAGTAAACTCATAGATAACATGCATTTTTTCATAATATTTTGGATGCTCTTCACGCATTTCGGCCTCAACAATAACATTAAATGCTTTTACATCAACACGCATTTTTTTGAGGATTGAGATAGCATCCATTCCCGTACAGCCTGCAAGTGCATTCAACATTAAAATTTTTGGAGTAGTACCTTCATTACCTCCACCTCCCTCAATAGGTGCGTCAGTTATCAGTTTATGTCCATTACCAAAATCAGTTTCAAATTTTAGTCCACCTTGCCAGCTTGAAATTGTTCTTTGTTTCATATTTTTTAGTTTTTAATTTAATAAGCATTTTTTAAAAGATAAATATTATTTATTTATCAATATACAAAATTGGGATAAATAATTAACAAAAGCAATATAATATCTCTATTTAATTGTAATTTATATTGATATTCAAACGAAATATTTCTAATTAGTATTTTGTAAATAAAGTCTATTCCGCAAGTGTGAAAATGCGGTTTGTTATATAAGATATTATTTATAAATTTGCATTGAAAGTACAATAAAACGATGTAATTATATGGAAGCAATCTCTTCATTTGCTGATTTAACCAAGCATCTACAAAACACGAACAGCAGAAAACGCCTTGCTGTGGCTAACGCTGTGGACGCCCATACGCTTGAAGCTGTTATCAAGGCTGTTGAAGAGGGAATTATAGAAGCCTATCTTTTGGGCGACGTTGCTGAGATAGAATCAGCAGCATTTTACAGTAATTCTGATGTTGCTAAATATATTCATATCATTGATATAACCGATGCAAAAGAAGCTACCTTAGAGGCTGTACGCATGGTTAAAGAGGGTGAAGCCGATATTTTGATGAAAGGCTTAGTGAATACCGATGTCATCTTGCGAGCTATTCTTGATAAGGAAAAAGGTCTGCTTCCACCAGGTAATGTTTTGACTTATAACGCAGCTCTTGAAATTCCCACATATCATAAATTACTTCTTTTTACTGACCCCGCTGTTATTCCCTATCCCAATGTAAAACAGCGAACAGCTATGATTAAATATGCCGTTGATACTTGTTATAAATTTGGCATAAAACAACCCAAAGTATCATTGATTCACGCTACAGAGAAGTACAGTGAGCGATTAATGTTTATGGATGACTACTTGGAGATAAAACAACTTTGGCGAAATGGCGAATTTGGAGATATTTTATTAGATGGCCCTTTGGATATATTTTTGTCTGTTGACAAAGAAAAAGGCGGAATTAAAAATATACCCTCTCCAATTATGGGTGATGCGGATGTACTTATCTTTCCTGATTTTTCAACCGCTAATGTTTTTTACAAAGGATTATCGGTATTTGCAGGTGCAGAAATGGGAGGTTTGCTTTATGGCACTGAAAAACCTTGCGTTTTGACTTCTCGAAGTGATAGTTCGTTAACTAAGTTTTATAGTATTGCACTGGCGTGCATTTTAGTTTAGC
>CAYFTO010000095.1:0-6387 GCA_964346125.1 uncultured Paludibacter sp.
TGTGCGAGATTGTAGAGGCATTAAATCTTATTCATAAAGATACACCCGTTGTTGTCCCTATTCATCCGCGTACTAAAAACATCCTTAAACAGGAGAAAATAGATACGCATTTTCATACTATAGACCCTGTTGGTTATTTCGATATGATTGCATTGTTGCAAAATTGCGATATGGTATTAACAGATAGTGGCGGTGTGCAGAAAGAGGCCTTTTTCTTTGGCAAGCAGTGTATAACCATGCGTGAACAAACAGAATGGGTTGAATTGGTAAAAAATGGTTTTAATATTTTATCAGGGAGCAATAAAGAAAAAATCATTTCAGCTTTTGAGGCAAGTAAAGGCAAAAATTTAGACTTTTCTATGAATCTTTACGGACAGGGCGAAGCTGCAAAAATAGCAGCAGAAAAAATAAAAAGCATATAATTTGCGTGTTTAATATAATGAGGGGGAGATAGATTGGAACTTAAAAATAAAATGAATCAAAAACAGAAGCAAGCAAAAGTACTTCGAGTATTCAGAAAGATTCACAGGATTACTGCAGCTTATCTATTTGTTTTTTTCTTTATTATGGCAGCAACAGGTTTGTTGTTAGGCCTGAAGAAAAATAGCGGTGGATTAATTCAAGCAAAAACGCAAAAAGGTACTTCCAAAGATTTGAGTGAGTGGTTGCCTCTCGATAGTTTGCATAAAAATGCTTGTAAGTTCTTACATGAACAAGTATCAGATCAGCTTTCACTTAAAATAGATAGATTAGACGTTAGAAAAGAGAAAGGAATTGTAAAAGTTATTTTTGCTGATCACTTTTGGGCATTGCAACTGGATGGAGTTACTGGTGATCTTTTGACTATTGAACAAAGACGTTCAGATTATATAGAGATGATGCATGATGGCTCACTTTTGGACTTTTACTTAGGTACAAAAGGTGATCCTATTAAAGTGGTTTACTCCAGCATTATGGGACTTGCGCTATTATTATTTACGATAACGGGTTTTTGGCTTTGGTATGGGCCAAAGAGAATGAAGAAAAAGTTATAAGCGATAGGCTATATGCTATAAGCAATTTCATGATTTCAAATAGTGCCTTTTATTTCGGCATTGCTCAATAAGACGTTCGTTACAAACTCTTTGCAGTATATATATGGTACAGCTGCTGGATTTGATGTCCCAAATTCATCTAAAATAAATACTATAATATAATATGCCTTAAGCGGTTATGTGAATTGATTGAGTGGTTCTCGTATCTGCCAGAATAATAGTACTGATTTTTATCTTTAAAGTTAGTGTTAGGATATCATTTCTATTGTTTTAAAAAGATAATCTCACTTCTATTTTTCAGTTCTAAATTCAATATCCTCACCATTTGCTCTGGCATCTTTGACCATTTGTTGCAAATCCTCAGGCAAAGTGTCAATCGGTACAATCAGTCCGTCAACCATAACCAAGTTATTTAATGGATTTGATTCAGTCATTCTTTGAATAGAAAACTCTGGATTGAAATACCACAAATTAAACATATCTTTGATATCACGGGCTTTGCTTGTAACCGTTGATTTTTTTGTCCCAAAATAATCATTAATTTGATCAGACGTTATATAAGGTTCAAATGACTTGTCAAAAAGAAAATTTATCGATCCAATGGCATATACTACGGCTGCAGCCCAAATCTCAAGTTTACCTCTCTGAAAAGGAACATCCCGTTTTCTTCCAAGCTTTTTAATAAGCTTTTCACATAGTTGGTCATACTCTTCGTCTAGTTTTTGAGCACAGAATGCTCTTGTCATCTCAAGGAGTTTTTCCTCTTTTTGCTTAATTTCTTGTTTAGTCATTTTCGTGTTTTAATAGGTGGTTCTTGAATCTTTTACATTTGATTCAAATAATTATTTTCAAAGTTAATTGAAAGTTGCTTAAGTTCAAAATTTCAGAATAAAAAAATGTTTTATTTTGTAAACTCAATCTCTTAAAACTCCGAAGAATAATATTGCCAAACACGGAAGTAATTTTTTGCTAAATTATGAAGTTGTTTTATCCATTAGCCTGCTAGCCTTCCCTACGTTCGAAAACAGCAATTAGAACTGCTGTAAAACGTCATTTTCTTGCTCCTTCAATTGCAACTGCTGTGATGCGAATTAGCCTACAAGGAATTTTGAAAGATTTTGATGCTAAGAATTGCTAATGCCTATTTAGCTTGAATTATTCACTATAAAAACTTAATATAATAGATCATTGCTGTCCGATAATACTTATTTGATGAAATGAAAAAAAAGGCTGTTTCCATTTGTTGGATTCAGCCCTTTATGGTTATTTTTGTAAGCGTCAAAACAAACAAACGCAACTATGGGTAAAAGTACACATTTTAGCGGATAGAATAATACTCTCTATACAAATAATAATATCAAAATCTGAGCTGCAAGAACTCGCAGGAACATAGTCAATGGATATACCGTAGAATATGCAACTGATGGTTGATCATTAACAGCTACTGAGTTAGAATAAGCCAATGCGGGTGGGTCAGTAGTACTTCCTGACATAAGACCCATCAATGTATAGTAGTTTAGTTTACCAAATTTACGAGCAATAGAACCTACAATTAGTAGAGGAATTACAGTGATTCCAAATCCTAAACCTACCCAAAGCAAGCCATCGCTTGTTAATACAGTTTCAACAAATTGACCACCAGCTTGTAGTCCCACACTTGCTAAAAAGAGTGTAATACCTATTTCACGAATCATTAAATTGGCACTTAATGTTGTATAAGTTATAAGCTTTAATTTGTAACCAAAACGACCAATAAGAATAGCGATAATAAGTGGACCACCAGCTAATCCTAATTTAACCGGCATTGGCATTCCAGAGAAATAAATTGGAATACTTCCAAAAATAATACCTAAGAATATACCCACAAAAATAGTGATAATGGGTGGTTCATTTAGTTTCTTCAAAGCGTTACCAAGTGCTTTTTCCACTCCTTTTATTGCTTCAAGTTCACCAACAACCATTACACGGTCACCTACCTGAAGTGTAAGATTTACATCGGCTAATAAGTCATGACCGGCACGATTGACACGTGTTACGTTAACTCCATAATGAGATCTAAGTTTTAATGATCCAAGAGTTTTGCCGTTGATATTACTTTGAGTAATCACAATACGACGAGATACCAATTGTTTATTAGAAATATCCCAATCCATTTCAACTTTTTCACCTAAAAATGCGATAATAGCCTCTTCGTCATTCTTTGAACAAACAATTAATAGCGTATCATTTATGTCGATTTCAGTGGTGTTTTGAGGAATAATAAATTTATCATCTTTATATAAACGTGATACCACGAAGTTACGACCTACCATATCTACAACTTGACCAAGAGTTTTGTTGCTAATGGATTTATTGCTAACCTTCACACTTAGCCTATTAGGAGTATCTTCTGAATTACTTGATAGATTCTCAATATCTTGAGCCTCTTTCTCTAAATTTATTTTGAAGAAAACACGAACAAGTATAATGGATAAAATAATACCAACTACAGCTAAAGGATAAGCAACAGCATAACCCAATGCTATTTGAGGAATTTCGCTAATTTGACCCGATTCAAATGCTTGACGTAATGCTTCTTGTGCAGCTCCAAGACCAGGAGTATTGGTAACAGCACCAGACATGACTCCAACCATCATCGGCATACTTACACGTCCGCCAAGTAAATAGTAAAAGCTAACCGTTACGGCAACACTTAAGAGCACAATACTAACGGCGTACATATTGAGTTTGATTCCCCCCTCTTTGAAGGAAGAGAAGAATCCAGGTCCCACTTGTAGTCCAATTGAAAAAATAAAGAGTATTAGACCAAACTCTTTGATGAAATCTGCTAAATCGTGGTTTACAGTGAAACCAAAATGACTTACAGCTATCCCCACAAAAAGTACAAATGTAGCACCTAATGAAATACCAAAAAACTTAATTTTACCAAGTATTAATCCAGCAAAAATCACAAAAGCAAAAATTACTATTGTGTGAGCTATGCCATCATTATACAAAAGCGAAATGAGCCAATCCATAGTTTATTATATATAGTTTATTAAAGAATTATTTACTTATATATCCAAAAAGAGCACAAAGATACATAATTTTATGTACATAAACAACTGCAAAACTAAGAGTCATCTTTTAAGCTAACGGAATTTACTTAGATAAATATTATTTATATTGAAATTTGTATATACGTTTTGAATGAAATTATAGTAATTTTGTTGTTTATTATTTTACATATTAAACTTAATTGAGTTTACTATTAAGTATATCAGCTCAATCAACATATGAATAGTTACATACAAAGTTATACAGGCGAAATAGCTGCTTTATCCGTTTCATTTTTCTGGACATTCAGTGCGTTGTTTTTTGAAAAATCAGGTCGACGTCTTGGCTCACTCTCTGTCAATATTATTCGCATTTTTATGTCGATACTTATGTTAGGCTTAATAACTTTGTTTACACGAGGTTCATTTTTCCCGAATGATGCTTCTAGTGAAGCGTGGTTTTGGTTGGGACTTTCTGGTTTTGTTGGGTTCTTTGTGGGTGATTTGATGCTATTTCAATCATATCAAGTAATAGGCTCGCGCACAGCAGCTTTGATAATGAGTTTTCACCCTATGCTAACAGCCATAATTGGTTATTTCTTTTTAGCTGAAATATTATCGTTAAAAAGTATCATTGCCATTTTGATAAGTATGACAGGAATTGCAATAGCCATTTCAAATAGAAATATGAAACTCAATATACCTTTCAAAGGTTTTTTATTAGCTTTTGGTGGTGCACTTGGTCAAGCCTTAGGATTGATTTTAAGTAAAAAAGGAATGGGTGATTATGATCCAGTAGCAGCTACGCAAATTCGTGCTATTTTTGGGTTTATAAGTTTTGCTCTCTTTGTAACTTTTCTAAAAAAATGGAATCGTGTGTTTGTAGCTCTTAAAGATGGAGTAGGGATGCGTGATATAACAATAGGTACTTTTGCTGGACCAGTAATTGGCGTTTCACTTTCTCTATTCGCAATACAGCATACACAAACTGGAATTGCATCTATGCTGATGGGATTAGTGCCAATCATTATTATTGTTCCTTCAGCGATTATGTTTAAAGAAAAAATCAAACCTCAGCAAGTTGCAGGTGCGATAATAAGTATATTAGGTGCAAGCTTGTTCTTTATCCCAATGTAGATTTACGCTTGCTTATTTCTCAATAATATAGGTTAGAGGCTCGCTACCCAAATGTTGTACATGGCAGCAATCAGCACCGACAAGGACTTCACAAGTAAAAATTTCTTTGCTATTTAGGAATCCTGTAAACTGAAAAACTTCCTCTTTATGACGAAGTTTGAGAATCATATTGTCATTTACAATCATATAATACCCATGTAGTGCTCCGTTATCCCATGAGGCGGGTTTTGTTAATAGTTTTTTCTCTGATTTCCAGAAAACAGTATAATTGTCGAGAATTACGGGTGTTTCATCAGGATACATCAAATTGATTCCTATGGCTCTAAATTCTTCGGTGCATAGAGTGTCTTTGCAATCTTCTTTATTGTTGTCACATTGTGTGAAGAATAAAATTGCATGCAATGAGAAAATAAAAAATAATGATTGGTGGTTTTTCATGAGGATTATTTTTTGATTTATTTTCAGCTATAAAGTTAAGCACTTTATTATCAAATTCAAATATTTTGATACGATTTATTGGTTCAAAAATTAGCTTTTGGCTAATATTATTAAATTATGTACCTTTGATAATAATTTTATATTTTTGAATAAATTGACTTTACATTTGAAATAAAAATAGTATAAAAGAATAGGTAAAGGATATTTGATATAAATATAAATTATGAAAATCGATTATTATTAATTTTAAATATGTTGAAAAAATGAGTGATGTAATAAAATGTCCTAAGTGTGACTCTGAATACACTTATGATAATGGTACTTTAATGGCTTGTTCCCAATGCTTTCATGAATGGAACCCTACAGAGATTGCTACCGAGCAAGAGCAAGATGCTAAGGTTATTGATTCAAATGGCAATGAGCTGCAAGATGGAGATACCGTAATTGTAATAAAAGATTTACCAGTAAAAGGTGCTCCAAAGCCTGTTAAAGCAGGAACGAAAGTGAAAAATATACGCTTAACAGATGGCGACCATAATATTGATTGCCGTATTGATGGATTTGGTGCTATGGCTTTGAAATCTGAATTTGTAAGAAAAGCATAGGCTTATATTTATAAACAAAAAAACAGCTTCATGATTTTTTAATCGTGAAGCTGTTTTTTATATAATCTCTGATAGAGTTAAGGCTCTATCCAAAGTCGTCAAACATTAAGTTTTCTCTTGGAACACCCAAATCCCAAA
>CAYFTO010000096.1:0-6217 GCA_964346125.1 uncultured Paludibacter sp.
AGTGCCAGCCTCTTTCATTTATAAAAATCTTAGGGATTGTCTCTGCATGCTCTACAACCTCAAAACCAGCACGTGCCAAAGCTCGAAAAGTCCAATAAAGTTTTGCTTTATCCTCTGATTCTACACTTATTTTCTTTTTCAAATCATAATGTAAAGAAAAATTGCCGTTGGACTGATTGAAATAATAGACATCGCTCTCAAAAACCTGATTAAATATTCCATTTAGTACCAAATCTTCTGGAACTCCATCCTCTACTCCATCTTGTGTCTTCATCAGCCAAATACGATCAGCAGCCTGCAAAGCTAAATCCAATTCGTGCGTTGAGATTATAATGCTTTTTCCTGTTTTGTGAGCTAACTGATGCAACAATAACATGATTTCAACTCGATTGGGAAGGTCTAAATGTGCTGTTGGTTCATCTAAAAAGATAAGCGGCGTATCTTGAGCTAATGCTTTAGCAATCATCACACGTTGGCGTTCGCCATCCGATAACTGATTGATGTATTCATCGCGCTTATGCTCTAAATGCACCAAACGGATAGACTCTTCCACTCGATTTTTTCCTTCTTCTGAAATTCCTACAAGCCAATTCATATAAGGTTGCTGTCCTAACGAAACAATGTCCCAAACTGTAGCATTATCTACCGATACTTTATCGGTTAAAACCATCGCTATTTCAAGAGACAGCTGTTTTTTAGAATATTGCTTGATGTTTTTATCAAACAGTTGGATATCACCCGAAAGAGGATGTTGCAAACCCGAAAGGGTACGCAAGAGAGTAGATTTTCCACAACCATTCGGTCCAATTAAGCAAACCATCTCACCCCTATTGAGCCGTAGGTTCAAATCTCTCTGAACGAAGTATTTTTGTCGTCCTCGTTCATAGCCAATCGTCAAATTATGGGTGCTTACTATAGCCATATCTCTATTTTCGTTTCAAAATTATCCAAATAATAACAGGAGCACCAAACAAGGAACTAATCGTATTGATTGGTAGCGTATAGGTTGGGATTTGTGAAACTATGTCGCACACTAAAATCAAAATAGCTCCTAAAATAATACTTGACGGAATCAACACCTGATGTTTCGACGTTCGGAATAAACCACGTGCAATATGCGGAATAGCTATTCCTACAAAACCAATCGGACCTGTAAAAGCAGTAATCGAGCCAGCTAAAATACTTGTCAGCACAACAATAAGAATACGCGTTTGAACAATTGAAACACCCAATGCTTTTGCATAATTTTCGCCAAGAAGTAAACTGTCTAAACGACGGTGCAAGATAAAACTCATTCCTAAGGCGACAAGCACTATTGGTAATAGATAATGAATATGCGACCAAGTAACAGCACTTAAACTACCTAAATTCCACATGACGAACAGCTTAATAGCATCCGGATTACTATAATACTGCAACACACCAACAATGGACGAAACAATGGTGCCAAACATAATCCCCACAATCAGCAAAGAGACTACGTGCTCTACCTTTAGCGACACTGCAACAACCAATAGCATAATAAGTGCCGCTCCTACAATAGCTGCTAGCACTATACTCAAAGAGCTTGCTACACCCAAAGCTAATCCTGATGACATCATAACTAAGGCTACACCTAAGCTTGCTCCCGAGCTGACACCCATCACATATGGATCTGCCAGTGGGTTTCGAAAAAGCGTTTGCATCATCAAGCCTGAAACCGCCAAAGCTGAACCAGCTAATAGAGCTGTAATCGCCTTTGGGAAACGATAATTCAATAAAATTTCTCGATTAATTTCATCAGCATCATTGCTTGTAAACGCTTGAAGGACATCACGTATAGGAATACGTATCGAACCCCAAACCAAATCGAAAAGGAATAGAGTTAGCAGCAACAATAGCAATACAACAAACAGAGAAATTCGCTTTGGCTTCACGTAGCTTTTAATTTTGATTAATCTTACTCTCTTTTTTCTTCTTTTTAATCATTCGTAGCATCATCTACTTCTTCGCCTTCTTCTGTTGCTTCCTTATCCGTTCTAAAAGTAAAACTTTCGCCAATTTTTTCGCCATATTTATTTTGAGCAAAAGGATGCAGATAATAGATTGTATCAGCTATTAACTCACTCATTCTTAACAGATATTCATTTTCATTATCGCCCTTTTCAGCTATGACAAAATTATCTTGCAAAACTTTATCCTCTTCTAACGACCAATAAACGCCCACTTTTGTAATTAAGTTGGCACGATCAGCTGAGATTGCCTTCATACTTAATGCAGCAAAATCGTGCGATATTGAATCACTCTTTAGAATTTGAATTTGAGAGGCCACTGATAACATCTTAATTTCATGATACTTCGTACTGTACGAAACACCCTTGCTGTTTTTGGCATAAGCACGAATAAAATAAGTACTGTCGGGTATCAAATCATCAATTTTAGCAAAAAACTTACTCCCTTCCAAAACCGCTTTGATGCTTGCATTCTCCAAAGTAGGTTCTCTTTTTGTATCCCAAACAAAACCACATTCCGTAATTGGAGAACCACCATCTGCTGTGATTTCTGCTCTTATACGTTCAATATAGCCTGATGTTATATTTTCAGGACTTGAAATGTCAATCGATGCAAATACTAACTCTTTTGTTGTAAAACTTAATTCAGCCCCATAGCCCACTCCAGCACTACTTATAGCATAAGCACGCACATAATAGGTCGTATTCGCGTCTAAATTATTCAATTTACTCACAAAAAAACGTTCACTTGTTGACTCTTGTGTTTTTGAATCTGTTATTGTTGGATTGTGAGAAGTACTCCAACATACACCCTTTGATGTTACAGCCGCTGTACCCTCATTTACAAGTTCGCCGCTTACAGTTGCTTCAGCAAAATCTACACTTAATACTTTAGAAGTGATGATTGTAGGAACTTCAATTTTTTCCTTGCAAGAAACAAATAGCAAAAATATTAAAAATGGAATGTATAATTTTTTCATAATTCTTTTATTTTGGGATTGAATTGTAAAGATACATAATTTAAAATAAACTTTATAATTTCTATTTTAATTTTGAGCTATAAACTAAATCATGCTCAGTCAGCAAATCTGGGTGCAAAATGGCGATTACATCTTTCAACAAGATATCGGGACGAGCTATGGCGCTCTCCCAATAATCATTTGCAGTACTTGGCAAAAATCGTTTTCGAAAATTATACACCTCTCCGTTTTTAGCAGGAGAAAATAATTTATGTTTGTCATCCTCATTAAATAATTCTTCCAAAGTATCAAAATTACAATTGAGCCAAATATCTGCATTAGCAAAATTTTTCAAAACACTTTCAAAATCAAGCGGTAAGCTCCCTGTTGAATCATCATCAAAATAGAAATAATCAGCACCTGCATCCTCCAACAAATTACTCATAAAACTCGCTCCACCCGGCATATACCAAGTTCCTCTATAGTTATTGCCCCAGATTACTTTGGGACGTTTTTCGAAGCGGCTCACTTCCTCTTTAGCTTGCAGATAATCGTTTTCGATCTGCATAAAAATCGAATCAGCTACTTCTACTTTATCATAAAAAGCTGCAACAAACTTAATCCACTCTGCACGACCCAAAAGCGAAGTTTCCATCCATTCATTATTAAATACAATTGGAATTCCTGCATTCATTAATCGCTCTGCGTTTGCATCTTTGTTGTTAAAACTGCTCATCATCAAAGCATTTGGACGAAGTTGTAATGTTTTCTCAATATTGATTTGAAAAGCATCGCCCAAGTCAATTATATTTTTATTCTCTATTTCATCTCTTACTTTTTCATTGTAAACAAGCGAAGCATTACACACTGCCGTTAAAGTTTCAAGCTCATCAATTAGTGATAAAAATTCCAAGTGAGTAACTGAACTGCTTGCAATGGATGTGATTGGCACTTTGATTTTTGTACCGTCTGTAGGTACTTCAATGTTCGCGTCTCTTACCAAATAATACATGGCTTGTATCTCATCCGTATTCCAGGGATTAAAAGTTTGAACTTTTGTATAGCTTTCTAATTTTTCAATAGAAAAGCCAAGTGCATATTTGTTAGTTGGAGTGATTTTATCCAAATTATTAGTATTGCTTTCAGATATAGGTTTGCATGAAGCAAAAAAGAGTAAAAGCAAAAGAGCAGATACAAGTTTAGAAAAGGGAATTATTTTATTCAAAATATAGGTTTTACCATTTACAAAAATCATTTTATTTGTCAATCAATTCACAGAAAGGATAAAAAAACAACCCACGGAAAAGCCCGTGAGTCGTTCATTTTTTCATTTCAATATGATACAATTATACAGCTTTGGTTTTATTTTTTAACCAAAGTTTTTCATCTTCATTGAGATGTTCTGATAACACCTTATACACATTTTCGTGGTAAGAATTTAACCAGTTTCGTTCTTTTGTGCTTAACATTTCAACATCCACCAACTTTGTATCAATATAGCAGTGTGTCAAATTTTCAAACTGATAAAACTGACCAAATTCAGTCTCTTCAGCAGGTACTACCTGAATCAAGTTCTCGATCCGGATACCATACTGATTGGTACGATAAAGCCCAGGTTCGTTGGATAGAATCATACCAGGCTCTAATGTGATAGGGTTTTCATCCATACGAATATTTTGTGGCCCCTCATGTACATTCAAAAAGTGTCCGATTCCATGTCCTGTTCCATGTCCATAGTTAATGGCTTCGTCCCACATCGCTTTTCGAGCCAATATATCTAATTGAGAGCCACGCGTATTAACAGGGAATTTAGCCAAACTCAACTGAATGTGTCCTTTTAATACCAACGTATAATCATGTTTCATGCCTTCTGTAGGTTCGCTACAAGCAACTGTTCGCGTAATATCGGTCGTTCCATCCCAATATTGACCGCCTGAATCAAGAAGAAGAATACCTTCTGGTTTAATTTCTGCATCACTCTCAGCAGTAGCAGAATAATGAACAATAGCACCATGACCAGCATAACCAGCAATGGTTGAAAAACTATCCCCAACAAAGCCTTCTTGCTCTTGTCTGAACGATAACAGCTTTTCGGTAATTGAAATTTCAGTCAATTTTTGTTTTCCTAAATTTTCCTCAAACCATTTGAAAAAACGAGTCATAGCAACACCATCTTTCACCATAGCGCGGCGCACTCCTTCAGTCTCCACACTGTTTTTCACACTTTTCAGTTTGAAAACAGGCGACATTGAAAAACGCTTAGGGCATGCAACAGGAATTTTCTCAAACAAAGCCTGATTAAATTTTGCACCGTCAACCAATACAGCTTTATCTGTTGAAATGGCTGATAAAGAATCTGCAACACCCACATAATCAACCACCTCTACTTCGTTTTCATCCAAATAGGCACTTGTTTCATCCGTTAATTTATCTGGGTCAATAAAGAGTGTCGCTTTATCCATCTCCACCAAAGCATACGCTATAGTAACAGGATTGTAGCTCACATCATTTCCACGAATATTAAATAGCCATGCAATATCATCCAAAGCTGAAAAAACAGCCACATCAGCATAAAGTTTTTTCATTTCAGCACGCACTTCATTTAATTTGGCCGTTACTGATTTACCAGTATGCTTCTCTCCAAATACGAAAAATGGATTTTTAGGCAATGCTGGACGATCTGTCCACACCTTATCAATAAGATTGATAGAAACTAATTCAATACCATTTAAGCTTAATTCTTTCTCCATAGCAGCGTAGGCATTCACTGAAAACATTTCTGGATTCACACCCACTTTATCACCTGCTTTCAGCTCACTTGCAAACCAAGGAACTATCTCAAGAGTTCCAGGAACGCCCTGTTTCATCAATTCAATTTCTGAGCCTGCTAACTGCTCTGGTCCTTGTAAAAAATAGCGACTATCTGTCCATAGACCTGATTTATCTAAAGTTAATGCTACTGTTCCTGCTGAACCGTTGAAACCACTAATCCATTCACGTTCTTTCCAGTGGTCGGCTATGTATTCACTTGCGTGAGGATCTGTTCCGGGAACAATAGTACCCGCTACACCTGCTTCTTTCATTGCTACACGCAATGCTTGTAATCGATTGTTAATCTGTGTCATTTTCTGATATTTAAAAATTTCAATATTATTAATTTCATTTTTCCTACCGTCATTTTATTAAAGTGACTGATTGACAAAGGTAAAAAAATAATCTACCTTTTACAACGAAATTTACGATAATTATATAAGATAAAAGATTGGA
>CAYFTO010000097.1:0-6194 GCA_964346125.1 uncultured Paludibacter sp.
AACTTAATCTCTCCCAAAGAGAAATAGCGTAAAGATGCACTAACCGATTGTAACTCGTCAAACTTCCAGTATCCTGCCGTATAAAGCAAATTTATATCGCTCACCAACTTGCTCAACCACGGAGTATATGAGAAAGTAAAACCTGCAGGACTCTCCATAAATGCATATTTAGACACATTCCAAAACTGTGAGTTTATATCAGGGGTAGTAGCAGCGCCCACATCTCCCATACCTCCAGCACGAGCATCAGGTGTAATTGTTAGAGAGGGCACTCCCGTAATCAGTGGATTCAATTGTTCATTTAGTTCTGTTTGGGCTGTTACATATGATGATGCAACGAACATAGCAGCTATCAACACTAAAAAAATCTTCTTCATTCTTTATTTTATTAAGATATTATCTTTTATTTTAAGTTCTTCTGTTAAATAAATTGCCTTTTATTTTGTCTAATAATAAACGAGTATTATTATTTTTATTGTCCTACAACAATAACTTTATTTGCCTTGGATGTAAATTCGCTATTTAATGTTTTAATAGAAATCTTGTAAATATACACGCCAGGCGATACTGTTGAGCCACTACCATCTTGTAAATCCCAACGCATATTATCGCTATTACTGTATTGCTTATCAAAGATTTTTCTACCTGCTAAATCAAAAATTTGCAAATGTGATTCCAAAACAGTCTCTGGACGATCATGTTCAATTACGAATTTAGTAGATGTACGTACTGGGTTCGGATAATTGGAAACCGAAAATATTTCGGGTACCAAACCTGGAACAACTTCAAAATCAATCGTAACAGACGTAGAGTTATTTAATAAATCCCACGCATAAAACGTAAGTGTATGTTTTCCTTTTTCAAGAGTTGGTAACTTAAACTTTACTTGTCCACTTTGATAACTCCCTTCATCTGCTTCAAAAAACTCATTTACAGTAAAGGTAGTATGCGGATTATGGTCAACAACTAATTTTAAATCGTGTCCAATTCCACTTCCAACGGTATTAATACCATTTTCATCAAATATATTGGCTACAAATATTGGGGTTTCATTCACCTTACTTCCAGAAATAAAATCAGGTTTATTCAGATATACGCTTACATTCGGTCCTTCCAAATCATCAATACTCACATCGGCAGAGCCACCTATCGAAAAACCTTCAAAATAACCTTGTGCTTCTCTTCCACCATTATCTTCCGAGGCGTAATAATTGATTCTACCGCTTCCATAATTATATCGAATATCTCGAGGCACCATTACTACAACGCTAAATTCACCATTAACGACTTTTACTTTTCCTGAAAAAATCATATTCGGACGATCTTGATAAGTAATAGCTCCACCATTCTGGTTATTTAAAGTAGTAATACTTTGCTCTTTATCATAGATACTTACTTCCGCTAAACCATTAAAAGCAGAAACCTTGTTCCCATTTCTATCAACAATATGAGCCTTAATTTCATTCACTGACAATGCTTTTAGTACCTGTCCATTAGCATCTTCGCCATTAATAGAAACTGTTTCTATACTTAGTTCCGATGGATAAGCTAATTTTAAAGCAGGGTTACCAAATAGCATATAGGATAATTTGTTCATTCCGCCACCAACATCATTTTTAGCTTTTCTTACCACATCTCCAAGTCTTGGCATATTACCTCCACTGTCCTGTTTAAATAGATTCAGTGTGAATTTATTATTCAATTTCGCATTTTCGGCAGCATAAACTACACGAGCTGCTGAAAACAAACCTATACCTCCACCTGATGGATTTAAAAGAACATGCTCACCCGCAGAGATATTTGTCTTGTCAAACATGACGAAGTCACAAGTAGCTGCTACCCATAATGGTAACTTTGTATTATACATCGATCGAATGTCTTGAGTGGATATAATTCTTTCTTTGGTCCAACCATGTTCATTGGCGTGTCCCATAAAGTTCAGCATCAAAAGCCCTGAATTAATTAAAGACTTTAACTTAGTTTCCACCAACGGATAACTTTCACCACTTGCTGTAAACTCTTTTTTGAAAGCATCAAGGTAAATTTTAGATATCTGAAAACTTGGAGTTTGAGACTGTGTTACCTTAGCTACTTGCGTATCAATATCACGCATATGCAGACCAGCATCACCATCATCAGCAACAAAAGCCAATTGATTTTTCCAGATGCCACGCTCCTCATTATTCATATAGGATATCATTTTATTTACAACATCCTCAGCGTGTTGATACGTTGCAACAGGGAAACGACCTATTCCTAAATCTAATAAATCACTGTTTAAATTCACCCCTTCGCCTTCATCTAAAAAGCCAAAATAATCATCTGTCACATAGGATTTAACATCATTAAGTGAATTATCAGCTTGATAAGTTAGAACTAAATTATCTCCTGAATTATTTACAATACCACGATTGTCGTATGAACCTCGCCCAAATAGAAGTAAGTATTTTGGTCCTTGCTTATTTGTTTTATCATACCACATTTTCATCACACGACGATAAGCTGTAGCATCGGGTGTTCCCGAAGAAAACTCATTATATACTTGTTCTGTAGTTATAACATTTACAGACATTCCATCAATAGTTCTATGTGCATTTGCTAATCTTTCTGCTTGAGCTAAGAAAAGTGGATGAGTAATAATTGTAAAGTCTGCTGATGGTAAAGCATGTAGATTTTGATTTGGAATTGTCCCTACAACTCTAGGCTTGTAAGCATACGAAGCATTAGAAGTAATATTTATAGCAACATACTCTTTCTGCTCGCTAGCCACATCAATAAATTCGAGTGTCGAGCCATTCAGCGTTGTTGGTAGTTTTTTTACTTGAAGTGGGTCGCTAATATCCCAAACTTCCGTATTTGCGCCTGCATTGGATAATACAAATTTATTATAAAAATCTTCGGATGATAAATTATCAAAATTTCTAAATAACATCACGTTACCATCCATTTTTAATTCACGCCTAACATTGACTTCGACATAATTCAAATAAGCTTTTTGCGAAGCATTCACCAAATTATAAGTTATCTTAAAGTTTAGATTATTATCTGCATTCGAATTCGAAAAAGCATAAGAGTTAAAAATGGGAAATCCTACCGTATAATTATCGACTGAACGATTAGGTATATTTATTGTCTTTTCTTGAGAGTTATTAAAATCAATATTTACAGTTGAAGCTATACCATTAGTTACAGCCATATCAAAAATTGTTTGAATTTCACCAGATAATATATTTGGGAAATCAAAATTAATCACATGACTTTTTCTACTTGAATTAAATTCTTCTCCGTAAAAGACCTTACCAGTTCGTCCTAAATTATAAAGTTCGCGCTCATGTACATCATAATCAACAAACTGATTAACAGTCATAATTGGAGCACTTCCAGGCACATCAATTTCATTTAACTCTATCTTCTTACCAACTCCTGCATCTGACGTAACAAAATAATACCCTTCTGTAGAATAATGATTTAATTTATGTGTAAATATCCGCTTAACGGGATCGTAATTCCAATCAATCACGCCTTGGCCATAAAACAAAATATAATCACCTGCATTGAATACGCC
Source organism: uncultured Paludibacter sp. (assembly GCA_964346125.1). GTDB lineage: Bacteria > Bacteroidota > Bacteroidia > Bacteroidales > Paludibacteraceae > UPXZ01. The sequence continues at coordinate 3,566 of CAYFTO010000097.1, forward strand.
ATCAGAACCTTTATGCATATATATAGCTACCTCAGGCAGGTCGTCTGGTTTTGCATTTATCAAATTTTGATCATGCAACTCTCCTCCATAACCAAATATCCGAACATTACCAGGATTTATACCCATAGAGCTTAATTCTTCGTAAGTAAGCCTATAAATACCACTCTCCTTAACTGCTATTTTTACAAATTTACCTGAAGCCAATACCGAGCTTGAAGCATACTGTGCTGTCGTTGACTGATTAGATTTTCTTACACCCTCTTTCTTCTTAACATCTAATATAAAAGATTTAAGACGTAAAACCTCACCGTCTTTCTCGACAAAAGGAAGTACTTGAATATTTAGATAAGTTTTGTCACGATCATAAGAGTAGCTAGTCAGAACCTCAGGCTCAACATTAAACGAGGTAGTTATCAATGCCCTTTCAGACAAAGAGAGTGGTTCAAATTCACAGCTTAGCAAACTTACTTTATAATTATCTGAGGAATTAGCCTCCACTTGCTTTACAAAGTAAGGTAGGTCATTATCATAAAGATAATGTGCACTTTCAAAACTCAACACATCCTTACTGGATAACTCAGCCTCCCAAGTTTGAACACCCTCCCAAGCAATCTCTTCCAAATGAGTACTCTGGGCATTTACACTAAAATTTGCAAACGCAATAAATATATATGCTATAAAGAACATTCTAATTTTCATATACATAATCTAAATTATAACTGTTTTGTAAGAATCAGTTTATAAGAATACAACTTGTAAAAAGTCTGATAAATGTTTAAACGTCAAAATTTCTACTTTATTTTATATCTACTTTAAGCCTTTTATTGACTAGATACAAGCTTACAAAAGTAATAAATTTTTATTTGTTATAAGAATTATAACAATATTGATATTAGAAAGTTAGATTTAAGCTGTAAACAAACGTAGTTTCGGATAAAAAACGGAGAGTAACTTATTTAGATAAACAAGGTATTGTATTCTATACAAGGCTATCGAATATTAAAGGCAAACATCTTTTCATTTGCGATAAAACCTTCCAGTCGATTTCCCACTTCAAGCTTCCCTGAACCAGTCGGGCTACCCGTAAAAATAATATCGCCTATTTTCAATGTAAAATACCTACTTAAATAAGAAATAAGGTAATCAATATCAAAAATCATATCACTGGAATTACCATTTTGTACTGTTTCCCCATCAATATCCAAATGGAAATCGATATTTTTCAAATCAGGCAATGCATCTTTATGAATAAATTCCCCTATTACAGCCGAACCATCAAAAGCTTTTGCGAGCTCCCACGGCTTCCCTTCTGCCTTTAGTTTTTCTTGTAAATCTCGTGCAGTAAAATCAACCCCAAGACCAATTTCATCATAATAACGATGCGCAAACTTTGGGGATATATGTTTTCCTAAGCGATTAATTTTAACTAAAAGTTCTGCTTCAAAATGGATATCCTCACTAAACTCTGGTATGAAAAAGGGCTTATTTGCTCTTAATATCGCACTATCAGGCTTCATAAACACTATAGGCTCTTTCGGAATTTCTTGCTGTCTCTCCTGACTTCGATTCCTATAGTTTTGTGCAATAGCTATAATTTTCATTATTTAGACACAATTTCTTTTTCAATCTGTTCATTCAGTCGATTAAACATGACTGCTAAGTGCGCGTAAATGGATGTATTTTGAACTACCACATTTTCAGGAACACGAATACGGAAAGGTGTAAAATTCCAAATTGCCTTAATACCTTCGGCTATCATCATATCGGCAACTTCCTGAGCCTTACCGATAGGCACTGTCAAAATCCCAATATCAACTTTCATTTTCTTTTGCATTTGAGCAAATTCTTTAGCATGATATATAGGAATACCATTAATACCTCCACCTACTACTCCTTCACGAACGTCGAAACCAGCAGTAATTGTTAGACCAAACTGACTTAATCCACTATCATGTAATAAGGCACCACCTAAGCTCCCTACTCCAAACATAACAGCTTTATGAGTCTTCGTGAAACCTAAAAAGTCTTCAAGCACGCTTACAAACTCATTCAAATCATAACCTACACGCGTCTTCCCCGAAATATTTATAAATGAGAGGTCTTTTGCTACTTTTGCAGGATCAATATCCAAACGCATGGCAATTTTTGTAGATGAAATATTCGTTGCATCTGACTCCTGTTGGTACAACTGAGCATACGCTAAGTACCATGGTAATCGCCTTAGTGTGGGCTCTGGAACTGTATAAGTAATTTTTGACATTATTTTAAAGAAATATTTAATGATATAGTAAATACAAAAGTAAGAAATTATTTATAAACCTAAGTAAGAAACAGTAACAATTAAACATTTATTTCTCTAATATCTACAGAGAGCACCTCCTTTGCGACATTATGGCGCATTCCCGATAGCTAATTGAGGTGATTTGCGCCATATTGTCACTCGTGGTTAATGGTAAGTTTTTTGTTTTACTAAAAGTAGAAATGACAAATAAAAAAAAGAAAATAGATATGACAAACTTTACAAATTACACAACAAAATCGCAAGAAACTATTCAATATGCAATAGAGCTTGCGCGCAACAAAGGGCAACAAGCAATTGACCCTTTGCATTTGCTAAAAGCCATTCTTA
>CAYFTO010000098.1:0-2881 GCA_964346125.1 uncultured Paludibacter sp.
CACGAGTTCGTTGTTCCTAAGTCAATTCCAATTATTTTTCCCATTGTCTTTTTTTTAATTTTTATGGCTTAAATTCTATTATTAAAATAGAGAATAAGCTATGATATTTACCTTATTAATTTACTATTCAATGAAAATCTTTCATTTTGATTTCACTCAGTAATAGTCAAATGCTATGCCAAGCGATTTTTGGCTTTATCAAGCTAAAAATATGGCATAAATCAGTAATTTATATGACAATTTAGGGGAAAATATGCCAATATGACAGAAAAATTAGAATGTATAACCAAATGAGAGACCAAGCCAAGGAACCGGTAAACCACCTCCAAACATCATTGGAGTAAATCCGGCTCTGAAAAGAAAGCCACCTTTATTGGGTTGGTAGCGGTAGCCTGCTCGCACTCCTAAATTATTCATAGGTAAAGAATAAAACAGTCCATACTCTAAATAATGCTTCTCTTTTCCACTTAAAAAATTTATTTGTGGTGTGAAAATAGGAATATGCAGTCGATCTTTCATATCTTGCTCAGGGAATGTATTTATACTTAAATTAAAGTAACTAACACCAAGTCCAGCATTAAAGATAAGCTTTTCGGACGTAGCAAAGCTGTAATCATAATTGAGTGAGTAAATCAAAGAGTTTCCACCAAGCTCAACAAATACGGAATGGTGTTTAATAACGGAATTTTCAAAACTCGAATTAACTGTTTGAGCATAGCTAATCAGACTGATTGCTGCTAATGTAAGGCTTAAAATTAATTTTTTCATAAGTGTGTGCCTTTAATCATAAGTTTATTGATCAAAGATAATCAAAGATAATTGATTTTGTGCCTATGAACTATGAGAATGAACTAAATATATTTTACTAAAATGTATAACCAAGTGATACACCTCCCCAAGGCTGAAAACCGCTGAACCCAATACCTACTCCACTCGGTACGTAAAATGGTGTGAATGCAGCTCTAAATAGGAAACCACCTTCAGAAGCTTGATAACGATAACCAATACGAGCAGCTGGAACTATATAGAGAAAAGAAACCCCAGTTTCTAAGAAATGTTTCTCTTTTCCAGTGAGTAGGTTAGCTTGAGCAGTAAGTAAAGGGATATAAGTTACTCCTGAACTCCAACCAAGCAAAGGGAATAAACTTGCTCCTAAGCCTAAATTAAATTTTGGTTTGTTGTTATGAAGAAACGTATAATCGTAGTTAATGGAGTATAAAATAGCCGTACCGCCCAAATCAAGATAGACTGAGTTTTTCTTTGGAACAACTTAATTATCAAGTTGCTCGATTTCTTGTGCTAATGTTACCATGCTAAAAAATAGCAAAAACAATAATGGAATTAGTTTTTTCAAAATGATAGGTTTTAAGGATTAGCATTTGTCAATGATTGAATCTTAAATTACAAAACAATTTAAGCTAATAATTTGTTTCACAATCCTTTTGAATCTAAAGGTAGATCCATTTTTAAGGTGTTCTTTTCATGACCTATTTTAATAGTCAAATAATCGCTAGCAGGTATAAATAATTCTACTTGGTCGTTTTCATCAATGAGAAATGAAATAATCAATTCATCTAAAAAGTTTTACCAAATAGATACTCCTACCCAAGGTATATAAGCAATAGTTGTGAGTGCTGCTCTAAATAGTAGACCTCCTTCAGTAGGTTGATAGCGATAGCCAATACGAATTCCTGGAACTATATAAATCAAAGAAACCCCAGTTTCTAAGAAATGTTTCTCTTTACCAGTAAGCAAGTTAGCTTGAGTTATTATGACTGGTATGGGAACATATCCTGAATCAGCATCCCATTTAGGAAAAGGAAGTACACCTGCTCCAATACCTAAGTTATATTTTGGTTTGTTGCTGCGAAGATATGTAACGTCATAGCTCACTGAGGCTCCACCAGCTGCTCCGCCCAACTCAAGATAAACTGATTTTTGTTTTATAAGAGCTTGATAATCAAATTGCTCATTTTCTTGTGCTGATGCTATCATGTTAAATAATAGCAAATACAATAATGGAATTAGCTTTTTCATGATGATAGGTTTTAAGGATTAGAACTTCTTAATGATTTGAATCTCTAATTGTGTAACAAGAAAAGCTAATAAATTGTTTTACAATTCTATTAAACCTAAAGGTAGATCCATTATCAAGGTGTTTTTTTCATGATCTATTTCAATGATAAAATCATCGGTGGCAGGTATAAATAATTCATCTTTGTCGTTTTCAACAATGAATAAAATGTTTTCAGTTGATTCATCAATACTACTAATACGCCCTACTCTACCCGTTTTAGTGTCAATGATTTCGAAACCGATAAAATAATCCAAAGCCAACTCTTCCTCCTCTATTTCTTGCATATAAATTTTGGATAAATAGATAGTTTCACCTATGAATTCGCTTGCTCTTTCATCACTATCTACTCGTTCTAATTTAATTATACCATTTTCGTCGTTTATCATACGCACACTCTCTATGTAAAAAGGTACCAATAAACCTTCGGGTTCCATTATCAAAAAAGGTATATCAATCTCCTCGAATATATTGTAATTAGAACTGAAGTTTAGTTCACCTTTTGTTCCATGTGTTTTATTTATTTTTCCAACAGGGAAAAGCTCTTCTTTAAGTATCATATCAGTCAATTTGAATGTTTTACAAAGATAAAAAAAGTCTTCGAATCATTTAAGATTGAAGACTTTTAATTACAGAATATATTTCTTTATCTACTTGCCATTATTTAGCAGTCCAATAGCAGCGCTTAGGAGAGATAATAGATTCATCTTTTTTCAGAGCAGCCATTGCTTTATCTACCTCTTTGCGCTCAAGTCCGGTAAGTTCTACCACTTTACCTGCATTTACAGGCTCTCCATATGCTTTTAT
>CAYFTO010000098.1:2981-6114 GCA_964346125.1 uncultured Paludibacter sp.
GCTACTTCTTTCGAAAACTGCATCAAAGCGATATAAGTTTCATCATCTAAGTTAAAGATATAATCCTCTTCAGTTTTTTTAGGAACAACTAAAGTGTGCCCAACCTTCATGGGGTTTATATCCAAAAATGCGTAGAAATCATCATTTTCAGCCACTTTGTAACTCGGTATTTCGCCTCGTATGATTTTACTAAAAATTGTCATAACTGCTCTATTTTATAAAGAGATTTCTAAAATTTCAAACTCCATTTCACCCGAAGGTACACTAACTTTGGCTATCTCACCTACTTTCTTGCCCATCAATCCTTTTGCAATAGGTGTTTCAACCGATATTTTACCCTCTTTTAAGTTGGCTTCACTTTCAGATACCAGCAGATAGCTCATCTCCTGTTTGTTCTTCAAATTACGAATTCTAACACGTGTCAATATCTTCACTTCGTCCGTGTTAATCATACTTTGGTCGATAATTCGTGCCGAGTTAATTGTGCTTTTAAGTTCAGATATTTTTGCCTCCAACATTCCCTGAGCTTCTTTGGCAGCATCATATTCAGCATTTTCTGATAAATCCCCTTTATCACGCGCTTCAGCAATTTGTTTTGAAATTGCTGGACGTTGTACGCCTTCTAATTCATTTAGCTCTTCAATTAATTTATCATAGCCCTCTTTTGTCATATACATTGTTGCCATAATACGTTGATTTTTATGATTTTATAATTTATTTTCTTTCACTCGAATAAATAAAAAAAATTCCAACTTTTAGCGTCGGAACTTTTGCTTTGATTAACTTAAATATGTGTTTTTAGTAACAAGTTACCTCTTTAATGCAATGTTCAGCCTTTTTTCATGAGTAATATTTATCTTTAATATTTCCGTTCAAAAACTTGCGAATATACAAATGCTTTTTTTACTTCATCTAAGCTTTCAAAAGATTCTGCAATCTCAAAACCTATGCCATAATCTTGTTCTTCTTGTGCTTGCTCATTTTGCATCATGGAAGAGTGGCGAAACTTTTGAGAAAAAGTACTGGGTTGCATTTTTTGAAACTTTTGAGCTCTCATTGAATTACTTGGACGAAGTCTTTGCTCGACTATTTGCGCATTGCTTGCCTGAGGTGTATTTATGATAGTTTCAGTCTCTACCTTACGACTACCTCTTAGCATCTCCTCAAATTCATCCCAACCAAAAGCTTGCTCATCGCTTGGATGTGTATGCTCATTAGTTTGTGGCTTGCTTTGCTCTTGGCTTTTCTTCTGAGCATCTTTCTTTTTCTTATTGAAATGCCCAATAACGCCAAACAAAATTAGCACTACAAAGTAAAGTATATCTTCAAAACCATCCATGTTTGTTGTATTGTTTGTGTTTACTGATGCAATATTACAAATTTATTTCTATAAAAAAAAGAAAATGAATTGATTAAAATAACTTCATTTTTCTATAATTAAAAAAACAATGGATAACTTCACAGTTACCCATTGCTAACATTTTAACCTAAACCTTAATTATGAAAAATTTATCTATTTGTTTCACTACAAAGGTAGTTATTTATTTCATCCTATACAAATTTACTTTTTAATTTATATTGTTTTTACATTAATGGCTTGTTTTTAAAGTTTTAGATACGATTTTAACTTTGAATTTATATTTTTCCAATAAATTATTTTTTACCTTTGCAAATGTAATTTTTAAACAACTAATAATTATGGTAAACAACAATTCAAATCTTAAGTTGGACTTTAAATCCGTACTTAGTGATAAAAAGCTATATATCGAGACTTATGGTTGCCAAATGAATGTGGCAGATAGCGAGGTAGTTGCTGCGGTGATGGAGATGGACGGTTATGAATTAACGGAAGACATAAAACTGGCCGATGCAATATTTGTAAATACCTGTGCGGTTCGTGATAATGCCGAACAACGTGTTTTGAATCGACTGAAATATTTCAATTCTTTGAAACGAAATAAGAAACATTTAATGGTCGGTGTCATTGGTTGTATGGCTGAGCGGGTGAAGGAAGATCTGATTAAAAATCATAATGTAAATTTGGTAGCTGGTCCTGACGCCTACCTTGATTTGCCCAACTTGCTGGGGCAAGCCTCAAAAAGTGGATCTGCAATTAATGTAGAGTTATCTAAAACTGAAACCTATGCCGATGTGATGCCAACTCGTATTGGCAAAACTATATCCGGATTTGTAAGTATAACAAGAGGTTGTAATAATGCTTGTACTTACTGTATTGTACCCTATACTCGTGGTCGAGAGAGGAGTAGGGACGTAGATAGTATCGTGAAAGAGATACTTGATTTACGATCAAAAAATTATAAAGAAATTACTCTACTGGGTCAAAATGTAAACTCGTATAGGTATGAAAATGGGGAAGAGGTTGTTGATTTTCCTGATTTATTGAAAATTGTGGCAGAAGCAGCTCCTGAAATTCGCTTCCGATTCACATCGCCACACCCTAAAGATATGTGTGATAGAACCCTTGAAACTATTGCTGCCTATCCTAATTTGTGTAAGTTTATTCATTTGCCAGTGCAGAGCGGTAGCGATAAAATACTCAAATTAATGAAACGCCGCTATACGCGCGAATGGTATTTAGATCGAGTGGCAGCTATACGTCGTATTATTCCAGAAGCAACCATTGGTACGGATGTATTTTGCGGATTCCACAACGAAACCGAAGAAGATCATGAAGATACACTCTCTTTGATGCGCGAAGTAAAATTTGATTTGGCATTTATGTTTAAATATTCAGAACGTCCGGGTACTTTTGCAGCTAATCACTTGGAGGATAATGTTCCAGAAGATGTCAAATTACGTCGTTTGGATGAAATTATTAAACTTCAACAAGAGATTGCTATTGAAAGTAATAGGCAAGATGTTGGAAAAGAATTTGAGGTATTAGTAGAAGGTTATTCTAAAAAATCTCAAGAGGAGATGTCGGGTCGTACTTCTCAAAATAAGATGGTTATATTTCCACGCGAAGGACGCCATATTGGAGAGACTGTGCGCGTAAGAATTACAAGATATACATCAGCCACTCTGTTTGGTGAGATTGTTTAAGTATTTGATTAAACTAACTATATATTTAGACCTGCATATTGCTAATAAATATGTAGGTCTATTTTTTTAA
>CAYFTO010000099.1:0-5917 GCA_964346125.1 uncultured Paludibacter sp.
TATCTTCATCTAACTTTTTCAATGCTTCTGAGGTTGCATTCCCAAACAATATATTGGATGCTTCGATGGCTGCATCTAAATCTTCTTGAGAATGCACCATTACTGTAACTTCCTCAGCCAATCTTCTTTGAAGTACTCGTCTATGAGGAGCCTCACTGTGCTCTTCAATCAAAGCAAAAATCTCATCTTTTGGAATAGAAGTAAATATTTTAATATATTTTTCGGCATCTTCATCACTCACATTGAGCCAAAACTGGTAAAATTTATACGGTGAAGTATATCGTCTATCCAACCACACATTACCACTTTCGGTTTTACCAAATTTACCACCATCTGCCTTGGTTATTAATGGACAAACTAAGGCAAAAGCTTCTCCATCTGTCGTACGACGAATCAACTCGGTTCCGGATGTGATATTACCCCATTGATCAGAACCACCCATTTGCAATTTACAATTTTTGGTTTCATACAGATACTTAAAATCATAAGCTTGCAACAACTGATATGAAAATTCAGTAAATGACATGCCCACTGATGACTCACTGCTCAAACGTTTCTTAACCGAATCTTTGGCCATCATATAGTTTACGGTCATGTGCTTACCCACATCTCTAATAAAATTCAAGAAAGAGTAATCCTTCATCCAGTCGTAATTATTCACAAGTTCAGCCGCATTAGGGGCATCACTTTCAAAATCCAAGAACTTGGCTAATTGTGCCTTAATAGCTTCTTGATTATGTCGTAAAGTGGGTTCGTCCAAAAGATTACGCTCAGCTGATTTAAGCGATGGATCACCGATCATTCCAGTTGCTCCACCCACTAAGGCTATCGGTTTATGCCCAGCTCGCTGAAAATGTCTCAGCATCATAACACCTACTAAATGCCCAATATGTAAAGAGTCTGCCGTAGGATCAATCCCAACATAAGCCGTTGTCATACCCTCTTTCAGCACTTCAGCTGTACCTGGCATAACGGTATGAATCATACCACGCCACTCTAATTCTTCTATAAAATCCATTGTACTGTATCTAAAATAAAATTGAGTGCAAAGATAATCAAAACTGCACAAAACAACAAACGAAATTCTCTCTGCTTCTATAATACAAGTGCTTAATTTCCAATCTCCACTTTCGGTTTTCTATATTTAACTCATTTTATCCCTCCATATGCTTTCTATTAATTAACTTTGCATCTATTTCAAAAATATAAAAACTATGGCTTGGAGTCGAAAACAAGTTTCGATATTATTTATTGTTGCAATCACCTCTTTCATGGGGTCTTTTTTGGTTTCATCTATCAATATTGCATTACCTGCAATTGAGAAGACATTCGATATGAATGCCATTATGCTGAGCTGGGTGATAAGCTCTTTTTTACTTTCTACTGCAATGTTTTTACTTCCTTCAGGGAAATGGGGTGATAGCTCAGGCGTGGCAAAATTATTCAAAATAGGTGTCCTAATTTTTACTATTTCATCATTAATAAGCGCAATTGCTCCAAATGGTACTATACTTATTGCATCGCGCTTCTTGCAAGGAATTGGTGCAGCATTTACCACTACCACAGGTCAAGCTATTTTAGTACCCGCTTTTCCTCCTAAGCAACGTGGCCAAGTTATAGGAATATCTGTATCGGGAGTTTATTTAGGCCTATCTTTTGGTCCGTTTATTGGCGGTTTGATGACACAACAATTAGGATGGCGCTCAATTTTTATTGTGAGTGCTATTATCGGGCTGATTGTGAGCGCTATTGCTTTCCGTTTTTTAGATAAAGATAAGCTTGAAAAGAGAAAAGTAAAATTTGATTTTAAAGGTTTGATTTTATTTGCGATTGGATTATCCCTTTTGGTATTTGGATCGTCTGAAATTCCAAGTTTGCAGGGCTGGATAATGCTTTCTGGTGGAGCTGTAGCTTTAGTTTTATTTTGGTTTACAGAAAAGAGAGCCAAAGACCCAATTGTAGATGTGAAAATGTACACCCAAAATCGCCTATTTGCACTCTCAAATTTGGCTGCGCTTATTAATTATAGTGCGACTTATGCTATTGTCTTCTTTTTAAGTTTATATCTACAAAAGGTACAGGGGCTTACCCCTCAAAAGGCGGGTTTAATTCTAATTGCTCAACCCATTATGATGACAATTTTTTCACCTTTTATGGGTAAACTTTCTGATATTTACCAACCACGTTATTTTGCAACTGCAGGTATGGCCATGTGCGGAATAGGTTTAGCTGCGATGGCATTCTTTACAGCTACAACACCTATTTGGCTGATTGTTGCAGTACTAATTTGGGTAGGAATCGGCTTTGCTCTTTTCTCTTCACCCAATATGAACACTATTATGAGTTCAGTTGACCGCTCGAAATATGGTCAAGCTTCTGGTTCTGCTGCCTCAATGCGCGTAATAGGACAGATTTCGAGCATGACAATAGTCATGATTTACATTGCCGGACTTTTTAACGGACAGGCGATAGATAGTGTCTCTAACGATCTTTTTATTCGGGTAATGCATCTGGGCTTTCTGAGTTTTGCAACCATTAGTGTTGTAGGCGTATATTTCTCATTTGTAAGAGGCGATATGGAACGAGAAAAAATATAGCTATTAAGTTTTATTTACTCATATAAGAAATAACAAAGACTTTTAATTAAAAATATGATAACGTTAATCATTATTGCAATCACTTCTATTATCTCTGTACAGGCTTTCAAACACAGTCGTATTGTAGATAAGTATATCTTTTATCCTCCAGCAGTAAATCGTGGTGAATGGCTGCGTCTAATATCTTATGGTTTTCTTCATGCAGATTACACCCATTTAATTTTCAATATGCTAACACTCTATTTTTTCGGTTCAGTTATTGAAAATTTATTGCTTGGTAGTTTTGGCACGCAGCTGGGGATAATCCTCTACTTAGTATTCTATTTAAGTGCACTTGTTGTTTCGATTATCCCAACCTACATAAAAGAGAAAAACAATTATGCTTACCGTGGCTTGGGAGCCTCTGGAGGAGTGTCTGCTGTTGTGTTTGCTTTTATTTTGATTAACCCAATGAGTTTTATGGGGATTCTCTTTATTCCAATCATGCTTCCAGCTTTTTTATTTGGAATTATTTATGTTGCTATTTCCATCTATCTCACTAAAAACCACGGAGGTAACATCAACCACATAGCACATATTGCAGGCGGAGTCTATGGTATTTTACTAATAGCCTTCATATTTTTCCTACTTAAAGAGATCAATCTGTTTGTTCATTTTTGGGAAAGCATCAATATAAATTCAATTTCTGACTTGATACGAGTGGGTTATTGATTGAATGATAAATTAGAGTGATTTTTATTTCTCTATGAAAAAGACTACTTTTGTCTTATTCGTGTAATTATTTTTAATGTCAAATTTTATGAGCTCTTTTTTAGAACAAAAATACTATAACAATAGCCTGCAAGATTGGTTAATCTCATTGCTTATTTTAACCATAGCTTTCATTATAAGCGCATTGATAAGTACATTGCGTAAAAAATATTTAAAGCCATTGGCGGAGCGTACTTCCAATTATTATGATAATATTATAGTAAGCACACTGAAAACGCCACTAAAAGTTGGTATTATTCTTATCGGAATTTGGGTTGCGTTACGTCGATTGGAACTGGGAGAAGCATTCAACGACGGACTGTATAAATCATATCAGATTTTAACCGTATTGAATATCACCTGGTTTATTGTACATCTTATCAATGGCATTTTGCTTGAATATTTCGCACAAAAGAAAAAGAAGCAAGATGAGGAAAAACAAGCTATCTACAACAACAAGCATTATATTCAAATGCTACGCAAAGTTGTAACTGCCACACTTTGGACTGTTGGAATAATTACAGCACTCAACAACGTTGGGTTGAGTTTGACTGCCATTTTAGGTGCTTTGGGGCTTAGCGGTATAGCCATTGCACTGGCATCGCAAGATACGGTAAAGAATATTTTTGGAGGATTCACCATTTTTACAGACTCTACTTTCAAAATTGGTGATTATATTAAAATTGGCGAGTTTGAAGGAAGCGTAGAAGACATCGGTATTCGAAGCACAAAAATTAAAAACAAAGATAGGCAAATCGTTACCATCCCTAACTTCAAAATTGTTGAGGGTGCTGTTACTAACATTTCTGTTGCAAAAGGACATCGAGCCAGTCTGAAAATCAATTTAGAACAAAGCACACATCCCGATAAGATTGAAGAGGTAATGGATATATTGAAGCAAATTGCAAAAGATAATAGCAATATATCAAAATTGGGAACTTCTGTGAGTTTCAATGATATTGGAGCATCCATATTTGGCATCGAATTTACTTATTATATTGTAAATCATAAGGTAATAAACGATACCCTGACAGCTATAAACTTAGAGATTATCAGAAAGTTGAGCGAAGCAAATGTCAAGTACAAATTTGACTCAGTAGCATCTAAATAGTTATTTTATAAAACGAATTGATTATGCAAAAACATCACTCTTTCGAGCAAATAGCCGAAACATTAGAAGCTTTATACCCCAAACGCAATCACATAGAGCAAAATGAGTTGTTTAATCAATTTGAATTAAAGACTGAAGCTCTTTTTCGAGATTGGAGCGGTCTCTCTATTCTCAACACTTTGAAAATTATCTCTGATTCATCTATCCGTAAAAATCTTGAAAAAAGCAAAGAGTTGGATTTATCTACAGCTCACAACACTCCTTTTACGCTAAAAATGATGAGCAATGATGAGATGAACAATGGTTTTTCAAAACTAAGTATCAATTATCAATATGCGGAAACTCTCTTTGGGCTTAGTTTGATTGCATCAACAGAAACTGGGATTTGCTTCTTGGGCTTTTTGAGTGATAAAGCCTTGTTATTTGAAGATATGAAAAAAAGGTTTCCGAAGGCAAAACTCGAAGAGCAAAGCAATGAGCATATCGAATTAGTAAAAGAGTATTTCGATCATCAATGCCGAACTGAAAAAGAGATTATCCTTCACCTCAACGGAACAGACTTTCAACGCCGAGTGTGGCAAGCATTTCTACACGTTCCTATTGGTAGTTTGGTTAGTTATGTTCAAATAAGCCAAGCAATCGAATCTCCCAAGGCATCAAGAGCTGTGGGAACAGCTGTAGGTAGCAACCCTATTTCATTCATCATTCCTTGCCACCGCGTAGTGAGAAGCAGTGGCGAATTGGGTGGTTATCATTGGGGAGCAGGACGAAAAAAAGCTATGCTCGCTTGGGAATTGACGAATGCTTACAAGTAGCGAAGTGCATTATCAATAACATGCGTCTCAAAGCCACGGCTTTGCGCGTATCGAAACAATTTTCCTTGTCTTTCATATTCGTAATTATACGTGATTGTTTTAAGCTTTGATTTTAGGATAGTGGCTAGCATTTCATTGTATTCACCTTCATCAATCTCCTTCAAAGCTTCGTTAATAATATCTTTCGGCAAACCCTTAGCCACGAGAGCCATCGATATTTTAATTTTCCCCCATTTATTTAATCGGAATTTATCACTTACAAAGGCTCTACTATAGCGCACTTCATTGATAAAGTCATCTTCTATCAATCGACTTATAATTTTATCGCGATTTTCTTCATCTACATCCCACTTGCGTAACTTGGTATCAACCTCTGATATACAATGCTCTGAAATAGCACAATATGAAGCGGCTTTGCTCAGTAATTCATCAAAACTATACTCTTTTTTCATGATTTCCTTTGTTTTCTTGTGAACAACAAATATACACTGTTTTTTGAAAAGAATGAAATAATTTTCTAAAAAAAGCGGTTAGATGTAAGCGATTAGCGATTAGCGATTAGCAATTATCGATTAGTAGGGACGCACGGCCGTACGTCTTATTAGCAATAAGGGATAAGCTAGTTAAAAGATAAAAGTTCATAA
>CAYFTO010000100.1:0-5796 GCA_964346125.1 uncultured Paludibacter sp.
AATTCCTCCCACAATAGCCTTCTCTGTAAGAGCAAATAATTCATCGAATTCATAATCAGCCACAGCCATGGCTTGATGTACAGTAAGTTTTATCTTCACACCCAGGCCAAAGGGAAAACCTCCGTAACGGAAAATTTTCCATGAGTTGTTGATTGTAATTGGTACAATATAAGCATCAGGGGCATAGCGGCATAGGATTTTCACTCCGTTATTAGAAAAAGGCAAAGGCTCTCCATTTCGAGAGCGAGTTCCTTCAGGGAATATAAGTACCGAGCGATTGTATTTTTGAAGGTACTCCCCCATTCCTTTTAGTGCAGGTAGCGCTTGACGAGGATTTTTGCGGTCAATTAAAACCGAACCTCCATGCTTTAAATTAAATGACACGCTCGGAACATTTTTCCCTAACTCTATCTTACTCACATACTTGGGATGGTATTTGCGCATATGCCATCCTACGCTCATAATATCAAATATGCCTTGATGGTTAGCTACTAGAATCAAAGGCTTGCCTTCGGGAATATCGCCTTCAAACTCTACCTTTGTGCTAGAAAAAAGGAGTCTCAATGTACTCAATAAGCAAAAGTTAAGTGCATCTACACTACGTTTATGCGCTTCGTAGCCAAACAAACGTAAGGATACGCGTTGTATAATATCAAAAGCAACAAAAAAGAACATCACAAAGATGTAGGCTACTATTGAGAAAGGGATTGAAAGTATCTTCAGCATTTTATATATTTTTTGTTTACTTCGAAAACAGTTAAATATAAAATAAGTTTACTTTTCTTTTGTTTTCACCAATCAAAATGAATTTACATCAGTAGTAATCCAATGTTATTTTAACTATTAAAAGGGCATATCTGAGCTTGAATCCACATCATCCAACGCATCAAAATTCCCTCTGAATGAACTTGCACTTGGGGCATTTTCCAATCCTGGAGGTGGTGGCATATCCTCAGGTGACATTGCAGCAGTGGCTTGCGCATTTTTCACATTCCAAGCACGCACTGTTGTGTACCAACGTCCGTTATATTCGCGACTTTCGATATCAAAACTTACCTGAACGGTATCGCCCACATTAATTGGAAATTTATTAATTCGATCATTAAATAGATTGATACACACTTTCTTAGGGTATTGCCCCTCTGTTTCTACAATAAAATCTTGCGAACGCCATTCGCCATTACGCCCCATACCACTTTGTAGGGGTAAAATTGTAGTTATTTTTCCAGTAATTTCCATTTTATTTAGTTTAATTATTTTTTTAGAACACAAAGATAAGAAAGATTTACTTATGAGCAATAAGCGATAAGCAGTAAGCGATAAGCTATTTCAAGATTTCAGGATTCCAAAATTTCAAAATTCTTTGTTCTTTACAAACTTTCTACTTTCAAACTTTTAACTAATAGCTATATCCAAAACTCCCCCTTTTGGGGCTGGTGTTGGTGGGCGGCTGTCTCGTCCTGAAAAATCATTCAGAGTTTTGAAGAACAGTGCAAAATAACTGATGTTACCCAACCAACCGAGCGACCAATAACCCCAGGCTGAATTAAAGCCCATATAATCACCAAAACCTTCGCGAGCATATGCATAAATACCGCTTTTTAACTCAGGTCTTTTCGATGAAAGGTAAACAAATACCAAGGCTATGAAAAGCGCACCCGTACCTCCTAAAATCCAGGTAATCATTGTTCCCATCGGATTTGCTACCGCTATTAAATCTTTTGGTGAGTTAAAAATACCCGAACCAATCATCGAGCCAAGCGATACAAAGACTAAGAGCCAAAGTCCTAATTTCTTCTGATTTTGAGGCATATTCTTTTCTTAATAGTAATCTGCTGCGCCTATTATTCCAAAATAGATATTTTTCAAAACTTAGTTGATTCTTATCTCGTGTCCAGAATAAAAAACATCAAACTGATTATCCAGTTTTTCTTTGAAAATTTTCATTGCATTTTGACCTGTGCAATGTCCTGTATAAAATTTTGTTGATGGGAAGTTTGTTTTAAGCTCTAAGGCTATCTCCTCCAACTCTTCATCAGTCTCTACTTTTACAAACTCATTTGCATCTATTAGATGAAAACCTCCATGAACGACTAAAATCTCTTTATCTGGGAAGTGTTTTTTGCTGGTTTCAAGCATATTCAAAAGACCATTATGCGCACATCCACTAAAAAGATATATATCATTCTCGTTTTCAATTAGAAATATAAGTTCATGCAGAAAATCATCACTCTTTAGCTGCTCGTTTTGACTTTTAAAAAGCAACTTATTCCCTTTAGGAAGCGAATAAGTTTGACTTATTGTTGGTATTAAAATAACATTAGCATCCACAAACAACTCATTTTCAACAAACGTGAAACGTTCTTTATATTGAATAAGTTCGAGTGGAAAACCGATATATTTCTTATGATCAGCACGAATAGAGTAATATCCTGATTCGAAAATCTCTTTTTTAAGATAGATTTTTGCTATAGAGTTGAGTTGTATAAAATCTATTAAACCTCCCAGATGATCGTAATGACCATGTGAAATAATAAGAATATCGACTTGTGACAAGTCGATATTCATTTCTTTTGCATTTTTTATAAATAGATTGCTTCCGCCCGTATCAAACAAAATTTTTCTGTTTTGCGTTTCGATATAAACAGAAAGCCCGTGCTCGCAGGCTAAATTAGAATTGTTTTTTGAGCAAGAATTATCTACAAGAGTTATAATTTTCACGTCTTATTTTATCTCAAACGATCCATCGAACGCACCAACTTTTCATCTTTGGCAATTCCACGCATAGCTAAATAGTTAAGAATAAGCGATATTAATGGAAAAGAAGCCGGATAAAGTACACTTACTTCTACATTTAATTTATCTTTCGCTACATAAATATAAGCTGCCAAAACCAAAACATATACTATCAATAGAAATAAATTGATTGTTGCCATGCGAATTTGCTTTCTTCTATTCTTATAGGCAGCAATAGCGTAAGTAGTCAAAAACAAAATTATTCCAAATATTATCATAATGGGATTTTTACCAACGATATCAACCGCATCTCCGTTGTTATTTAGCTCTACTACTCCACGTGCATCCAACTTATATGTTTGTAGTGTTTCTGGATTGAAAAAACTTGCATTGGGAAGTATTATTGAAGCAATCATTAAAATGATTATCAATACAAAATAAACTGTTTGAATTCTTTGCCACATAGTTTCTTAAATTTACTGCTTTAAATATATTTAATCTTTCTCAAATAAAAATTCTACACGCTTTGGTGCTACGCGTACACTCCAAACTTTATCTGTTTTTACATCTGTTTGAAGCGTATATTCTCTCTTTTGAAGCTCTACTGCCTCTTTATAATCAAAAACCACCTGTACATCAGTAGGCAACATTTTACTAAAATCACTCATCTTCACATTATACGTAACTGTAACAGTGCTCGGAAACAGACGTACCTTTGTGCCCTGAGGTACATTTTTGATGGTAATTGGTATTTCAACTTTATTTTCGGTAAACATTTCGATAAAAACACCTACATTGACATCGTTAAAATCCAATTTAACATTTTCGGACGGTTTTGTTAAGTTGAGCTGAATAAATGTAGAGTCACTGCTCACTGTCTTCCCTTTATATTGCTCTGTATAAATAGCTGAAATAGTGTCAATAATATTTCCTGGGCCATACACTTTAACTCTATCAGGTTGAATTTCCAACTTGTTTTTTAGCACATATTGTTTTGCTAATGGTATATCACCACCCAATAAAATAGGCACTGTTTTAGAGCTTAGTTTATAGTAATTACTGGCTATGGAATCAGGTGAAATATTAAGAATAGCTGTTGATGGAAACACATATTGTGATAAACGATACTTTAATTGATCGCCAGATACCGAAATGCGTCCCTTTTCACTGTATCTGTGTTGTATATCAAGCGCTAAAGGTACAATAGTCTTTTTTCTATAATTCAATATAGACATTCCTTCATCGCGAATCAGCACATTAAGCTGTGCTGGTAATTCTTCTTCTAACTCGATATCCTCTGGAATGCCGAAATATTGAATAGGTATTTCAAGAGTCGTAGTTCGCTGTTTATCAAGTGACTGTATAAACCAAAAAATTGTAGCAAGTAACAAAAAAAACAGAAAGATAGGTGTGTCTTTTGAAAAAATGACACTGCGTATCTTTCCGTTTAATCTATTTTTTGATTCTATAGCCATAGAAATAAAAAATTACTTGCTGTTTTCTGCAGGAGGTAAATCAGCTGCTGTTGCGAATACAGAGTTTTTATCTACAGTAATACGTACGTTATCTGCTATCTCAATAGTAACTGTACGCTCTTTGATGTCTCTTACCTTACCATAAATACCACCTGATGTGATCACTTTATCTCCTTGCTTCATCTCTTCTCGTTGTTTTTTAATCTCTTTTTGACGTTTAGATTGCGGACGAATCATAAAGAAATAAAAAACTACAAATATAAGCAACATCATGATTAAGCCGGAATAAGCTCCCATGCCACCAGGTTGACCTTGCGCAGGTGCCTGCAATAATAAAAATAATAAATTCATATTTTTTATTTTTTAATAGTTATAATAATTAAATTTTCATTACTTTCAATAGCTTGTTTTCAGCTTTCAGCTCTTTCACAATACTATCTAAAACCCCATTGATAAAATTTGCACTCTTAGCTGAACTGTACACTTTGGCTATTTCGATATACTCATTCATACTAACATTTACAGGAATTGTCGGAAAGTTCATTATCTCAGCTAATGCAATTTGTAAAATTACAGTATCCATAAATGCAATTCGCTCTACATCCCAGTTTGTAGCGTGCTTGCCAATCAGCTCGGTGTACTCTTTTTCATTGGCAATAGTCTCGTTCAATAAACGTTTGATAAACTCCTCATCTTCTTCATCATTAAACATCGGCAGCAATTCCTGCTCAGGCAAACTATTTTCTTTGAAACGCTTAATAGTTTTAATGACAAAACTAATCACTATTTCCAAATCATTGTTCCAGTAAATATTCTGGTCTTCTATGGCTTCGTGAAACTCTTCGGACGTTAAAATTATTCTTTGAAAAATTTTCCGCCACAAATCACGATCTTCATTATAGCTCACCTCATCCTTAGCCATATACTCCTTGTAAAAATCATTTTCAATGATTAAATCATAAAGCATCTTCACTGTATCGGCATCATTGGCCCAGTTGAGCTTATTGGCTTGAATGCTCTCGTTAAGATGAATGTTATTCATCAATTGTTTGACAAACCGATTGTCAATAAATCGTGTATTCGGATTCAAATCCTCTTCCGTTGGACGAAGTTTGTGCTTTCGAGCATCAATTTTTTGCTCTGCAAATTGTGTAACGGCTACCGGCAACTGCAACAAATGAAAGTATAAATCATATGAACGCATAATGCTATGAAACAGCTCTTTTTGAGCCAACGGGAGCGACTTCATATCGCCTTTGTAAAAGGCATAAACCACTTGAATAATTTTTATTCGAAGTAAAACTCTATTTATCATAAACGCTTTTATTCTCTGTTTTAATTCAGTGTGCAAAGATACTATTTTTCTTTAGATTTTATCGCATTTAAGAATAGAAAGTTTTAGCGGCGAATTAGTCTATTACTAATCACCGCTATCCACCTGTTGATTTCTATTTTTATTGAGTTTTACAAAACTAAAACTGTGAATTTACTCACCCTCCGTGAGCAATGTATTTCGTTCTATAATTTTCTATCACTACTGACCGACTAAAAAAATAAAGATATAGGGACTTAACCAAAGTCTCGT
>CAYFTO010000101.1:0-2810 GCA_964346125.1 uncultured Paludibacter sp.
GCAAATGAAAATCCTGCTGATGTGATAAAATAGGAAATAACATGGATAAAATATCATCTTTTTCAAAAACTACAAAGGCGTTTCACGAATCAAGAGATTCACAAATGGATAAAAAATTACCAAAACGTTCTTTTTTTCAAAAGTATAGATTTTATCTTTTGGCAGTTTTGCTTGTTGTTGCTATTTTAAGCTATATGCTGGTGCAAATTCTTGGCAAACAAAAACTCTATGTCAATAAAGAAAAAATTGAAATCGCTAATGTGGAAGAGCTAGCTTTTTTAGATTATGTTGAGGCAGAAGGCATTGTACAGCCTATTCAGTTAATCAAACTTTACCCCATGGAATCAGGCATGGTAAAGGAGGTAGTTGCCGAAGAAGGAATGATGATGCAAAAAGGCGATGTGATAATGATATTGCAAAATACAGACCTTGAGCGAGCCATCGAAGAGCAGCAGGATGAATGGGAAAAACAGCAAATCATATATCAAGAGCGAAAATTGGAAATGAAGCAAAAAACGCTTTTGCTAAAGCAACAAATGCTTCAAGCTCGCTATGAATACAGCCGCACACAAAAAGACATTGCACAAGGCGAAGAGGAGTTCAAAATGGGAGTAAAAAGCTTGGCTCAATTAGAAATTCAGCGTGAAGAGTATGCGTTTAAAACCAAAAATATCGCTTTGCAATTGGAAGGACTTATGCAAGATAGTGCTTCGGTGCATTTGCGACAATCGCTAATGGAATCTGAGCTTGAACGAGCACGAAAAAAGCAGCTTACAATGCGATCTCGCTTGGATAATTTGGTGGTGCGAGCACCATTGACAGGACAGCTGAGTTACTTAAATGTGGTATTAGGGCAGCAAATAGGACAATCTGAAAATATTGGCGAAATTAAATTGATGGACAATTTCAAAATCAGCTCACGATTAAATGAATACTACATCGACAAACTGCAAGTTGGCTTACCAGCTACCATCAAATATCAAGCTGAAGAATACACTTTACGAGTATCTAAAGTTGTGCCAGAAATAAAAGAGCGAGATTTTGAAATAGATTTAGTAATTACGGGCGAAATGCCTAAAAACATGCGTATTGGAAAATCTTATCGTGTAAAAATAGAGTTGGGACAAGCCGAACCAAGTATATGCATAGCTCGTGGTGATTTTTTACAACATACTGGTGGAAAATGGATTTACAAACTAAATAAATCAGGCGATAGGGCAATCAAAGTGCCGCTTGTGCTTGGCAGACAAAACCCGGTTCAGTATGAAATAATAGAAGGACTTCAAGCAGGAGACAAAGTTGTGATTAGTGGTTACGCCAATTTGGGCGAAACAGAAGAATTAATAATTAAATAAGAAATATTTTCAAAAAGATTAAACTTAAAAAAACAAATAAAATGATTAAAACAGAAAACTTACAAAAAATCTTCCACATGGAAGAGATTGAGACTTGGGCATTATCAGAAGTTGATATTGAAATAAAAAAAGGGGAGTTTGTCGCTATAATGGGGCCATCAGGTTGTGGCAAAACCACACTGCTCAATGTATTGGGTCTATTGGATAACCCTAGTTCAGGCAAATATTATTTGAATGGAACAGATGTCTCTAAATTTACAGAGAGCGAGCGAACTTCATTACGCAAAGGCGTGATAGGATTTGTATTTCAAAGTTTCAACCTGATTGAAGAGTTGAATGTGTATGAAAACATTGAGCTGCCACTTCTATATATGAAAATACCAAGCTCAGAACGTAAACGCCGAATAAAAGAGGCAATGCAACGCATGGCTATCCTGCACCGTGAAAAACACTTTCCGCAACAACTTTCGGGAGGGCAACAGCAGCGAGTAGCCATTGCACGAGCCGTAGTAGCCAATCCTGAACTAATACTCGCCGACGAGCCAACCGGTAATTTAGATAGTAAAAACGGCGAAGAGGTAATGGATTTATTAGTCGAACTCAACCGCGAGGGAACAACTATTGTAATGGTAACACATAGTCAGCACGATGCCGAATATGCCGACAGAATTATCAAGTTATTTGATGGCAAAGTTGTGGATAGTGTAGTGATGTAATTTAGCTAAAAAATTAAATTTCACTCACAAATAAAACAAAACTAAAAACTTGTAAAACTCACTAAATAAGTTACCTTTGCAAGCTAAATTCAATATACTTAAAAGGCACACTTTAATCATGAAACAAAACAGACTATTAAAAAACGCTGGATTACTAATCTTCTCTTTTCTACTTTTTGCTTGCACATCTTCGAAAACAGAAAACACAAGTATATCAGGAAACACAACTACAAGCGAGGAGAACAGAATAAAAGAGATTATATTTGAACCTGATTTTGAAATCAGATTGGATAGTGCCAGCAATATAATTAGGCATCAAACAGACAGTATTATCCAGCAAATAATGGAAGAGTTTGAAATTGACGATGCAATGCTTGATCAATTAACTGTGCCTAAGGTAGGCGATATAATTGAAAACAATGAGGAGGGCAATGTTCTCAACGGCTTGATTGCAATGTTTATGCACCAACTAAAGGACTTACGAGATATTGATATTGCAAACTCTGTTCGACAAGATATGAAGCTATTTACTTTTTTTACAAAATACGAGCAGTGGCAAAACATTGAAGAAAACATCAAATCATACCCCATAAGCGAATTGAAAAACACACGTCAATTAGATGTTACGGAAAATAAAGATAGCATCACAGTTGTAGTAAAATCAGTATATGGACAAATAGAACTAACCAACACTTTCAAACTAAGCAATCAGGCTGATATAGATTACATAAAAGTAGAT
>CAYFTO010000101.1:2910-5757 GCA_964346125.1 uncultured Paludibacter sp.
ACACTTTAATAACAATGAAACTTTTACGAATTTTATTAATTTTATGCGTACTAATTCCACAAGGAATATATGCAAAATCAAAAACAACAATACCAACAAAGCTTCATGGATATTGGCAATTTGAAACTGATGAAGCAGACGACTGGGACGGTATCTTAATAGGCGAAAACTATGCCGAAATCTTCTACGATTTGTGCAAAGTGCAGAATGTAGAGCAAAATGAAAACAGATTCACTCTTTACCTAACGCATTTTTCAGGTCAAAGCATCAGCATGCATATAAGTCCGATTGACGAAGATAAAATGCAAATTGCTATTCCTGAAACAGGACTAACAAAGATATGCAAGCGCTATGATATTAATCCGGATATTAAGCTCTTTTCAGAGGCCGAATACCAAAACAAAATACCACAAAATGCTATTTCTCTAGTAGATTACAGAGACTTTATTTCGCTCAAAAACAACAAGCTACATTACAAAGGAAAGCTATGGACAATACGATGGATGGGCGAGTATATGGGACGAGAATATCGTGCCTTGTTGCAAAACAAAAATGATTACATCCTGCTATACATCAACAAACTTGATGATATACACCGATTTGTTCATCATCAGAAAGAGACGTTATACAAACCTGCTGACAAAGTAAATAAGAATCTCTTACCTTTATTAGGCAATTGGTACGAACCTGTATCAAACGAATGGATTTTCGGATTTTACGAGCATTTTGCGGTGTATAAAAATCAATTTTGGGACTACGAAAGTCAGTCCATGAATAAGAAAGGAGGCTCAATAACTCTTCGCCACGATAATGAAAAACTGCAATTATCATTCAAAAACATAAAAGACAGTTTGGCACAGATTTCTATAAATGGGAATGAGTATATCACACACAAAAAAGCTGGACTTAACTTGCCTGACTACACGAGCAAAGACACTACAAACTTTGCCGATAATCATTTTGCCCAAATCGACACAGCTTATATTAGAGGATATTTCCCCAATCATTTTGGTCCTAAAGTATTAAATATTCACATATACGATTTTATTAGAAGCGAAGGTCAATATCACTATAGCGAAATCGATAGTTTAGGACGTTTTGAGATAAAAGTGCCATTATACAACAGCACAACAGCTTATTTTGACCCAGAACGAATGCGTCATTTTTGCGTACTTGAACCTAATGAACATTACTTTTTCTATTACGATGCTATAAAAGGGCAAAAATTAGTTATGGGTGATAAAGCTCGAATACAAAATGAATATATCAAATATAATATGCAAGAAGTGCCTTTAAGTTGCCCAATTTATGGCATAGAAGTTAAGGAGATTTTTGAAGCTAATCTTAACTCATACGAAGAAGAGAAAAATTTCATTACAAATTATTTAAATTCTCTTCCAAATCCCTCTCTAAAGCTAAAATCCTTTTTGAAAAGTGAAATTAAACATCGTTTGACTTTTGGCTTATTTCAACAACAATATTATTTAGATAGGTCGGGCAATGACTCTATTTATGCAGAGTTGATAAAGCCAATTACGGAGATGCTACTTAGCGATATACCCAAGCCGATAACTATAAATAGAGATTTTTTAATCTCATACCGAGATTATGAAAGCCACCTTAACAAACTAAGCGGTATTGAATACTCTATATCATTTGACAACTTGGATGTATTATTTGAATTGATAGAAAAAAAAATAGTGCAACCAGCCAAACCAGATTTAACTTTACTTAATGAGTATCGTAGTTTATTAAAGTCAATGATGGCAATAACCGACACAACAAATGTCGCAAATAAATCAAAAATAGAAAAAGCTAAAAAATGGCTCGAAAAAAACGAAGAAAAAATAAGTAAAACTTACGAAGCTTATCAAGAGATAGTAAGTGATGAAATATATAAACAATCGGAAAAACATCATTCGAAAAAGCATTTCAACTTTATCGATTCTATTTCTAATAATCAACCCTTAAGAGATTATCTGAAAGCTAGATATCTTTATTATACGATTAATAACAAACACAAAGCATTAGATGAAGATTTATTTCAGACTTTAATAGCTGAAGTAAAAACACCCGCTTTCAAACAGAAGGTGCAAGAAATTCAAGATTTCTACAAACAAGATTTAGATAACAATTTCAATTTGGCTGCAATTTTGCAAAACACAGATCATCTTCAAGAATCCAAAGATGCCGATAAAATTTGGGAAGACTTGATTGCGCCTTATAAAGGAAAAATTATTTATATCGATTTCTGGGGCTCTTGGTGTGGTCCATGCATGAGTGAAATGGAATATGTAGCTGAACTAAAGAGCCACTTCAAGGATAAAGATGTAGTATTTATGTATTTTGCAAACAACACTCCTTTGAAAGATTTAGAAAGAGCTGTACAGTTATTTTCATTGGATGGAGATAACACAGTACATTTCCGATTAGATAGAGAGCAGCAAGGAATGATAGAACGCCGCTTAGGGATAAACTCTTTTCCTACTTTTTTATTAGTCGATAGAGAAGGAAAGATTGTAGATAATAAAGCACCACGACCAAGTTATCAAAATACAACAGTTAATTACCTAAACAAATGGTTGGAAAAATAAAGTAGAACCATTTTACGAATAAAATATTCTAAGCAAAACCGTAGCTTTTTGAGCTACGGTTTATTACAAACGACTCAAGCATTACAAAGTAGTCTGTATTGGCTATAAGACTACTCTCAACCCATTATTAATGAAATAAGTTGTAAATATATAATGCTTATAGAGGATTAAAAAACTGCATTAACTTTAATTCATGCACTACAACTTCCCCTTAGAACTTCCCCTAGAACTTCCCCTTTGGGGATTGAGGGGC
>CAYFTO010000102.1:0-5212 GCA_964346125.1 uncultured Paludibacter sp.
AGAGAATACTACCCAGATCTATACGACTAAGGACTTCTACCATACTTCTACCAAGTGGTTCAGTCTCTTTCGTTAATCGCGTATGACGTTGATGCATCAATTCAATTGTAGTCCACATCACTCCTAAACCTAACATCATTCCCATGAAAGGAGGAAGACCTGTAAAGGTTTTAAATATTGGTACATTTATAAGCATTAAAACACCTAAAGCAAGAATAAATCCTTGTTGTTTTTTCGAAAGTTTTTGATAGCGTTTTTGCTCTACTTCAGGTCTATCAACGCGTCCCTTCATTGTAAATGATAGAATGATTAGCGGAACAGCCAAACTGATTACACTTGGTAAGAAAATTCGTTTAACTATGTTAGCTGCAGAAATTTGTCCTCCAATCCAAAGCATTGTTGTTGTTACGTCACCAATAGGACTCCATGCACCTCCGGCGTTTGCTGCAACTACAACTATACCCACGTAGAAAAGACGAGTTTCGTGGTCTTTAATTAGCTTTCTCAAAAGCGCAATCATAACAATGGTAGTAGTTAGGTTATCTAAAATTGCTGATAAGAAAAAAGCTAGAAAACCTACAATCCAAAGTAGCTTGCGCTTGCTCGTGCTTTGGATTCTTTCGGTAATAACATCAAAACCATTGTATGAGTCAATAAGCTCAACAATTGTCATAGCTCCCATCAGGAAGAATAATATACTTGAAATATCTCCTAAGTGCTCAAGTAACTCAGCTTGAACAAATTCGACATTACCATTTCCTAAAATAAAAATAGCCCATAAAATAACACCTGCTAAAAGTGCTGGAGCCGTTTTATTAATTTTAAGGTTATGTTCGAAGGCTATTGCCGAATAACCAATTACAAAAATTAAAATTAATGCGATTACCATACGATTTGATTTATGAATATTTTATTTTACAAAACACTCATCTTTTTATTATTTTATTTAATTAAATGAAATTTATTTTTTTCTTTGTAAAGTTCTAATCTAATTTTAATACAGCTAAAAACGCATTTTGCGGTACTTCTACGGAGCCAATCTGTTTCATACGTTTTTTTCCTTTCTTTTGTTTCTCCAAAAGCTTTCTCTTTCTACTTACGTCGCCACCGTAACATTTTGCCGTAACGTCTTTACGCACGGGCTTAATGGTTTCACGTGCTATAATTTTAGCTCCAATAGCTGCCTGAATAGCTATTTCAAACTGCTGACGCGGTATTAATTCTTTCAACTTTTCACACATTCTTCTGCCCAGTGTTACCGCATTGTCAAAATGAATTAAAGAAGATAAAGCATCAACCGACTCCCCATTAAGAAGAATATCTAATTTTATAAGTTTAGAAGGACGGTAACCATTCATATGGTAATCAAATGAAGCATAGCCTTTTGAAATACTTTTCAATCTGTCGTAAAAGTCAAACACTATCTCACCTAAAGGAATATCATAAATCAACTCAATACGATTACCAGAAACATATTCTTGTTTTACCAACTCACCACGTTTACCCAAACAAAGTGTCATTATCTGCCCTATATAATCTGTTTGAGTAATAATCGATGCCCGAATGTAAGGTTCTTCGATAGCTTCAATTGTCATCATATCAGGCAATCCAGATGGATTATGCACTTCGATAGTAGCACCTTTTTTTGTATGCACAATGTATGAAACGTTAGGTACCGTAGTGATTACGTTCATATTAAACTCACGGTCCAAACGCTCTTGCACAATCTCCATGTGAAGCATTCCTAAAAAGCCACAGCGAAACCCAAATCCTAAAGCTACTGATGATTCTGGCTCAAATGTAAGAGAAGCGTCATTGAGCTGTAGTTTTTCGAGAGATACTCGCAAGTCTTCAAAGTCTTCTGCATCGATTGGATACACCCCTGCGAAAACCATTGGTTTCGCCTCTTCAAAACCTGCAATTGCAGAATCACACGGTTCTTTTACGTGAGTGATGGTATCACCCACTTTCACCTCTTTCGAAGTCTTGATACCTGAAATTATATAGCCTACATTACCAGCACTTAGCGTATTTGTGGATTTCATTCCTAATTTTAATACCCCAATTTCATCCGCATTATACTCTTTTTCTGTAGCTACAAACTTAACCAAATCGCCCTTGTTTATCGTTCCATTTAGAATTTTGAAGTATGCTATAATTCCGCGGAATGAGTTAAACACTGAATCGAAAATAAGTGCTTGCAAAGGAGCCTCAGGATCACCAACAGGTGCTGGTATTCGTTCTATGATGGCTGATAAAATATCGTCAACGCCTAAGCCAGTCTTACCACTTGCACGAATAATCTCTTCGCGTTTGCAACCCAACAAATCAATAATTTGATCTTCTACCTCTTCTGGCATGGCATTATCCATGTCCATTTTATTCAAAATAGGTATAATCTCTAAATCGTGATCAATAGCCATATATAGGTTGGAAATCGTTTGAGCTTGTATTCCTTGTGTTGCGTCCACGATTAGTAGAGCACCCTCACAAGCTGCAATAGAACGCGAAACTTCGTATGAAAAGTCAACGTGACCGGGAGTGTCTATTAAATTAAGAGTATAATCTTCATTATTATGCTTATAATCCATCTGAATAGCATGACTCTTAATTGTAATGCCACGCTCACGCTCTAAGTCCATATTGTCAAGAACCTGTGATTGTAAATCCTTTTCAGACACCGTTTCCGTAAATTCTAATAATCTATCAGCAAGTGTACTCTTTCCATGATCAATGTGAGCAATAATGCAAAAATTTCGTATTCTTTTCATCGTCAAAGTTTCTCCTTTTTAAATTGGACTGCAAAAATACGAAAACTTCTCTATTTTCATACCTTTTAAAGGTATTATAATTCAACGATTCAT
Organism: uncultured Paludibacter sp.; assembly: GCA_964346125.1. Taxonomy (GTDB): domain Bacteria; phylum Bacteroidota; class Bacteroidia; order Bacteroidales; family Paludibacteraceae; genus UPXZ01. The sequence goes on from CAYFTO010000102.1 coordinate 2,865, forward strand.
CGCTAATTATCAAGACTCTAATTAAATATTGTTAATAAAAATCTGTTTATGACCCTCACTAAGACAGACAAACAAATAAATGTTCGCTAACACAATTATTTTTTTGCTATTCCTAAATAAACCTGTATTTAGAAAAAATCATATTTCACATCTTCAAAATCAACTTGATTAAACTTCGATAAACAAGTACAAATTTATTTTAGATCTACATAAAACATTCGATTTAATTTTATTTAACATATGTATAAGTGTACATACATAAACATATCAAAGAATTGTAGTAATTTTGCAGCCTGAAATTTAATTAGAAACTAAATTAAGAAATATACATCAATGGAAAAAATTCTCATCGTAGGTGGAGTCGCAGCAGGTGCTACGGCAGCTGCAAAAGTTCGTCGTTTGTCACCCACTGCACAAATAACGCTCTTTGAAGCAGGCCCAGACATCTCTTTTGCTAACTGTGGATTACCTTATTACATCGGCGGAGATATAAAAAGCCGCTCAAAACTGATTTTACAAAGCCCTGAAAGCTTCAATGCACAGTATCAGGTAGATGTTCATATCAATACACGAGTTACAGAAATTGACCGCGAAGCAAAAAAAGTGAAGACTTTGGATGTTCGCACTGGACTAATCAACTACCACGAATACGACAAATTGATTTTGGCGCAAGGTGGGCGTCCCGTTATGCCAAAAATAGAGGGATCAAACCTAGACCATGTTTTCACGCTTTGGACACTGAATGACATGGATAAAATCCAAAATCACATTACTGAAAAAGAGCCTAAAGAAGCTGTTGTTATCGGTGGTGGTTTTATCGGATTGGAAATGGTGGAAGCATTGGTAAAGCGCGGAATAAAAGTACATCTAATGGAGATGATGCCACACGTAATGGCTGTTATGGATGGTGAATTTGCCGGATTTATCGAACAAGAAATGCTATCTTACGGAGTTGATATACATACTGGTAAAAGCGTAGTTGGTATCACTTCCAACACCGTAAAATTAAATGATGGTACTGTGGTAAATGCTGATATGGTATTGATGTCAATCGGCGTTCGCCCTACCCTACAACTGGCTGAAAATGCTGGCTTAGAAATTGGCGAATCGGGTGGACTTTTAGTTGATGAATATCTGCAAACATCAGACAATAGCATCTATGCTGCTGGAGATATGTGTGAAGTTACACATCGAATTTCGGGTAAAAAAGTGCGTATCCCCTTAGCTGGACCTGCCAACCGTCAAGGACGCATTGCTGCTGAAAATGCCTTAGGCGGCACGCATGCCTACAAAGGCGCGATCGGAACTTCAATTTTGCGTGTATTTGAAGCCGTAGCAGGGATTACTGGTTTATCTTTAAAACAAGCTCGCTCATTGGGTATACCTGCTGACGCGGTTGTAGTTCATAAAGAACACCACACAAGCTATTATCCTGGCTCAGAAGAGGTATCTGTAATGATCGTTTATAACAGCGAAACTGGCGAAATTCTTGGAGGACAAACTGCAGGTTATGCTGGTGCTGATCGTCGTTTGGATGTAATTGCAGCGGCTATTACCGGCAAATTAACAATCCACGATTTAGCCGATGTGGATTTTGCATATTCCCCACCTCTTGGCACCGCCAACGATGCTGTAAACATGGCTGCTTATACAGCTGAAAACAGAAAAAGTGGGTATAGTCCTTCGGTTACAACAATGGAATTGGATGAACTTATCAAAGAACACAAACCTATTGTTATCGACGTGCGTGATATGTTTGCTTTTGACAAGTCAAACATCCAAGGTTCTTACAACATTCCGTTAGAAATGCTTAGCGAAGAGATTGACTCTATCCCAAAAGATGCCAAAGTATTGGTATTTGATGATTTTGGTAAAAAAGGTCATCAAGCTTTGCGAATGCTGAAAGGTGCTGGTATTGAGAATGTATGGAATCTTTCAGGTGGTCATCTCTCTTTGACACGTTACGCTTACGCCATAGGTTACGAAACTATTCGGGTAAACTTACCAGAGTTGGAAATAAAATCCATTGAGGATGAAGACAAAAAAGAAACTGTAGCTGAATCTACAACAAAAACTGAAGAAAAGAAAACAGATACAAGCTCTCCTATCGTAGTTGATGTTCGAACTCCAATGGAGTTTTTAGGTGGTGCATACCCCGATGCTATCAATATTTCTTTGGATGAAATGGAGAGCAGACTGGATGAATTTGGAGATAAAGATAGAGATATTACGCTTTACTGTGCTTCAGGAGCTCGCTCTGCTTATGCGCAGCAAATTCTTCGCCAATTAGGCTACACAAACGTAAAAAATGGAGGCGGATTGATGCATATGATGATGAAAAGATAAAA
>CAYFTO010000103.1:0-5101 GCA_964346125.1 uncultured Paludibacter sp.
CAGCTACCGATGTTCGTGTTACGGATAAAGAACTGCTCGAAGGTTTTGAAACAAAAAGTATTTTGACACATGCAGCTGATGCGAATATCGATGTGAAATCTGCTTCAGCAGCTCGAAGCACAGCTACAAAACTATTTGGAACCTCCTCTTATAATCTGAAGTATCAATTTAAGCAAGCTGATGGGGGAGAAGTAAGTTATTTGTTTGAAGAGCCATCTTTCACACTGACAAATGATTCAGTAGTAGGCTTGCATATATTTGGAGATTTGAGTGGAAATTTACTCTATTTATTGCTTAGCGATAATGAAAGCGAATTTGAAGTCAAACTTGATGTGATTCATTATGGTGGTTGGAAATTTGCAGAAACTGCCTTAATAGATTTGCCTGCAAACAAAGAGTTTACTCTTTTAGGATATAAAATCAAACAAACAGACTCACCAACATCTAATTTGGCTGGTTCAATTTTTATCGATAATATGCTTTCATATTCCGATTTAATCAATTCTGTTGGTAATTTGAAAGAGAGTTTCTTTAAGATCTACCCAAATCCAGCAAGAGATTATGTTGAGATAAGAATGAATGATAACTCTAAAATTAATTCGATCTCTGTATACTCTATAAATGGTACTCTTGTGAAAACAAGCGATATACATTTATTGAACGTTACAAATCTTGCTGAAGGAAGCTATATTATTCAGATAGAAAATGAAGGAATAAGGTATTCTGCACCACTAATAATCAGGCGTTAAAACACGAATGAGTGTGAGTACATCTAGATAAAAAAGAGAGGGTATAAACTAGTAAGCTTATACCCTCTCACGCTATATTATACACATGTTAAATATCCAATAATACCCTATCGGCATGAACACTTCCCAAAATTAAGTCTGTAGGATTTTCTAATAATTGCTTTACACGTACTAAAAAACTAACAGATTCGCGTCCATCGATTACACGGTGGTCGTATGAAAGTGCAATATACATCATTGGGCGTATTGTGATTTCTCCGTTTACAACTACTGGTCGCTGAATAATATTGTGCATTCCTAAAATGGCAGATTGTGGTGGGTTTATTATCGGAGTTGACATCATTGAGCCAAATACACCACCATTAGTAATGGTAAATGTGCCACCACTCATTTCAGGGATGGTGATTTTACCGCTTCGTGCTTTTTCAGCCAAAGCAGCAATAGCCAATTCAATTTCTGCTAAAGTTAAACTCTCAACATTTCTTACCACAGGCACCATCAAACCTTTTGGAGTACTTACTGCGACTGAAATATCAGCATATTCATATGTAGTAACTTCTTCGCCATTAAGCATGGCATTAACCGCTGGAAACTCTTGTAGAGCAATAGCACTTGCCTTCATAAAGAATGACATCATACCTAACTTGATACCGTGTCGCTTTAGAAATTGATCTTGATAGCGTTTTCGTAGATCCATAATCGGTTTCATGTCCACCTCATTGAATGTAGTAAGCATAGCGGTTTCATTTTTCACTGATACCAATCGCTCACTCAATTTTCGGCGTAGCGAACTCATTCGCTCAGTTTTGCTCTCACGACTTACCTCTTTTTGTTGTAATACTTGACTACTTCCGCTGGCTACAGAACTTAAAACTGTGTTCAAGTCAGAGGTGTTTAGAGATTTTAATTGAAGAATTACATCATCTAAAGAAGTTGCTGATTTTGAAGAGCTATCTGGTTGCTTTTTCTCCTCTGGTGCTGCTTTTGCTTCAGTTTCTTTTGCTTCTTCTTTCGGAGGATCTTCTTGCTTAACTTCAGCTTTAGTTTCCGTAACTTCGGGTTTAGCCGATGTGTCAATCGTACACAAAACCGCACCCACATCTATAGTATCACCTTCCTCAACCATGAATTTAATGGTGCCAGACTCTTCTGCTACAACAGTAAGTGTTGCTTTTGCTGAGTCAAGTTCAGCTATTTCCGTGTCTTTTTTTACAAAACTTCCATCTTCTACCAACCAGTTATATAAATCAACGTCAGTGATAGATTCGCCTGGACTTGGTACTTTAATTTCAATAATTGCCATGATATATATTTTTTATTCTATTTTGTTTTTAATGTAACAGCTTCTTTCAATAACTCAGCTTGTTGAACTTTATGCATTGCAGTCAATCCTTCTGAAGTAACACCACTTGCAGGACGACTGATAATCTGAATGTTTTTGTTTTTTAATTCATCTTTTACAAATTGAGCTGCACCCATATTATAAGGTTCTTCCTGCACCCAAACAAGTTCAACATCTTTATTATACTCTTTCAAAATTTTATCCAATTGCTTGTGAGGGAAAGGATATATCTGCTCAATTCGAATAATTGAAACATCATTTGCTTTTGCATCTTTGCGAGTTGATTCTAACTCATAATATATTTTACCAGAGCAAAGAATTAAGCGTTTTGCCTTTTTCTTGTCTTTAATCTGAGTATCTGAATAAATCTCTTGGAAATTAGATTCTGTGAAATCAGCAATTGTAGATACAGCTTCTGGATGACGAAGCAAGCTCTTTGGCGTAAACATAACCAGTGGCAAACGAATATTTCGAAGCATTTGACGACGCAAAGCATGGAAGTGGTTTGCAGGTGTTGTAGCGTTTACTACTTGCATATTGTAGTTAGCACAGAGAGTTAGGAAACGCTCGATTCTACCGCTTGAGTGTTCAGCTCCTTGTCCTTCATAACCGTGAGGTAAGTAAAGCACTAAACCAGATTTAATGCCCCATTTCTCTTTAGCTGAAGAGATATATTGGTCGACAATGATTTGGCCTCCGTTAAAGAAATCTCCAAACTGTGCCTCCCAAATGGTAAGTCCATAGGGTTGCGCTAGAGCGTAGCCATATTCAAAACCAAGTATGCCGTATTCGCTCAAAGGTGAATTTATAACGCGCACATCTGCTTGCTTTACGCTCAAGTTTTTTAGCGGGAAGTATTTTTCCTCTCCATCTTCTGTGATAATTTCAGCATGGCGGTGTGAGAAAGTTCCGCGCTCTGAGTCCTGTCCGCTTAAACGTACATTGTATTTCTCGCTGGCTAATGTTGCATAAGCCATTAACTCACCCATAGCCCAATCGTACGAATCGTTGCTTATCATCTCGGCCCGTTGCTTAAATAGACGTACTGTTTTGTTATAAAAGTTTTTATCAGTTGGCAGAGAAGTGATATCTTTAGCAATTTGAAGAAACAGCTCTTTAGCAATTTTTGTGTTTGTCTCTTTTTCGAAATCTGCTTTTTGCGGTAACTTAATATCCTTGTATTTTTTCTCAAAAAATGGTTGTAATTTCAGTTTTCCAGAGTCAACAGAACTGTCAAAGTCTTTATCCAGTTGCTCCTTAAACTGTTCAACTTTCTTCTCAAAATCATCTGTTGAAATTACACCTGATTCGATTAGTTTTGCTGCATAAATATCACGAGGATTTTTATGTTTTGCTATAATATCATAAAGTTTTGGCTGTGTAAATCGAGGCTCATCCCCTTCGTTATGCCCATATTTTCTATAAGATAATAAGTCAATAAACACATCAATATTGTATCGCTGACGAAATTCTAAAGCTAATTTTGCTACATATACTACAGCTTCTGAATCATCTCCGTTAACATGAAAAACAGGAGAGTGTGTTATTTTAGCTACATCTGTACAGTAAGTACTTGATCGGGCTTGTAAATAATTTGTTGTAAACCCAACTTGATTATTTATTACAATATGAATTGTTCCACCTGTTTTGTAGCCATCTAGTTTAGAGAACTGTATTGTTTCGTAAACAATACCTTGTCCTGCTATAGCTGCATCTCCATGTATCAAAATAGGAAGCACATTGCTATAATTATTATCGTGATTATGCTCAATTTTAGCTTTTGCAATTCCTTCTACAATAGGGCTAACAGCTTCTAAGTGAGATGGGTTGGGCGCTAAGGAGATAGATATCTCACGCCCTTCATAATCAAACTTGTTATTATAGCCTAAGTGATACTTCACATCACCATACATGATGCCAGCCTCATAGTCTTGTGCATTAAACTCTTTGAATACTTGTGCGTAAGGTTTCTTCATCGTATTAGTTAGCACATTTAATCTGCCTCGATGTGCCATACCAACAACAATGTCATTAACCTCATATTTGGTGCCTTCAGCAATAATAGCATCCAATGCAGGTATAATGCTTTCAGAACCTTCTAAAGAAAACCTTTTCTGTCCAACAAATTTCTTATGTAAGTAATCTTCAAATCCAGACGCTTCAATTAATTTATCCAAAATTGATAACTTTTGTTTGTCTGAGAAATCTTCGCGATTACGAGATGATTCCATTTTTTTCTGAAGCCACTGTACAACTTCAGGTTTTGTCATGTATCGATACTCTACGCCGATTGACTTACAGTATGTTTCTTCTAAATGGGCAATAATATCGCGTAAGGTTGCTCTACCGATGCCAATTTCTCGCCCTGCTTCAAATTCTTCATCTAAATCTTTAGCTTCTAATTTAAAGTTTTCAATATCTAAGGTAGGCGTATAAGTGCGTCGAGTGCGCACGGGGTTTGTTTTAGTAAATAAATGGCCTCTACGACGGTAGCCATTAATAAGATTCATGACAGCAGTTTCTTTAATAGAATCGCTGTCTATCGTTGCACTTACTGATTTAACTTCGCCCACTGCCTTTTGTGGCTTTATGTCGAAATGCTTAAATCCTACTTCAAATCCTTGAAAAAAGAATTGAAAACTTTCATCTACATTGTTCGGATTTTCTTTAAATTTGTTATAAAGTTCTTCGATAGCGTCAATATCCATCAAATTAAGCTCTTTGAAGGTCTTCATGGTTACTATATTCTTTGAGTTTTATTTATAAAATGCTATTTTACTAAATCGTTAAAAATAAAATTGTAATTTTGGACTTTTATCTTAAACAGCTAAAATTTAAAATATATTGTCCAAATATAGCAAACAAAGATGATATAGATAAAGTTTAATAAAAAACCAAGATATGTTCTTAAACATATAATTTTTGATTTTTAATTGTAAGTTATTTGTCATACAGTTGTAAATCAATATAATTATAGTGTGTAATTATACCCATTGATATGTTTATAAAT
>CAYFTO010000104.1:0-5039 GCA_964346125.1 uncultured Paludibacter sp.
TTTGTAGATTATAATAGAAATTATCAAAATAATGGATTCAAATACTAAGTTGATATATAATATTGCTAAGGAGTTGGAAGCTATGCTTGAGCCCTACACAAGTGAGGCAATTTATATTTTGACTGACACTAATACAAAAACTCATTGTTTGCCACAACTGATGGCCATTGAGAAACTTAAAAACAGCCATATTATCACCATTCCAGCAGGAGATGAGAACAAAGACATAAGAAATTTAGAAAGTATATGGCGATATTTATCAGAAAATGGAGCTACACGTAAGTCCATTCTGATTAATTTAGGTGGAGGAATGATTACCGATATAGGTGGATTTGCAGCTGCAAGTTTTAAACGAGGTATTGAATATATAAATATTTCAACCACTTTATTAGGTGCGGTAGATGCAGCCACTGGTGGAAAAACAGGGATTAACTTTTTGGGATTAAAAAATGAGATAGGTGCTTTTGCACCAGCTAAATCAGTACTTATTGATGTTGAGTATTTTAAGACTTTAGACAATCCAAATATACGATCAGGATTTGCTGAGATGCTCAAACATGCATTGATTTATTCTGCAAATATTTGGAAAGAAACAATCCGTTTTGATTTGGACAATATTGACTACGATTTACTTCGAGACCTGTTGAGTAAAAACATTGCTATCAAAGAGGAGATTGTTGAGAAAGATCCAAAGGAGATTGGCATTCGTCGTGCACTCAATTTTGGGCATACAATAGGACATGCTATAGAAACACTTTCTTATCGACTTGGCAAGCCACTTCTACATGGTTACGCCATTGCTTATGGGATGGTAGCAGAGGCTTATCTTTCGTATAAAAAAACAAGTTTATCTAAAGATCAATATCTTGAAATTAAAAACTTCATGGATAAAACATATGGTAAATATGACAATCAAGTTGAAAACTACGAAGCTCTGCTACAACTAATGACTCATGATAAGAAAAACGAAAGTAAGGAGATAAACTTCACTCTTCTAAAAGAGATAGGAACAGTAGAGATTAATCAGATAGCAACAAGAGAAGAAATAATAGAAGCTTTAGAGCAGATATAAAATATTTATAAGATGAAAGATGCAACTTTAATTATTGGAGCTTCAGACAATCCGGCTCGATATTCATATATAGCTGCAGAGCGATTATTGGAACATAATCACAAAATTGAATTATTGGGTTTGCGAGCTCGAGAGATTTTTAATCATAAAATTGAGATTGAGCAAAAAGCTTATAAAAACATTGATACAGTTACGATGTATGTAGGTGCTGCACGTCAAACAAATTTATACGACTATATAATTTCGTTAGCACCAAGAAGAGTAATTTTTAATCCCGGAACAGAAAATGATGAATTTGTTGATATGCTTCGTAAGAAAGGGATTGAAACCATCGAAGCTTGCACCTTGGTTATGCTCAGTTTAGGGCAATATTAAAATAAACATCAAAACAAAATCAAGTTAAAGTACAATTATTTAGAATACAACAAGAGAATGAAAATAGCATTAATAGGATATGGAAAGATGGGCAAAACCATCGAAGAGATAGCAAAAAACAGAGGTCATGAAATTGTGTCCATTATCGATATTGATAATTTAGAAGATTTCAAATCGGATGCTTTCAAGAGTGCCGATGTAGCTATAGAATTTACAGCTCCAAGCGTAGCGATTGATAATTATCGCAGAGCATTTGAAGCTGGTGTAGCTGTTGTTTCAGGTACAACAGGTTGGAGCGAGCGAACAGAAGAAGTGGCTAATATGGTGAATAAAATGGATGCAACTCTGTTTTGGTCATCCAATTTTAGCTTGGGAGTTTATCTATTTAACCTCTTAAATAAGCACTTGGCTAAGTTGATGAATCCATTTGAAAACTATGACGTAGAGATGACAGAAGTTCATCATACACAAAAACTCGATGCACCATCAGGCACGGCTATTACGCTAGCAGAAGGAATCTTAGAAAATCTGAATCGCAAAAACAGATGGACAAAAGAGACTGCCGACACATCAAGTGATTTGGCTATCAAGTCTCTTCGCGAAGGAATGATACCGGGAATTCACACTATTCGCTATGAGAGTGAAGTTGATAGTATAGAGATAACGCATGATGCAAAGAGTAGAGATGGCTTTGCCTTAGGAGCAGTTATCGCAGCCGAGTTTACAAATAGTAAAAAAGGCATGCTAACTATGGATGACTTGTTTAAAGAATTGATATAAGCACTATAACTATTACGCAAAAGCTTATAATATCTTTTTAATCTAAAAAATTTAGAGAACCAGCTTTGTCTAATCAATCAAACGATATTAGAAGTAATAATCAGACGTTAAATTAAGGTTCAAACTTTTTTATTAGCTAAATGGAATAAATCTAACTTTTATTTATATGACAAATAAAAAGACTTTTAAAGAGCGGCTACAAAAGCCTAAAAAACAGTGGATCAAAGCAATAATTTGGTGCATTATCTATTTATTGTTTGTTATTTGGCTGGGTAATTATGTATGGTTATGGGTAATGCCTTTTATCTTTGATGCATTTATCACAGATTTTATACCCTGGACTTGGTGGAAGAAAACCAAGAATAAAACCTTACGCTCATTTATGAGTTGGGTTGATGCAATAGTTTTTGCATTGATTGCTGTTTTCTTAATCAACAACTACCTATTCCAAAACTACCAAATCCCAACATCATCGCTTGAAAAGACCTTGTTAGTTGGAGACTTTTTAGCTGTGAGCAAAGCGAGTTATGGACCACGCGTGCCTATGACGCCATTATCTTTTCCACTTGTGCAAAACACATTTCCAATTATCAACACAAAATCTTATTTGGAAAAACCACAAGTAAAATATCGTAGATTGAAAGGTTTGACTGAAATCAAGCATAATGATATTGTAGTATTTAATTTTCCAGCAGGCGACACTATCGCTTTTAAGTTTCAAAACCCTGATTATTACAACATATGCTATCAGATTGGTAAAGATTACGTTACTAATGTTTTGAAAGAAGAAGAAGCCAGCACTGATGAGATTTATAAATATGGACGCGAGTTTGTAGCAAACAACCCCGAGCGATTTGGAGAAGTGATGTATCGTCCTGTTGATAGACGTGAGAACTACGTGAAGCGTTGTGTTGGATTGCCAGGAGATTCTTTACAGATTATCGACAAGCACGTTTACATCAACGGCAAGCCACAAGAAGAGTTTGAAGGTGTGCAATACAACTATTATGTGCAAACCGATGGTTACAGAATTAGTAATTCGCTGAAAGACCAATTGCATATCAGCAATGAAGACTTTGGTATGATTGATAATCAAATTATGCGTCCGGTTATTGAATATCTTGGACTTGATGCGAATTTGCCTATATACAATTTGCCACTTACACAAAAGGCGTATGAAACGCTCAAAAGCCATAAAAACATTTTGAAAATTGTGGATGAACCTAATCCAAATTGGCTTTACGGCAATGAAGATTACCCATTAGGGCTTAACGCTGGTTGGACACGTGATGATTACGGGCCTATTTATATCCCTAAAAAAGGTAATACAATTGAGTTAAATCGTGAAAATTATTTGATTTACGAACGCGTAATTCGTAACTACGAAGGAAATAAGTTGGTTACTAAAGATGGCGTTTATTACATCAATGACCAGGTAGCAACAGAATATACATTCCAAATGGATTATTATTGGATGATGGGTGATAACCGCCACAAATCGGCTGACTCACGCTCTTGGGGCTTTGTACCAGAAGATCATATAGTAGGGCGTCCAATGTTTGTGTGGCTTTCCCTCAATAAAGACAAGTCATTATTTGGAGGAAAAATTCGATTTGATAGATTCTTCAAAAATGCGAGACGCTAATGATTGATTTTTCAAAACATATAAATAACACAGAAGAGCCACCTATCAAGGAGGCTCTTTTCTCAACTGCTTATTTGCCACCAATCTCCTATTTTATTGAAATAGCAGATAGCAATAAATCGTGGATTGAAGCACACGAGAATTTTAACAAGCAATCATATCGCAATCGTTGTCAAATAATGACTGCCAATGGAGTTGAAACATTAACAATTCCTGTTGAAAGCAATAATGGTAAAAAACAAGCAATAAAAGAGGTGAAAATAGCTCAACATGACAAATGGCAAGTAAATCATTGGCGTGCCTTACAATCCTCTTATAACTCAAGCCCTTTCTTTGAATATTACGCAGATGATTTTAGATGGTTTTATGAAAAAAAATGGCATTTTCTTTGGGATTATAACTGGGAATTATTAACTTTGATAACAAATTTAATAGGGCTTGAGAATAGTATTGAAAAAACTTCAAGCTATAAAGAAAATTGGGATGAAACATTGGATTTTAGAAACATTATTCATCCAAAAAAAGAGATAGTAATACAATCGACACCCTACTATCAAGTATTTCGCGAAAAACACGGTTTCCAATCCGATTTAAGTATCGTCGATTTACTTTTTAATATGGGAAATGAATCGATTTTAATACTACTCAATAGCAAAAAACAAACAAATATTTATAACACCTAATATACACCACTGAAAAGGAAAAAAATAAAAGGTATGGATAACTTAGATTGGTCGAACATTGGTTTCGGTTATAGAAAAACTGACTATAACATTCGTTGCACCTACAAAGATGGTGCTTGGGGTGAAATTCGTGTACACGAAGATGAGCACATTCCAATGCATATTGCAGCAACTGCACTTCACTATGGTCAAGAAGCTTTTGAAGGACTTAAAGCATTTCGAGGTAAAGATAATAAAATTCGAATTTTCAGATTAGACGAAAACGCAAAGCGACTTCAAAACTCCTGTGATGGAATTTTGATGGCAAAATTGCCTGTTGAGCTATTTGAAGAAGCTGTTATTAAGGCAGTTCAGCTAAATGAGCGTTTTGTACCACCTTACGAAAGCGGGGCATCTCTTTATATTCGTCCGCTATTAATCGGCACGGGAGCACAAGTGGGAGTAAAACCAGCTAATGAATATGAATTTATTGTATTTGTTATGC
>CAYFTO010000105.1:0-4969 GCA_964346125.1 uncultured Paludibacter sp.
CTAAGTTTTACCCAAGCTAACAACTACAAAGTTCCTACTCAATCTGAAATAGAACAAGTAGCAACAAAAGTAGCCGATTGGCAAATTGCTAATTTTACGCACTCTACTTCTAATCGTCACGACTATGGTGTTGCATCATGGGGACACTCTACGCTCTATATCGGTATGTTTGATTGGGCACAGGTAAGAGATGATAACAACAGATATGCCGATTGGCTGCTCAACACAGTAGGCACTACCAGTAATTGGAAGTTAAATGGTATTTATCCCTATCATGCCGATGAGTTTTGTGCGGGGCAGTTTTTCTCACAGATGTATGAAAAATATAACGATGAGGAGATGTTGGCAAATACCCTTGAAAGGGTTGACGATGTAATGAGTGCCAATCTTAACAATTCGATGGGCTATACGAATAAGCAACGTTGGACTTGGTGTGATGCACTCTTTATGGCACCACCGCTCTATGCTAAGTTGGCTCGTATTAAGGATGACAGCAGTTATCTCGAGTTTATGTATACAGAATATAGAAAAACATACAATCATTTGTTTGACAAAGAGGAGCAACTATACTTTAGAGATGATAGCTATTTTAACAAACGTGAAGCAAATGGCGAAAAGATATTTTGGGGTAGGGGCAATGGATGGGCTATAGCCGGCACTGCCAATATAATTAAGGAGCTACCTGCTGACTCTAAATATCTTTCATTTTTCAATACTGTGTTTCGTCGATTAGCATTAAGTCTTATCGAAGTTCAAAGTAGCGATGGAGCTTGGCATGCCAGCCTTTTAGATCCGGCAAGCTACCCGGCTGCCGAAACAAGCGCTACAGCTCTGATTACTTATGCCTTGGCTTATGGTTTAAACAATGGCTTGTTAGAAGCTGATGAAGCTTACATACCCGTTATGAAAGCGTGGGCTAAATTGGTCAATGCCGTTCAATCCAATGGAAAGTTGGGCTGGGTGCAGCCCATTGGTCAAGATCCAAAAACAATAACTAAGGATATGACTGCCCCTTTTGGTGTGGGTGGGTTTTTGATGGCAGCAGCTGAGATTCATAAACTGCTTGATACATCTACTTCTGTGAGTAAAAACATAGATGAGGAGTTCTTTTCACATCCGGATACAAAAATAACTCTTTACGCATTGGATGGGAGAATACTCTTTTCTGATACCTTAAAAGGTTGTTCTTTGCGGTCTTTAATAAAAAATACAAATTTACCTGCTGCTATTTATATAGTCAAATACGAACTAAACGGTGTATCTATAGTCTTGAAGCACACGAAAAACTAATTGTGAAAACTCAGGAAGCGATTTATGCTAAACATTGAATACCTTACTGAGTAGGCTTGGATGAGCGTTTTAACTCTAAATTTTAATCTGCTCTGTATTTTTTTTATTGAGTCAAATTATCAAAATCTTCTATAATTACTTGAATTGAAAGAATGTTTATTTCTATCTTTGTAAATAATTTCTTGTATTAATAGGATTTGATCAATGGAAAAGGCAACTATAATTATAATTATCTCTTTCTTTGTTTTTGTATCTTGCTCGTCTGCATCCAAAGTAAGTACAAATTTGTTAGAGAGTAGAGAATCAAAAAACATAAATCAGATTACAATTCACGACTCCATTATCAACTATGGAGCAAAGTTTCTAAATACCCCTTATCGCTATGGTGGTTCTACAGCTCGTGGCTTTGATTGCTCAGGATTCACATCACATGTTTTTAAAGAATTTGGTTATGATTTATCCCGTTCTTCACGTGATCAAGCAAAGCAATTTCCATCAGTAAAACGTAAGGATTTAGCAAAGGGTGATTTGGTTTTTTTTACAGGTCGCAGCCGTAACGGTGTTGTAGGGCATGTGGGCATTGTTACTAAAATTTTGGGAAATGGAGAATTTGAATTTCTGCATGCATCGGTTTCAAATGGTGTGATATTTTCAAAATCTACCGAAGTATATTATGCTTCTCGTTATTTGTCAGCGGGGCGTCCTATTGAGCAAGTAAGTTATTTAGCTCGAAATAATGTATCGGATAAAACACCAGAGGCAGAAGTAATCAGTGAGCCTGTAAGAGTAAAACCCTTAGAGTATATTCAAGAAGAGCTCATTCATACTGTTAGGCGAGGTGAATCACTTTCTCGAATTGCAATAATTTACGATGTGCCTGTAAATACAATAAAAAAACTCAACGCACTGAAATCCAATCGAATTAAACAGGGTCAGAAACTTCTAATAACTGAAGGTGTGAAGAAACCTGAGGTGAATTTACTCTTAAATGAAAATGGTGAACCCGTTGCACATCTTTTATCTTCTCATTCAGAAAAAGCCAATGAAGATCTCGTTGAACAAGCATCGACACCGATAAAGAATACCCATTTAGTTAAGCGAGGTGAATCTTTATACTCAATATCCAAACAGTATAATTGTACTATAAACCAGTTAAAAGAATGGAATCAACTTTCTAATAATACATTGCGTATAGGGCAGAAATTGCTCATTCATTAATACCTCTCTAAGCGGATTTTCTAAGCAAAGTGTAAAACTTATTTTGATACTATTTATTGAAAATGAAAATTTCAATAGAAGCCTTTGTTATGAGCGTGCACTACTAAATATTGCTACTTACAAAAGCCAGTCATAAAAAAGTCTATTTATTTGAGTATTTACGTGAAGTAAACTGTCAAATAATAAATAATTTTTATCCCTTTTACAAGATTCATTCCATGTAATAAATGGTTTTAATAGAAAAAATCAATATATTTGTAAACAGATTATTGAACTCTCTGCAACTAAATCTTGTTAAAAATAACATCTTACGATTAAATTTGTACTAACTTTGCTTGTTAGTATTAAGATTGAAAGAATAATGGAAAGACATAATTTTAAATATCTACACAATATTAACTCACCTGCTGATTTGAAAAAGATTAGTAGGGAGGAACTGCCTAAAGTATGTGATGAGCTAAGATCTTTTATTTTGGAAGAAGTTTCAAAAAATCCTGGACACTTAGGCTCTAATTTAGGCTCGGTTGAATTGACTGTTGCTTTGCATTATGTCTTTAATACCCCCTATGATCGTATTGTTTGGGATGTTGGACATCAAGCTTATGGACATAAAATATTGACTGGACGTAGAGATCAATTTCATACTAATCGTCAGATAGGTGGAATTAGCGGTTTTCCTAAGATTGATGAAAGTGAATACGATACGTTTGGAGTAGGGCATGCCTCTACTTCTATTTCGGCAGCATTAGGTATGGCTATTTCGGCTAAACTGAAAGGGGAGGATAGGAAGATTGTAGCTGTAATAGGTGATGGAGCTATGACTGGTGGGCTTGCTTTTGAGGGATTGAATAATGCATCTATGCTGGATAACGACATGTTGATTGTATTGAACGATAATCAAATGGCAATTGACCCCATAAGAGGTGGATTTACTCAGTATTTAGTGGATATAACTACCTCTAAAACATACAATAAGATTCGAAATAAAACTTATAATTTTTTCAAAGATCGTAATATCGTTGATGAAGAGCAGAAAAACAAACTTATACGCGTTAACAATAGTATTAAGTCTGCATTGACTCAAAAGCAACTAAATATTTTTGAGGGATTGAGTATTCGATATTTTGGACCTGTGGATGGGCATGATGTTGATAACCTAATAAAGATCTTTAATGAAATTAAAGATTACAAAGGCCCTAAAGTTCTGCATTTACTTACGCAAAAAGGTAAAGGTTATGAACCCGCCGAGAACTCCGTAACGGTGTGGCATGCACCTGGTAAGTTTGATAAGGATACAGGTGAGCGTGTTCAAAATAATAAAATTGAGCCTCCATTATTTCAAGATGTTTTTGGTGAAACTTTATTAGAATTAGCAAAGAAAAACGACAAAGTAGTTGGTATAACCCCAGCTATGCCATCGGGTTGTTCAATGACTATTATGGAAAAAGAGCTACCAGATCGCGTGTTTGATGTAGGTATTGCAGAGGCTCACTCGGTTACTTTCTCAGCAGGATTAGCTAAGGAGGGAATGATTCCATTTTGCAATGTTTATTCTACCTTTATGCAGCGTGCTTATGATAGTGTTATTCACGACGTAGCCTTACAAAAACTACCTGTAATAATGTGTTTGGATAGAGCTGGAATAGTAGGACAAGATGGTGCAACGCATCAAGGTCAGTTTGATATTGCTTATATGCGCTGTATTCCAAACCTCACAATTGCTGCTCCACGAAATGAGATGGAACTTCGAAATTTGATGTACACAGCTCACTTACCCAATAAGGGGCCTTTTGTAATTCGATATCCGCGTGGCAAAGGTTACAATATTGAGTGGCGTAATGAGATGGAAGAATTAGCAATTGGTAAGGGTGAGAAATTAAAATCAGGAAAAGGACTTGCCATTCTTACCATTGGTACAATGGCTTCTCCAGTTGAAAATGCCATTGAAAATATTGAAAATAAGTTTGATATTACGATTGCTCATTATGATGCACGCTTTGTGAAGCCTTTAGATAATGAGATGTTACACGCTCTTGCGGCAGATTTTCCCTATATTATTACTGTTGAGGATGGAACGATTGAAGGTGGATTTGGTACGGCTGTTGTTGAGTTTTTATCAGATAATGGATATATGAATAAAGTTTTACGATTGGGTATTCCAGATGAATTTATAGATCACGGTTTGCCCAAAGATCTTTATGCTATGCTGAAATTGGATGCAGCAGGCTTAACGGATAGTATCCAGACTTTTATATCAACAGATATGAAATTCTTACTTTCTTCAAAAAAAATAGAAGCTTAATTTACACAAGTTTGTAGATGAATATTATAATAGCAGGTGCAGGAGAAGTAGGTACTCACTTAGCAAAAATGCTTGCTCGTGAGAGTTTGAATATCACACTTTTAGATGAAGATTTCGAACGCTTAGAAGATTTGGAATCAAACTATGATTTAATGACGC
>CAYFTO010000106.1:0-4742 GCA_964346125.1 uncultured Paludibacter sp.
ATTTGCAAGCAAGGAAGAGGTGTGGATTAGCTGTATTAGTAATCATTAATTTTTTCAAAGATAAAACAATTTATTAGCAATCCCCCCCTATGTTGTTAAATAGTGTTAATGGTGCGAGCAAAAACAGACATGCTCTTTGGGTGCTCTGCCATAATTGATAATTAAAAAGAAAGTATCTGTTTTCTAATAGAAAGTATAATGAATGCTAATGAATAAGTAAGTCCTCTGATGAAGAGTAAAAGTTGAGCTGGTTGTAAAAGAAAAAGTTTGTAAGGTAGAATCTTGAAACTGCTTGCAGCTAATCGCTTATCACATTGCATTAGTGCCGCCCTACGGGCAGAGAATATATCTGCTTTATGTACCGCAAGATAAATCTTACGGTTAACATATGTTGTCCTACGGACAATGAATTCTAAATATCAAAGAAAAAACAAAAGAAACTTTTCACTTTTGGTGATTAGTTGTTTTCTCAAAAAACTATTTATAATCTTTCTGCTTTTAACTCGTTCGCTTTTCCCTTAGGTGCAGAGCACCGACACCTATAGATAAAAAGCGTAAATATAAAAACACTACGACCTCGAAGAGGTCATATCTTTATAGAAAAATGAATTGATTAAACGGTGCGACCCCGATGGGGTCGAATTGTGCTAATTTTGAATATGCTATAAACATTTAATCCCTTCAGGATTACGAGCAATCAATTTAATTCAACTCCTCCAGAGTTTTTATATTATGCTGATTCAAACACCCCGAGTTTCACTCAGGGCTATTCATATTCAAGCCCGTTAGGCTTGTAGTAAATGTAGAACAAAGAACAAAGAACAAAGAACAAAGAGCAATGAATAAGTTGTTCGGTTGATATTCAATAGATATTCTGTTGTAATTCAATAGATATTCTAAATTATCTACGACAAATTTTGAAATCCTGAAATCTTGAAATTCTGAAATTGCTTAGGTGCAGAGCACCGAAAATCTTTGTAGAAATATAATCAAACCATAAAACAGAGGTGCAGAGCACCGACACCTATAGAGAAAAAGCGTAAACATAAAACACACAACCTTATCAAAGAGGTAATATCTTTATATACAAATGAATTAATCATACGATATATATGTCGTGGTGCTCTGCACCTTTATTGTGTAATATTACCGTCTATACTACCAATATAACGCTACTCTGTAGCTTGATTAGTAGAAAGTTTGAAAGTTGGTAAAGAGCAAAGTTAACGACAAGTCACTTTTAGTTGTTAGTTGTTAACTTTTAACTTAAATACTTATCGCTAATCACTTATTGCTAATCGCTCTTTACGAACTTTCCACTTTTAAGCCCATATTAAGCAAGAGCATTTACCACTCTTTCTTTTCCCGAAATGGCAACATTAAGATTGTGGCAAAAATATAGAGTGGATAGATAAATGAGAATAAAAAGGTCATCCCTAAGACTTTTTTTAAGCCAAAAAAAGCCTTTATATCGTTGAAAAAAAGCACATCTACCAAAAATTTCATCAAAAAGCTTAAAACAAAACTGTAGAAGTAGATCGGATTAAATAAAAACAGAATAAAACAAAGCAGAATGATGCTACTCATGGCTGTAACTACAAATCCAGTATAAAGCAAGGATTTATCTTTGTAAATAGAAAATTTCGATGCCCATCGGCTTCTTTGCAAAAACAGATCTTTCCAGGATATTTTAGCAAAAGTTTCAACTATGGCATCGTTTGATTTCAAAAATGTTATTTTTCCTTTTCTCTTTTTGATACTTTGTAGCAAATACATATCATCGCCCGATGGAATATCAAAGCGCAAATCTTTTTCACTTCTTAGCCAAGATTCTCGCTTGAAAGCTAAATTGGCACCACTGCAAAGGATTGGAATACCTGCACCGGCTGCTCCAGCCCCGCTTCCTATCAGACTTACAAATTCAAATTGTTGAAATCGTTCGACAAATCTTTTACCACCGCTCATCTTGACAGGGCAAATAATTAAATCAGATTCATCGCTTTGATAGCAATTTGCAATGCTTGCTAACCAGTTCTCCTCAAATATCACGTCTGCATCAATTGTTACTATCAATTCATTTTCCGAATGATAAACACCTGTTTTAATTGCATGTTTTTTACCTATACCCTTGTTTTTTAACAATTTATATTGAGAAAAACCAGCTATCAATCTTTCTAATATTTCAGCACTCTCATCATTTGAATTATCATCAACAAAAATTACTTCAAATAACTCATATCTCTGTTTTTGCAAAGATTGGAAAAGTTTATGAAGATTCTCTTTTTCGTTTTTAAAAGGAACAATAACAGAGATATTCACATTCGCTTTAGTATCTAAGTTGTCGTAAGTTTTTAATCTTCGCCATCCATCCCTGAAAATATTAATTTGAAACAGATAAAAAGAGGCTATAAGAATTGCTATAGAATTGATTGTGAGTAACATGTGCGTAATTTGTTTTGAGAGCTATTCTACTTCTACATGAATGGCTTCTATTGTTTCGTTGAGAAAAATTGATGCTGAAGAGGCGAATTTACCCGGGCTTTCGGTAGTTAAATAAGTACAAGTACCGTTTTTGCTACACTTCTCATCCATTTCAGGATGTCTATCTAAGTAATCAGCCAAACTTTCAGCTACTATTTTACCTTGCGAAATGACTTCTACGCCATTTGGCAAATAGCTCTTAATTTTATCAGACAACAAAGGGTAATGTGTACAACCCAAAATGATTGCGTCTATTTCGGCATCTTTTTCAATTAAATTATCGACATGTTTTTTCACAAAATAATTAGCACCTTCATTGATATGTTCATTGTTTTCAATCAAAGGAACCCACATAGGACATGCCTCTGAGCTGATTTGAATTTTAGGACTAAGCTTTGCAATTTCTAAAGGGTAAGAATCAGACTGTACTGTTCCTGTAGTAGCAAAAAGCCCTATATGATTATTTTTAGTAATTCTCTCAGCAGCTTCTGCTGTAGGTCTGATTACGCCCAACACCCTGCGAAAAGGATCTATATTTGGTAAATCATTTTGTTGAATGCTACGTAAGGCCTTGGCTGAGGCTGTGTTGCAAGCTAAAATAACCAAATGGCAACCTTGCTCGAAAAGGTATTCAACACATTGCAATGTAAATTTATAAACCACATCGAAAGAGCGTGTGCCATAGGGAGTACGTGCATTATCACCCAAATAGAGGTAATCATATTGCGGTAGTTCTTTTCTTATTTCATCCAAAATAGTCAAACCACCGTATCCAGAGTCAAAAATTCCTATCGGGCCAATTGGCTTGTTTTCTTGTCTATTCATCACTGTACATTAATCCATCGATTGACCAAAATTCTGGCTTAATTGAATCATTCTGTCGTATTCCTCAGGTGTTAAATCCAAAAAGTAATAATTTTGAGGATTTACGGGCTCACCTTTTAAGTGGACTTCGTAGTGCAAGTGTGGACCTGTCGATTTTCCAGTGCTTCCTATTAAACCAATAACTTCACCACGTTTCACATTTTGTCCTTCTTTTACTAAAATTTGAGATAGATGAGCATACAATGTTTCATAACCATAGCCATGATCGAGACGGATAGCATTGCCGTAACCCTGTTCCCATCCTGCTTTACTTACACGAGCATTTCCCGTTGCAAATGTTTCTGTGCCAGTAGGAGCCGTAAAGTCCATACCGTAATGAAAGCGTTTGGTTCGATAAATAGGATCAACCCGATATCCCCAACCTGATGCTACACGAGTTAGATCTTTATTACTTACAGGTTGAATAG
This sequence comes from uncultured Paludibacter sp., assembly GCA_964346125.1. Lineage (GTDB taxonomy): Bacteria > Bacteroidota > Bacteroidia > Bacteroidales > Paludibacteraceae > UPXZ01. The sequence goes on from CAYFTO010000106.1 coordinate 3,774, forward strand.
CAGGGATGTTTTCAAGCATTTTCTCATTATTCTTTACCAAGTCAACGATTTCGTCAAATGAATGAGATTGTACATAAAGTTGCTTTTTAACTGAGTTGAGATTTTTGGTTGTTTCAACTACAATTTGTGAATTGGTGCTTTTTCTTAGCTGCTCGTAAAATTCAAGATTTCGACCAATGCTACGGCGTGATGCATAAGGTATGGGATCTGCTTCGAAAATAACACGGTATAAGTTGTCATCGCGCTCCTGAATATCGCTCAAAACAGCTTGTATTTCATTGATTTGCGCATTAAGTGCTTTATATTGTCCTTCTATCCGTGCTTTTTCGCGATAGAGTTCTTTTTCTTTTGGTGATTTTATAATGGATACAAAAACGAAGAAAAAAATCAAACCAAGTAATATCCCAGATGAAATATGATACAACACCTTCCGAAGACGGTGCATAAATGTGATTTGAATCTCTTCGTAATCAATCGTATCTGGATTAAATCGGAATATCTTTTTCGCCATACTACATCGATGAAAATATGTTTTGTCTGCTCATTTATAAGCAGATAAAATAATTTTTATTGAGATATACTTACAAAAGTAATAAATTTGATGTATTTTTGTAGTTTATTTGGAATAAAATTAATAGTTATAGTGTTTTGTAACTGTTTTTTAGTTGAAAATTGAATTTTATAGAACAAACAAAGCCTTAGAATAGGGAATAAATTGAGCTTATTTATTATGACTTCACAGGAAATTAGACAATCTTTTTTAGACTTTTTTGAATCAAAAGAACATAAAATTGTGCCTTCAGCACCAATGGTTATCAAAGATGACCCAACATTGATGTTTACTAATGCGGGAATGAATCAATTTAAGAATGTAATTCTTGGAAATGATCCCATTAAATATGCAAGAATTGCAAACTCACAAAAATGTTTGCGTGTTAGTGGTAAACACAATGATTTGGAAGAGGTGGG
>CAYFTO010000107.1:0-4688 GCA_964346125.1 uncultured Paludibacter sp.
ATGACTTAGATGGTCGCTTAAAGAAACTTGAAGATTACTTAGACATTGATGGTCCAGATGATGATGGCGACGGAGTTCCAAACAGCCGTGATCTTGAGCCAAATACTAAAGCTGGAGCTTTGGTAAACTTCTGGGGGCAAACAATTCCTGTTGCAAAATCAACTTTAGAAATAGATGAATCTGCTGTTATTTACTTTGATTTTGATAAAACAAACTTAGATGCTGAAGCACATAAAGCTATTGAAATAGCAGCTAATAATCTTAAAAACGATCCTGATCTAGTTGTTGAAGTTAGAGGGTTTACAGACAATATGGGTTCTGATGCATATAATGCTAAACTTAGCCAACGCAGAGCAGATGTTGTAAAAGCAGAGCTTATTAAAAAACATGGCATTGATGCTAATCGTATAATTGCTAACGGTAAGGGAAAATACAATCCTAATGATGCAACAATTCCATATCGTTTATATCGTACAACAGTATTTTTCTATAACAAATAATAGATACTGATACAAAACAAAAAACCCACTTTAATAGTGGGTTTTTTGTTTTATTATACTTGAAAAGTTTAATAGTATATTTACGTTTTATATCTTTGTTGACAAAATTCGAAAAAGGAAGATTATGAAAAAGGAAGATTTGCGTATCGTATTTATGGGTACACCCGAATTTGCAGTTGAGAGCCTCAATGCATTAGTAAAAAACAAATACAACGTAGTGGGAGTGATTACTATGCCAGACAAACCAGCAGGGAGAGGACATAAGATTAAGTATTCTGCTGTAAAGGAATACACCATCCAGCACAATCTTACTTTATTACAACCAACAAACCTCAAAGATAGCGAATTTTTGCACCAACTAGAACAGCTAAATGCAGACTTACAAATCGTTGTTGCTTTCAGAATGCTTCCAGAAGTTGTATGGAATATGCCAAGATTCGGCACCTTTAATATCCATGCTTCACTTTTACCACAATATCGTGGTGCTGCCCCAATCAACTGGGCTATAATCAACGGTGAAAAAGAGACTGGCGTTACCAGCTTCTTTCTTACACATGAAATAGATACAGGCAAAATTATATTACAAGATAAAACGCCCATTTCATCAAGTGACAATGCCGGATCACTGCATGATAGATTAATGACTATGGGGGCACACTTAACAATAAAAACTGTAGAACTAATTTTAGCAGAAAACACTAAAGGTATTTCTCAAGATGAATTCTATTCGGATGAAGCTGAACTAAGAACCGCTCCAAAACTATTTAGAGAGAATTGTGAAATAGACACAAACAAATCAGTTGAAGAAGTTCATAACTTTGTAAGAGGACTTTCCCCCTACCCTACAGCTTGGTTAAATATTAATATACCAGGCAAAATCATGGCTCCATTGAAGATTTACCAATCTGAAATTGAATATACAGACCATAATAATCAAATTGGTGAAGTTATTTTGATTGATAAGAAAGAGCTTAAGATCGCATTGAAAGGTGGCTACCTTAAACTATTGAGCATACAAGCTCCTGGAAAAAGACAAATGCCAATTATCGATTTTCTAAATGGCTTAAAGTAACTTCAAGTTTACACTGAAATTTAGTATTTATTAGATATAGTATTCAATTTGGGAAGAACTACTCCCCTCTACATCCGACTCAAAAGCTTCTTTTATATTATCCATCACAAACATGCTATGAATACCTGCTATAATATTTAACTTACCAAGCTTTTCTAAAAGGAAAAATTGATATTGCTTCATATTAGCAGCTTGAACTTTTAATAAATAATCATATTCTCCTGAAATATTGTAACACTCTATCACTTCACTCAATTGATGAATATGTTCGATAAATTGATGTACCTTTATAGCATTTATCTTACTCAGCTTCACACTACAAAAAACTGTAAAACCTCTATTTAGCTTTTCGTAATCAAGTATAGCAGCATATTTTTTTATATACCCCTCCTTTTCTAACCACTTAATACGATCATATACAGGAGTTGAAGAGAGATTCACATATTGTGCTACTTCCTTAGTAGTTAGCTTTGCATTGTTTTGCAACAAACGCAAAATCTGCACATTAATTTGATCTAATTTTTCCATAAAGAGATATTTTCTAAGAATACACATATTATCAAACAGAACCGCATGTATTTTCTTTTAATTTCGACAAAGATAGGTATATTTTCTTTTATTATCAATATATTTGGATTTATACTCCACCAATAGTTACTTTTGCAGTAAACGAAAGAGAATAAAATATAAATTTATGATAGCAAAAGATATAACCCAAACAATTGGCTCAACACCTTTAGTGAGTTTAAATAAATATGGTACTCAAAATAAAGCAGTAGCAAATATTATAGCAAAATTAGAATCCTTCAATCCAGGCGGTTCAGTAAAGGATCGTATCGCATTAGCAATGATTGATGATGCAGAACAAAAGGGGCTGTTAAAAGAAGGCTACGAGATTATAGAACCAACAAGTGGAAATACTGGAATTGGTTTAGCATTGGTTTCAGCAGTAAAAGGCTATAAGTTAACACTTATAATGCCAGATACTATGAGCGTAGAACGTAGAAATCTGCTTAAAGCTTATGGAGCCAAATTAATATTAACTCCGGGTAGTGAAGGTATGAAAGGTGCTATTGCAAAAGCTAATGAGCTTCATCAAGAAAATCCACAAAGTTTTATCCCACAACAATTTGAAAACGGTGCTAATAGAAAAATTCATTTTGAAACTACTGGCAAAGAGATTTGGGAAGACACAAACGGAGAAATTGACATACTAGTTAGCGGCGTAGGTACAGGTGGAACTGTAAGTGGAGCTGGAGCTAAATTAAAATCATTAAAACCATCCATTTATGTAGCTGCTGTGGAACCTACAGATTCAGCTGTATTATCAGGAGGTGCACCAGGCCCTCATAAAATACAAGGCTTAGGTGCAGGGTTTATTCCTGGCAATTATGACGCATCAGTAGTTGATGAAGTAATTCCTGTAAGTAACGACAACGCGATAATTACCTCAAGACAATTGGCAAAAACGGAGGGCTTATTAGTAGGTATATCATCGGGTGCTATTATTTACGCAGCTTTACAACTGGCTCAAAAAGAAGAAAACAAGGGGAAAAATATTGTTGCAGTTCTACCTGATACTGGTGAACGCTATTTGTCAACAATACTTTATGATTTTGAAAACTATCCTTTATAGAAACAAATCGATTAGAATATAAAAAACTATTATTATGGCTAATAACAAACAGAAATTTGAAACTTTACAAGTCCACGCAGGACAAGTGGTAGATAGCACAACAAATTCAAGAGCAGTGCCTATTTACCAAACTTCAGCATATACATTTAATGACGCACAACATGGTGCTAACTTATTTGGATTAAAAGAGTTTGGGAATATTTACACCCGCTTAATGAACCCAACATCGGATGTTTTTGAAAAACGTGTAGCCGCTTTAGAAGGTGGTGTAGCTGCACTTGCAACTGCATCGGGACACTCTGCACAATTTATTGCATTAAATACATTTTTGGAAATAGGTGATAACTTTGTAAGTTCATCTCACCTATATGGAGGAACATACAATCAGTTTAAAAATCAATTTAAACGTCTTGGGATCAATGTTCGTTTTACAGAAGATGATAGTCCAGAGAGCTTCGAAAAACGCATAGATGATAAAACTAAAGCAATTTATATCGAAACAATTGGAAATCCAGATTTAAGTGTGGCTGACTTTGATGCTATTGCAGCTATTGCGAAAAAGTATGAAATTCCTTTTATAGTAGATAACACATTTGCTGGCGGTGGCTATCTTTTCAAACCTATAGAGCATGGTGCAAATATCGTTGTAGAGAGTGCTACAAAGTGGATTGGCGGTCATGGTACAAGCATGGGTGGAATTATTATTGATGCTGGAAACTTCAACTGGGGTAATGGTAAATTCCCTGTATTCACAGAACCCAACGATAGCTATCACGGCTTAGTGTTTTGGGACGTTTTTGGTAGTGATGGCCCATTTGGCAACATAGCCTTTATTATCAAGGCGCGTGTAGAAGCCTTACGTGACTGGGGAGCTGCAATTAGTCCTTTTAACTCATTCCTTTTACTGCAAGGTTTAGAAACTCTATCGCTAAGAATGGAGCGTCATATTGAAAACACGCAAAAGTTAGCAGAGTGGTTGCAAAACCACCCAAGAGTAGAATATGTAAATTATCCTGGCTTGCCAAGTAGCAAATACTACAATTTAGCCCAAAAATACTTTACTAAAGGAGCTGGAGGTGTTCTTACATTCAAAGTTAAAGGTGATCCTGCAAAAGCTGATGATGTTATTAATGCGCTCGAAATGGTAAGTCATGTTGCCAACGTAGGAGACGCTAAAACATTGATCATCCATCCTGCATCTACAACACACGAACAACTTTCTCCTGAAGCTCAGGTACTTGCAGGGGTTGAAAAAGGTTTACTTCGCGTTTCTGTAGGAATTGAACATATTGATGATATCATAGCTGACTTTACTCAAGCTTTAGATTCTATTAATTAAATTAGTTTTTCTATAAAAAAGGGAGTTTTCACTCCCTTTTTTTAATTTAATGCTGCTGCAACATATTCGGACAAGCACATTCAGCGTCCTTATACTCCTCTAAAATAGCTTTTACACCCTCAGGTGATACGCGCCCATATA
>CAYFTO010000108.1:0-4631 GCA_964346125.1 uncultured Paludibacter sp.
CACCAATATCTGCACCATCTCCAAGTAAGCGTCTAAAAGCGGGTAAATCTTCAGGAGTTGAAATAATCAATATATCCTTAATACCAGCTAACATCAAAGCTGAAATTGGATAATAAATCATCGGTTTATCATAAATTGGTATCAATTGCTTTGATACACCCTTTGTAATCGGATATAGACGTGTTCCCGACCCGCCTGCTAATACAATTCCTTTCATCTTCTTTTATGGTTTTGGATTTAATAATTAATTAGAATTTAATTACTTTAACTTGATTATCCTATCTATTATTTTAGTAAGTAACAAAAATACAAAATTTATTGCACTCATGCACATCTTTTAAATTAAAAAGTTTTCTAAAATAAAACAATCAATTTCTATATAATTATTTTTCAAACTTATTCTATATAATACTATCATGTTTTTCTAAAATTAAGAATACAATTAATCATTAAAACTTTTAGAAAAAGAACCATATAAACATCAACTATAAAACTACTCTTTAAAAACAAAAAAGCACTGTAAAATTATTTACAATGCTTATTTAATTAACTCAGAGCGGAAGACGGGGCTCAAACCCGCGACCCTTAGCTTGGAAGGCTAATGCTCTATCAACTGAGCTACTTCCGCAAATTGCAAGTGGGCAGAGAAGGATTCGAACCTCCGAAGTCGAAAGACAGCTGAGTTACAGTCAGCCCCAGTTGGCCACTTTGGTATCTGCCCATTTTTAGAAATTGAATACTTATTTTGATTAAACTCTTTCAATCTTTCTTCATTTCCATTTTGCGTGTGCAAAGGTAATATGATTATTTGAAACTACCAAATAATATTCGCCATTTTTATTGCTGTTATTGCAGCTTCAACTCCTTTATTGCCGTGAATACCTCCTGCACGATCCTGAGCTTGCTTTAAGGTGCTTGTTGTTAGCACTCCAAAAATAACTGGACAACCATCTCTATGCAAGTTTAATGAAGTTATACCTTGCGTAACCCCTTCACAAACATAAGTAAAATGTGGTGTTTCACCTTGAATAACACAACCTAAGGTAACAATTGAATTATATTTATATGTATTCATCAATTTTGAGGCTGCATGACTTAACTCAAAGGTTCCAGGAACATGAACAACTGTAATATTCTCTTCTTTTACACCATTTTCAATTAATGCATCTATTGCACCCCTTAGCAAAGTAAAGGTTATGGCTGGATTCCAATCTGCAACAGCTATAGCATATTTTTGATTCTCTAACACTTCCTTTGGGGGCAATGTTTCTGAATTATATTCGGATAGGTTCTGATAAATTGTTGCCATATTTATTTGTTTTATATAATAAAAAACTGCTTTATTTTAGTTAAAGCAGCTCTTTATTTTATTATTGACATAATTAATTTCAAGCGCGATTATCTTTAAACAATTAATTTGCTTAAAATAAGCGCAATTAAACTACCCTTGTACGCGAGCGATATATTTATCAATATCAGCAGCCTCGGCACTTTGTGGATAATCTTCTTTAATTTGAAGAAATGCTTTTTCAGCGTCTTGTGATTTATTATCTAACTCATAAAGAATTCCTGATTTTTTCAGGTAAATAGGAGCTAAATCATTTTTTTCAGCAATTGCTTTTTTATAATAACTTTGTGCTTTTGAAAAATCTCCTAATTCAGCATAGCAATCACCAATCAAACCTACAATTGAGGTTTTGAAATAGACATCCTTTCCATCATACTGAGCCAAACTTTTTACAGCATCTTGATAATTACCTAAACGGTATTGAGCAATACCTGTGTAAGCTTTAGCCATTTTACCTGACTTAGTCAAGCTGTATTTAGATGCAATTTCCTTGAAACCCAAGATATCCTCTCCATCGCCATTTAATGCCTCATCAAATTGTTGAGATGCAAAAAGTTCTTGCGCTTTAAACATTGCATTTTCAGCTGCTACTTCTCTTGGCTTGATGTAAAAATTACGGAAAGCCATTACGCTCAATATAATTAATATTATAACAGCAACTGCGGTTAAAATCGATTTTTGATTTTTTTCAATAAATTGTTCCGTTGAAGAAAGCACCTCGCCTACTCCTTCTAATTCATGCTTTGTTTCTTTATTTTTAGCCATTTTAAAAACAGTTAGATAATTGTTTATTTTTTAGAAGTACAAAAGTAAAGTTTTTTTTTCAAAACGCGAAATAAAAGACTAAAGATTTAGAGTTCTATTAAAAATACTCGTATTTCATATATTACTTGAAAATAATTTGCAGTAAAAAAAAAAAGACATTATTAATTGCTATTACAAAAAAAGTTTGTATATTTGCATTGCCGCATTGTTAGAGATTGGAAAACTCAACGCTTAAAAAACTACCGAGATTAAAGCTTCTCGATGGCGGGCTGCACCTTCGGGTTTTCATTTATGAAACGGCAGATTACAGAGAGTTCAACTTTAGCTCAAATCCTGTTTACAGGAGTTTTCTCAACAAATACAATGCGGCTTTTTTTATATTACTCGCACAAATCTATACTTTGATATTCATTTTATATGAACTTTTATAGCTTAAAACAATTCGGAAAGAATGCTATTTGTATTAAATATCGCATAAAAAAAAGACTCTTTAGTCTTTTTTTAATAAAATCTAAACATTATATATCTAAAAATGGTTATCTTTGCAGCGTTAATAACCTAAACAAATATTCGCAAAATAATTTTACTAAAAACATCAATAATAAATAAGTAGTAAAACTACATTATACAAATTTATTACATTTTCAATGAACACATTTAATGAAAAAAGGCGTTTTAATAACGACTCGGACGCCAGCCGTGACGGTAAGTCGATTAACAATAGAAGTTATAAACAGACTAATAGAGGCGAAAACCAAAGAAGTTACAATCATTCTGAATATAATAGCAATAGAAAATATGCTGATTATAATAGAAATGATAAGACAAGCAACAATTATAATTCTGATAGACAGAGCTGGCGAGAGGAATCAACTCCATATAATGAGAGGAAAAGATTTAACAATGACAAAGCTCCAGTATTAAGAAAGAAAACATCCAATAGTTCAACTAGTTCGGCAGACGAAAAACCCAAAAGAACAAGACAGCGAATTTCTAAAAGTGGAAAAAGTAAAGTAGTTCGTTTCAACCAAGAGGAGGATTTTCCTATTAGAAACTATAATCGACAAGACAATTTTAATCCTCGTGGGAAATTCAAAACGAATAGACCTTTTGAAAGTAAACAAAGTTTCTTTGATCCCGATACACCCATTCGCCTGAATAGATTCCTGGCCAATAGTGGTATATGTTCACGAAGAGAGGCTGATGACTACATACAAGCAGGTGTTATTTCTGTAAATGGTGAGATTGTCACAGGACTTGGTTCAAAAGTTCTTCCAACTGATGAGGTTAAGTTTAAAGATCAAATTGTATCCATTGAACGAAAAATCTATCTTTTACTCAATAAGCCAAGAAACTTTATCACTACTGTTGAGGACACACATGAACGCAAAACAGTTATGGATATAGTAAAAAATGCTTGTAGTGAACGTATTTATCCTGTAGGACGATTGGATAGAAATACTACAGGTGTACTTCTATTTACCAACGATGGCGATTTGGCTACAAAATTGACTCATCCAAAATACGAAAAGAAGAAAATATATCACGTCAAACTATCTGACGACTTAACTGCTGAACATTACGAAATGATTATTAATGGAATTACTTTGGGTGACACTGTAATCAAAGCTGACTCATTAGAGTTTGTAAAAGACGATAGTTTATCCGAAGTTGGAATTGAAATTCACTCTGGTCAAAATCGTGTTGTACGTCGTATTTTTGAATCACTTGGTTATCGTATTTTAAGATTAGATCGTGTATATTTTGCTGGATTGACTAAAAAGAATTTACCTCGTGGTAAATATCGTTTCCTTACTGGAAAAGAGATTTCAATTTTGAAAATGGGAGCATATGAATAGTCATATAGTAAACGACACAGGTTCTGAAGGTACAACAAGTGCAACAAAGAATAAAAGTTCTTTTAGAACAATACGATTTTTATGGAAGCATAAACTTAATTTTATGTTGCTTATAGCTCTGCTTGTTTGTTTAGCTTTTTGGCAATTTGAGAGAATCTCATTAAAAAAGGAGTTATCTGAAATTGAGAAAAAACACGCAGAAATGATTGATAGCTTACATAACTCGAAATACGTGGAACTTACACGCGCTTACTCATGGGCAATTCGTAGTGATATGATGCGTAACAATTTAGATCAAACAAACCAATATCTACTAAAGATGACTGAAGAAGATTTAATCGTCAAAGCTTTTATTATAAGTCCAGATGAAGATAAAATCCTTTTGTCAAGTGATCCTATAGATACTGATAGACTTATCAAAGATGTTACTCTACTAAATATCACTGAAAGCAAATTTGTGAAAATTAAAGATAATTTGACGCGCTTTGCTGAGCCGATTACCGGATTTAATAAGCAAATTGGAACCTTGGTATTAGAAGTAGAAACAAAATAAGATATATATTTCTACCAAATAAATTAAGCACATTGACAATTTTGGACAATGTGCTTTTTTGTTTCCATTAAACGTTAGTTATAAAGTTTACAAAGTTGGAAAGTTT
>CAYFTO010000109.1:0-4127 GCA_964346125.1 uncultured Paludibacter sp.
TTAATTAAAGAAAAGGCAAGCTTTCAAATATTATTTAAGCTTGCCTTTTCTACTCTAGAAAACAACACAATTTTATATCAATTAAAAGATGATTAGACTTCATTCGGTAGAATCTTTAGGCACCTATGATGGACCAGGCGTAAGAATGGTACTATTTACACAAGGCTGTAATTTCAAATGTCTCTATTGTGCAAATCCAGATACGATTGACAAGACAGGCGAATCTCGACTTTATGAATACGAAGAGATTTTGAAAATGGCTCGTAGTCAACGACCATTCTTTGGAAAACTTGGCGGCATAACTGTTTCGGGCGGTGAACCTACTATGCAAGCAAGGGAGTTAATTCCATTGTTCAAAATGCTAAAAGAGGAGGGCTTTCATACTTGTATTGATACGAATGGGAGTTACCTCACATCAGATGTAAAAGAGCTATTGAAATATACTGATTTAGTACTTTTGGATATCAAAGAGATGGATGATGAAGCTCATCGCAAAATTACAGGTGTATCGAATAGTGCAACTCTTCGTATGGTAGAGTATTTGCAAGAAATAAACAAGCCAGTTTGGGCACGCTATGTTTTAATTCCTGAATACACTGATTCAGAGGAGCATTTACATGCTTTGGGAAAATTCCTTCAGCCTATGAAAAATATTCAAAAACTGGAAATTCAGCCTTATCACCGCTTGGGTATTCATAAATGGGAAGCTTTGGGCTGGAAGTATGAATTAGAAGATGTTGAACAAAACACACCAGATCAATTAGCTAAAGCTAAAGCTGTTTTAGATACTTATTTGGAAGAGGTTATTGTAAATTAGTCTTGCCAGAATACAAATTGATTCAGCTTTTGTCGGATCGTTGTGAAGAGCAAGAAAATTAAGCAATTACAAAGCAAATTTGATGAATAAAAATTGAAATTTAAGAAAAACATCCATTAATGCTAATATAATTTGGATGTTTTTTTTATTTTTCAAAAAATTAAATATCTTTGTAATTCAAACATTAAACTAAACAATTATGGGATTTGTAAAAGAATTTAAAGAATTTGCAGTTAAAGGCAATGCCATAGATATGGCTGTCGGTGTTATAGTTGGGGGAGCCTTTGGTACCATTATCACAAGTATCATTGATGACCTAATTATGCCTATTGTTGGCGCAATAGTAGGAAAGCCTGACTTCAGTAGCTTATATTGGGTTATAAAAGGAGACGTTCCTGCTGATTCCACTTTGGAACAGGCACGCGAAATAGGTGATGCTACCATTTTAGCTTATGGTAACTTTATTACTGTTGCTATCAACTTTTTGCTTTTGGCTTTGGTTGTATTCCTGATGGTTAGAGGAATTAACAGATTGAAGAAAAAAGAGGAGGAAGTAGTAGAAGAAGCTGCAGCACCAGAACCAACAAAAGAAGAAGTTCTTTTGGGCGAAATCAGAGATTTATTAAAGCAAAAATAGTTTGCAATTAATTTAGGTATAAAAGTCGTTTCATTTGACATGAAGCGACTTTTTTTAATTTTAACTCTTGTAGTTTTATCAGTTTCTTTGTCATTGTTTAATATTACATCTAAATAATGTATCTTTGTTCTTTAATAATAATTCATACCTTATAAAAAATAAAATCATGAAAAAACGATTTATTCTTTTCAGTTTATTTCTAATAGCAACTGTATCGACTTGGGCTTGTACCAATTTTTTAGTTGGGAAAAAAGCATCTGTTGATGGCTCTACTTTTATCTCTTATGCAGCTGATTCTTATTACCTTTTTGGTGCACTATATCATTATCCAGCAGCCGAATATCCAGAAGGGACTTTATTGGATGTTTACGAGTGGGATTCAGGTAAATATTTAGGAAAAATAAAACAAGCTGCAAAAACCTATAATGTGATAGGCAATATAAACGAGCACCAAGTGGCTATTGGTGAAACAACCTTTGGAGGACGCCCCGAGTTGGTTGACACCACCGGAATTATGGATTATGGGAGCTTGATGTATATTGCATTGCAACGCTCTACAACAGCTCGCGAAGCTATCAAAACAATTATTGATTTGGTTGATGAATACGGCTATTATAGCTCGGGCGAATCTTTTTCAATAGCTGATCCCAATGAAGCATGGATTCTTGAAATAGTGGGTAAAGGAGCTGGTAGCAAGGGTACAGTGTGGGTTGCACTTCGTCTACCCGACGATTGTATCTCTGCTCATGCAAACCAAGCACGCATAACAAACATTCCTTTTGATGATAAAGAAAACTGTATGTACTCGCCAGATGTGGTCTCTTTTGCTCGTGAGAAGGGTTATTTTGATGGCAAAGATGAAGATTTTAGTTTCTCTGATGTCTATGCTCCTCTGGATTATTCGGCACTTCGCATATGTGAAGCACGTGTTTGGTCTTTCTTTAAAAGCGTAAACCAGGAGATGAATGACTATATTAGCTATGTAAAAGGAGAAACAAAAACCCGTATGCCACTTTGGGTAAAACCAGATCGAAAATTATCGGTTGATGATTTGAAAAATATGATGCGAGACCAATATGAAGGTACTGAATTTGATATGACAAAAGGAGTAGGGGCAGGTACATTTGGAAGTAAATTGCGCCATAGTCCGCTTACATTTCAGATTGAAAACCTAACTTATGGGCACGAGCGTCCAATTGCAACGCAGCAAACTGGTTTTTCATTTGTAGCTCAATTGCGTAATTGGCTTCCAAATCATGTTGGCGGAATACTTTGGTTTGGTGTTGATGATGCTGCAAGCAGTGTATATATTCCTATTTTCGCAGGAACTAATGAGGTGCCTTGGTGCTTTAGCGAGGAGAATGGTAGTTTGTTAGACTATTCGGAAACTTCAGCTTTTTGGGTCTTTAACTTAGTTTCAAATTTGGCTTATGGAAAATACCTTCCTATGATGGAAGATGTGAAAAAGAAGCAAGTTGAAATTGAGACAAAATTTGCTAAAGACTTACCCGATATTGAAGCTACTGCAATGGGTATGAGTAAAGAAAATGCGATAAAATACTTAACATCGTATAGCGTAGAATCTTCGGAAGATGTTACAAATGCTTGGCGGAAATTAGGCCAATTTTTATTGGTTAAATTCTTAGATGGTAATATCAAATTGGAGAAAGATGGTGAGTTTATCAGGAATGAATATAATCTACCTCCAAGCATTATACGCGCTGGCTATCCCGATGAAATAAAAAGAGAAATGGCAAAAGAGAATCCAGGTTTGCGACATAAAACCCAAGAAGAGTTAGATTCTCTGAAGTAATTGAAACAAAAAATCCTCTGAATTTCAGAGGATTTTTTGTTTACTGTGTTATTTCTATTGAATCATTTACTTCTGTTTGTGTTTCAATTTCTTTATATATCTCTTTTAGATATACAATTTCTCGTATTTTCTCATCAATGTACTCATGATCATTCAACTCCTCTTTTACTAATGAGATATTTCGCCATATTACCAAAAGTTGTTTCGTTAAATAATCTGGATTAGCTACAAGACCTCTATTTGCTAATGTAGGGTAATCTGATTTTTTAATTAGCTTCCAACGAGTGTCATTTCTGTCAAATAAAAACTCTTCATCATTTTCATTTACAAAATGAAAAACATCTAAATCTTGTTCTGTCACAGAAAAGCCTACATAATATAAACTATCAACCTGTAAACCGCCTTCTTGTTTAAACCCTCGAATAATGGGTTTGTTTTGAAGTGCTTCTAATGTTAGTTGAAGTGTGTCGATTGGTGGCATAGTATAAAAACTATCAGGTACAAATATCGTCTCATTTTTCTTTTTCAGCATAGGAATATAATCGCACGATGAAATCAAAAAAGGAAGTAGTAGAAATAAATAAATCTTTCTCATAATTTCTTTGTTTTGGCTCAAAAAAAAGTTTAGTCATGCAAATATATGAAATACATTTCAATTAGATTTCAGAATTTAAGCTTTTTGATAAAAAACTATATTAAACCTGCGTATATCATAATCAAGAAAATATTTTAATAATTGAAATTTGATAAAACTTATTTAAATTTTGAGTGTTATTATATAATATATGAATGATTGTTCCTATACTTGTTGGTTCAATTTTTAGAGCAAAATTTTAGAGAATGAAAATAGAAAAATATAA
>CAYFTO010000110.1:0-4043 GCA_964346125.1 uncultured Paludibacter sp.
CTGTAAAAACATCAGGATTCTGAGCCATTTTATGCACAGCAACTGTACTAACGCCACCTGCGCCAATAACTAATACTTTTCCCATTCTCTATATTACCTTTAATTATTAAAAATTCTCTTTGCAAAGAGGACACAAAATTAATTGATTTTTTCAAGTTAAGCAACTAAATTTTGAGATTGAAGTTCAAATTTTTTAAAAATTTAGATGCAGTATGCTTTAACGCCTTTACTATGAGGATTTAAGACATTCTGTTTTTATAATCAGCATAATCAAATTGACGAATTAGCTTAAATTCATTATCCTTACTCCAAATGCCAATTGATGGATGTGCAACGCCGTTAAATACTGTTGTTTTCACCATAGTATAATGAATCATATCTTCGAAAACTATCGGATCGCCTACTTTTAACTCTTTGTCGAATGACCAAGCTCCGTAATAATCTCCAGAAAGGCAGCTGTTTCCGCCCATATTGTAGGTTGGCTTGCCTTCTACTTCGTCAGTAGCATAGGTAATAGTAGGTTTGTAGGGCATTTCCAAGCAATCGGGCATATGGCAAGCAAAGGATACATCCAACATCGCAGTTTTGATGCCTGCATTTTCAACAATATCTTGCACTTCCGATACTAAAACGCCGGTTTGCCACGCAAAAGCACTTCCTGGTTCTAAAATAATTTTCAAATGCGGATATTTTGCTTTAAATCCTTTGAGTAAGCTAATCAGATGCTCGGTGTCATAATCTTTATGCGTCATCAGATGCCCACCGCCCATATTGAGCCATTTGATTTGTGGAATAAAATGCCCAAACTT
Organism: uncultured Paludibacter sp.; assembly: GCA_964346125.1. GTDB lineage: Bacteria > Bacteroidota > Bacteroidia > Bacteroidales > Paludibacteraceae > UPXZ01. The sequence continues at coordinate 810 of CAYFTO010000110.1, forward strand.
CTCTTCAAAGGCTTGTAACACTTTTTCTAAATCGTAAGAGTTGTTTTCGCATAAAACGTGAAAATGCAAACCCTCTACGCCTTCAGGTAATGTATCGCCCAGTTGAGACGCCAAAACGCCCAATCGAGAACCCGGACGACTTGGGTTGTACATATCCGTTTCTACTACAGAATATTCTGGATTGACACGGATGCCGCAAGATATTTCTTTGTTTATCGTTTGTGGATAAAATTTTTCAAATTGCGATAAGGAGTTGAAAGTGATGTGGCTGCTCATTCGCATGATTTCAGGAAAATCCTTATCCGTATAGACTGGAGCATATGTGTGCGCAGGGCTTCCCATCTCTTCAAAAGCCAAATACGCTTCAGACAAGGAACTCGCTGTGCTGTGCTTGATATATTCCCGAACAATCGGGAAGGTCGACCACATTGCAAAAGCTTTGAATGCTAAAATAATCTCAACTTCAGCTCGCTCAGCTACTGATTGTATCAGCGATAAATTACGACGAAAAGCCATCTCATCCATAACGTAGCAAGGCGAAGGTATTTGAGCTATGGCTTCCTTATTTTTCCAAAAAGGCGTATAATTTGATTCAGTTTGATGATTCATTTTTTTTGAAAAACTATTTGTTTAATTTGAAATAAGACATAAAACCAATTATAACTACCAATCTATATTTAGTAAGCAGTTTCATCTAATTGGAGTATACCGTTTTTTATAAGCTTTTGTGAAAATATATTTTTTAGTAAGAAATAATGCGTTAAAAATTGAGTAGCTTAGAGTAAAGCAGATACTCTATTTCACGCTCAATATTCCATTATACTCTTTTTGGTTATTAAGAATTTTTCTGGCCAATTTCGTATCGCTATCATCACGAAGTAGGTACTCCACTTCTCCTTTCTGGTGATAATAGCGTTTGATGATTTCACTTGAAAGGTAATCTTCAATCTCGTTGCGATACTCTTTCATATCATTTTCGATATTAGGCAAAATTTTCTTTTTTAAAGCTTCAATCTGCTCTTTGGCCGATTCATCAAATCCATCCATTTTAAGCACTTCTTCAAACTGCTTAAAATAGCGTTCCGACTGAGTTGAGTAGGTAAACTGTTTTTCATTTACCAAATAATCAACAAAATTATTGTATTCACTATCCGATAATTTAAATTTGGATGGAGCATCAATTTTTCTGTGTTTTGAAGCAAAAATATTGGCGTATTCAAAATAATGGTTTTGCAAAAGAATGTAATCTGCGATGTTCATCTTCTCTTTTTTGCTTGTAATTGTATCGGGAATAATGCCGCCGCCATCTTTTACAATGCGTCCATTCAGAGTTTTGAATGTGTTAATCAAACTATCTGGGATTTGTCCAACACTGCCATCTTCGTTTCGATGGCTATAATCCACCGCTTGCACACATCTGCCGCTTGGTGTGTAGTATTTAGCAAGGGTAACTTTCAAGTGGCTATTATAACCCAAAGGACGTATATTTTGCACCAAACCTTTGCCAAAAGTTCGTTCGCCTATCACTATTCCTCGGTCAAGGTCTTGCATCGAACCGGCTAAAATCTCCGAGGCCGAAGCAGATGAACTATTTACCAAAACAGCCACTTTCATATCTGGATAAATAGGCTTATGTGGTGTGCGATATACTTGATTCAGTTGGTCGTGACGTGCTTTAGTATGAACAATCTCAGTACCTTTTGGCACAAAATAACCCATAATCTTAACAGCTTCATCGACCAAACCACCCGGATTGCCGCGTACATCAATGATTAACGAGTGAATGTGTTCATTTTCAACCATATCGTTCACAGCGTCACGAAACTCCATAGCCGCTTTGTCCGTAAAGTCACTCAACAACAAATAACCTATGCCTTCATTTGCAGCATAGTATGGAATCGGATTGATTTGTATCTTTTCGCGTAAAAACTTATATTCTATCGGTTTTTTCTTGTTTATTCGCTCTACTTTTAAAGATATATCTGTACCACTTTGTCCACGTAGCATTTCACTCACTTCTGATGAACTTTTACCTATTGTAGATACGCCATCTACCTCAATAATGATATCGCCAGGTATAAGTCCAACGCGCTGTGCGGGCATGCCCTCGTAGGGTTCAGAAATAATCACTTGACCATCTCTCTGCATAATCATTGAACCAATCCCACCGTACTCGCCTGAGGTCATCATTTTGATGTCATCGCCGTTCTCTTCAGGCATATAAGTGGTGTAGGGGTCAAGCGATTTGAGCATATTTTGGATACCTGTTTCTACCAGTTTGTTATAGTTGATAGTGTCCACATAAAAAGTGTTTAACTCGCGCAATACACTATTAAATATGCTTATGTTTTTATTGATGCTGTAGTATTTTTCTTCCTCTTTTGCATTTATATTTAGGGAAATTGATGCAATAAGCAGAAAGAGAAAAAGTGTTTTAAATCTATTCATAGGGAATAATTCAATCTGTTTTTTTTATAAAAAGTCTATTTTTCAGAGTTTGCTAATCTAAAGCGATTATTTGTCAAACGTTTTAATTGGTAATTCAACATGTTTAGGCAAAAATTCTTTTACATCTTTCCCAAAGCTAATCAAATCCCGTACCACAGTTGATGAGATAAATGAATGTTCGTTGTCTGTATATAAAATAACAGTCTCAATGCCCGAAAGATGCTTGTTGGCAGTAGCGATAGTGTGTTCAAACTCAAAATCACCCACACTTCGAATACCACGAAGAATATAATCCGCCTCCATCTCCTTCGCAAAATCAACTGTTAGGCTGTTATAAGCTACAACTCGCACCTTCTCTACGCCGTCAAAGGCTGCCTCCACCATAGCTACACGCTCCTCTATGCTATATAGAGTCCTTTTATTAATATTGTTACCAACACCAATAATTATCTCGTCAAAGAGTTTCAAACCACGCATTACTATGTTGTGATGCCCTGTAGTAATCGGATCAAAAGTACCCGGAAAGATAGCTCGTTTCATACACTAAATCATAATTTTATTCAAGCTACAAAGATACTATTTTTTAGTGATGAATGATTAAACTAAAAGTTTATTTAGTACAAAGAATAAGGAACAAGGAGAAAAGAATTGATATTCGATTGATATTTAGTGGTAATTTGATTGATATTCAGTAGTAATTCAGTAGTAATTCGATAGATATTCAGTAGATATTCGGTTGATATTCAATCTTGAAATTCTGAAATCTTGGAATAGCTAATAGCTAAT
>CAYFTO010000111.1:0-3996 GCA_964346125.1 uncultured Paludibacter sp.
TCCGTATGGTTTGATGAGCTTTGGTAGAGATTTGTTGTCCGACAATCGAATCAATCAATGAATAATAAAGATCAGTATTAACTTCGCGCTTTATCAAACCTACCTGCTCAATAACTGCCGCTAATCGTTTATCTTTTTTCTTCAAAAATTCAAGCTCTTTTTCGCCGTATTCAAAATATTGTTTCACTTTGTTTTGAATAAATAGTTATTTTCAATTTTTGCAATAAAAAAAACCACAAAGTAACATGGCTTTTAGTTAAAATCGATGTTTTAAGTGTGGTTTTTATTATAAATAAAGAGCAGAACTCTGCAATTTACAATACTATTTTGTGCGACTCCAGCTTTCCTTCCTGCTGAATTGCAACTACATAAATTCCTTTTGAAAGAGTGGATGCGTCAATTGTTGTTTCTAATTGAGTTGTATGAATCAATGAATGTGCACAAGCTTTACCTAGCATATTATATACAATTATTTTGCTACCAGCATTCAAATTACCTTTTACATTGATTTTTTTATTGAAAGAATTTACCTGAAACTGTTTGCTTGATACTGAAGAGATATTGGTTGAAGTTGCTAAGATTTTTAATTTAAAATCATAAATCATACCTTCGTTTACACTGCTGCACGCCCCATTATCCAATCCTAGCCAAGCATTGTGATAAAGTATGCGGATAGGAATATTTTGTAAAATGGCCGTTTCGGGTACTGTAATTTCTTGAGCTATATCCAATGTGTAATCAAAATTTGCTTTCACATTATTGGTGCCGTGAGCTCCAAAATCACCACTGCGCAAGCCAACTTGTGCAACTAATTCATCTTCCGTAAAGTTCAAATCAGCATTCCAATCAGCGTAAATATAGGCTACATTATATCTGAAATCTTGATACACAGCAGAAAAATCATCGCTTGCTTTGTTGGCAAGTAAGTTGAGCGTGAAAGTACTTCCACGCTCAGCTTCAATTGAATCATCTAAATATTTTACGTAAACAGAATTTGGTGCAGTTTCAGCATTGTAGCTAAAGTTTTTTTTAGCATTATCTGTACTTGCCGATTTCAAAAAAGCCTTCTTTTCAGCATGTTGTGTACCCCCAGGTAGGCAATATCCTTCCAAGTTTGCATTAGAAGCGTCGCCATCATTATCATAAACTAAAATTCGTTGCTCTTTTGCAAAACCTAAAATATGATTGTTGCTTGGAGTATTTAATTCGATGTAAAAATCTTTATTACCTTCAGCCACATCATTATCTACAATAGTAATTGTTGCTGTTTTTATAGATTCTCTTGCTGCAAAATGCAATACTTCCGTTTGATCAATATAAGTTTTACCATGCACTCCAGTTCCTGGCGAAGTGATGTATGTTACTGTTGCAGCTTCACTCAAATCTCCTACACGACGCACTGTGAAACTAAGAGTTCCAGCATCTTCAGTGGTTTCAGTAAAGCTTTTGTCCATTTCAAACATGCCTTTTACACCTGTTTCTAAAGTGAATATATTTTGTAAAACAATTGCCGAGCCTGCTGAATTCTCATTTTTGTTGCCAGTCGCTTTAATTTGAATTACATGTTCGCTACTGCTTAATCCATTGCTTTCATACAGTAAAGCATCTTTTGTCAAACTGGTTGAATAGGTATCAATCGTGGCAGCTTTTTCTCCATCAATCCATACTTCTAAAATTCCAGTTTCAGGTGATTTTGCACCAATTAATCTGAACCAGTTTTTATCTAAAATGATTTGTGCAACTGCATTATCAGTTTTTGATTTAATGGCATTGCCTAATTTACTATAATCACTCAACACTTCCCAATCAGAAGCTGCAATAGGTGTAAATTGAGCTGTTTTTTGATTTACGTTGAATTTACCTCCAGATAGAGAAAGTGTGAAATCATCTTCAGCGTTTTCAGCAATGTAGATATTAAACTTAGATGGCATATCTTGGTCGGAAGTTTGGCGTGGCAAATAGCTGATTTCAGTCAAGTCTATTTGTTTTCCAAAATCATATGTTAATGATTGAGGCATGCTCACTTTGGGTTGCCACTCAGGTTGCCAAATACTAGATGTGTTACCATCTAAACTATTGCTTGCAGGACAATCAGGTTCGCCATTAACCACTTGCTTAGCTTCGGATGTAGCTGTAGCTGTAAATCCTGAACGACTTAACTCTGTACGTACTCCGTCAATAGTAGCGTAAAAATTCATTTCAGCCAGTGTAGGCCATTTGCCATTTGGTATTTCTGTAATTTCAAATTTTAGTTTTGAAACTTTCTTTGTTGCTAATGACTGTAAATCAGATGCATCTGTGCTGTTTATTCCAGTTGGTATAGGTCCCATTTTTGTAATAGATTCATCCGAGCGATATGCTTGAATACTGTTAATTAGCGGAACAGCCAATGAAGAAGTTACAGTAAATCTGATTTTTTTTACGGGTAATAAATTACCTTTTACCATACGCTGATAACCAATAGTTTGTCCTGAGCCAAACTCTTTCCAGCTACCAAATACTTCTACTTCTAATTTCCAACCGCCAATGCGTTGGCCTAAAGGTAAATATTCTTGAATGCGAATTACATCCAATTCTACATCTTTTCCTAAATCAATAGTAATAGAACCAGTATTTTGTCCATCAGACATTGTCCAATAGCTATCATAATTATCGTTCAAAACATTGGAAGCTTCAAAGCCTGTGCCGCGTGAGGCAGAAGCCGTAATACTCATATCGCTTGTCAATAAATTTTCTTGAAATGTATTGCTGATTGCTTTTCCAAATTCCATCAAGCGAATGGAGTCAGTATCGTGAAATTTACCTGCACGCGTAGGAGGTACGTTCAATAAAAGAGGAATACCCATTCCTACCGAGCGGAAATAAATATTGTGTGTCAAGTAATCCAGAGATTTAACGCTACCGTCTTGTGATGTATGGTAAAACCATCCTGGACGAATAGAAACGTCAGCTTCAGGAATTGACATATAATTACCAGTGCTTATATATTTGCTAACATTGTTTCCGTTCACTTGTACTTTCATCCAAACGGGGTCGTTTACATAGCCAGCCTCATTTCCTACCCAAAAAGCATCAACAGGAAAATTGGCTTCCGGTCCGTTGTAATTTTTGGCAGCATCCAAAGTCATCCATGTCAAACAATTGGGTTGCAGCTCACGTACAGTAGCAATATAGCGAGCAAAATCATAAGTTTGATGTGCAGTTCCTGCTCCGGTAGCACCATCTAACCAAATTTCGATAATTTCACGTTTGCCTGTTTCTGGATTTGTGCGCCCATATTCTCCACCTAAAAGCTCACGTAATTGATCGTCGTAAAAATCGTTGTAATCACCTGGTGAAGCATCGCCGTATGAAGGCTCCCATGCATCCCAAGGAGAAAGATAAATACCCATATCCATTCCGTATTTGTCGCAAGATTCTGAAAGTTCTTTTGCCAAATCGCCGTTACCATTCATGTAAGGACTTTTTGAAATGTTGTAATCGGTTACGTTTGTAGGCCAAGTACAAAAACCATCGTGGTGCTTCAAAGTGATAATCACACGCGTAAAGCCTGCTTTTTTCAAAAGTCGAACCCATTGGTCGGTGTCCACTTTCCCGGCAGTAGGATTAAATGTAGATGCCGGGCGTTTCATGTCGTTTCCCCATTCTATACCGTCATTCCCTGCAAAGGTATTCATGCCAAAGTGGATAAATGCTGCCATCGGCTCTTGCAGATACTTCATTTGACGCTCATTTGGAGTTGGTCCGTACTTAGTAGGTGCTGCTTGTCCAAAGCTGAAGTTTGCAAGCAAACTGAATAATAAAATAAAGCCAAATAATTTTTTCATAGATATTTGTATTTGTGATTTTTAAACATCTACAAATATAGCTATATAAAATGAATAAAACAAAGGAAAAATCTACTTTGATAGATTTTAAAATAAATAAAGTTGCAATTAAACTCTTGTTAATTGCAACTTTATAAAAGTCAAAATAGATTTATTTATTATCTATTTA
>CAYFTO010000112.1:0-3933 GCA_964346125.1 uncultured Paludibacter sp.
CAGCCTTCACACTTGAAATGGCTCCCGTAATCTCTTTTTTAGTTTGAGAACCATAACCAATTGCTACGACCTCTTTCAGAAGAAAATCTTCTTGTTGAAGTACAATAACCAAATTGTTTTGATTTGTTACTGCGATTTCCTGTGTTACATATCCAACATAGCTTATCACAAGAGTTGCATTAGCTTGCACTTGCAATGAAAACTTTCCGTCAAAATCGGTAAGCACACCATTTCTTGTCCCTTCTTCAAGGACACTGGCACCAATTATGGTTTCACCAGTTTCATCTTGCACTACACCTGAAATTGTTCTGCTTTGAGCACTTGCTGAAAGGCTAATTCCGAGTGTTAAAACAAAGATGAGCAAAATTCGTAATTTTTGCATTGTTTGCATGTTCTTCATTTGTTTTATGTTGTTTTGAAAATTATGTTTATTCTTATGGATTGAACTTCTTTATGAAAATATGCTTGATACATGATTTTGAAACAAAATTATATCAATACTCAATGAGATACAAGAATATTGGATAGTTAGCAATAAAATTGAATTGCAAACGTTTGCAAAGAGGTGAGGAGTTCATTTGTATTGAATTATTTATCTTCCAAAAAAACTGTTCTAACTTTGTATTAAATTGATGTTTTGTATTTAATTGCTTTTGGATATAACTTGAGTTTGTTTTGCAGATAAATAGAAAAAAAGCTAAAAAAATAGTTATGGAGAAAAAACAAGTTACAATCGTTGATATTGCTAAGAAATTAAGCGTCTCTCCTTCTACGGTTTCGAGAGCATTGAATAATCATCCAGATATAAGCAAAGCAACCATTCAGCAAGTAAAGGCGTGTGCCAAGGAGCTTAACTACAAGCGAAATACGATGGCTATGAATCTGCGCTCAGGAAGAAACAATGTAATTGCAGTTATTTTACCTGAGATTGTTCATTATTTTTTCTCATCCATATTGCAGGGAATTGAAGAGGTTGCTTCGGATGAAGGATTTAATGTGATGATTTTTCGTTCGCATGAGAGTTATGAGCGTGAGTTAAAAATTACGGAATCACTTATTCTAGCACGTGTAGCTGGTGTGTTGGCAAGCTTGGCTAAAGAGACAAATATGTATGATCACTTTCAGGATATTTTAGATAATGATATTCAGTTAGTCTTTTTTGATCGAATTTGCATTGGGATTCTCACAGACCGCGTAGTGGTTGATGATTATGCGGGTGCGTTTACTGCGGTAAATTATCTTATCGAAAAAGGTGCGAAAAGGATTGCATTTTTTAGTTCGCCACCTCATTTAGAGATTTCAAAAAATAGAAAAAATGGCTATTTGGATGCTATGCGTAAACACAATATTGAAGTGGATGAATCATTAGTTTTTCACTGTGATACACGCAATGAAGCGATTGAACTTACTCCCAAGGTGCTTGATTTGCCAAATCCGCCAGATGCATTTTTTGCCATTAACGATCATACTGCATCAGGAATTCTCTATGCTGTAAAAAAAAGAGGTTTACAGGTGCCCAATGATATTAGTATTTGCGGTTTTTCAGGAGGAGATTTAGCTTTGGCTACAGATCCATTATTAACAACGGTTGAGCAACACGGTTATGAAGTTGGCAAAACTGCTGCGCAACTTTTAATAGATAAAATTAACGGCAAAACTTTAGGACAGTATAAAAACAGAATTATTAAAACAAAACTAATGGTACGAGGAACAACTCCTTAATCCGTAAATTTTGATAAATCTATATGAAAGACAATAAAATGAAATATGTAAAGAAACCAAGACTTAGCTTTTGGCAAATTTGGAATATGAGCTTTGGTTTTTTGGGAATACAGTTTGGCTTCGCTCTGCAAAATGCCAACGTAAGCCGTATTTTTGAGAGCCTCGGTGCAGATATAGGTGATATCCCGATTTTATGGCTTGCCGCACCGGTTACGGGTTTGATTATTCAGCCCATTATTGGCTATTGGAGTGATAAAACTTGGAATAGATTAGGACGACGTAAACCCTTTTTCTTATCAGGAGCTATTCTCACATCGTTAGCATTGATTTTTATGCCTAATGCGCCGATGCTCTGGGTTGCTGCTGGAATGCTTTGGATTATGGATGCTTCTATCAATATCTCGATGGAGCCGTTTCGTGCTTTTGTAGGCGATATGTTACCTTCCGAGCAACGAACACTTGGCTTTTCCATGCAAAGTTTCTTTATCGGAATTGGTGCTGTGGCGGGTTCTGCTTTGCCCTATGTGTTGAGTAATTGGTTTGATGTTTCTAATACGCCACGTGTTGGACAAGCATTGCCAGATAGTGTTAAGTTTTCATTCTATATTGGTGCTGCAGTCTTGTTTTTGGCCGTTCTTATTACAATTCTTACTACCCGTGAATATTCGCCCGAAGAGCTTGCAAGTTACGCTACTGATAATAAAGATACAAGTGTTTCTGCAGTAAAGCTACGAGAAATTCATTCCAATAAATTTAAGAATTTCTCCGTCCTTTTTGGGATAGTAGGTTTAATAATTATTCTACTGGTCCATTTCTTCCAAATGGATTTACAAATATTTATTTTGGGAGGATTGTTTCTACTAATATCCTTGCTTTTTGCATTGGTTTATATTTTTAAAAATAAAAACAAAAGCAATGGACTTACTGAAATAATGACTGATTTGCTACGGATGCCAAGTACCATGGGACAGTTGGCAATAGTGCAATTCTTTACTTGGATTGCGTTGTTTTCGTTGTGGATTTACGCCACACCAGCCATTACAGAATATCATTATGGAACAAGCGACACAAAATCGGCACTTTATAACGAAGGAGCAAACTGGGTGGGAGTGCTTTTTGGGGCGTATAGCTTGTTTGCTGCGATGGTCGCTTTTGCTTTGCCTGTCTCAGCTAAATATATTTCTCGTCGTCTTACTCATTTGATAGCATTAATTATCGGTGGCTTAGGTTTGATATCGATGATGTGGATTAAAGACCCAAACTGGCTTTTACTTAGTATGCTTGGAGTTGGAATTGGTTGGGCAAGCATTTTATCAATGCCATACGCCATGCTAACAGGTTCGCTCCCTGCTAATAAGATGGGTACCTATATGGGGATTTTTAACTTTTTCATTGTATTACCACAAATCTTAGCTGCTACAATTTTAGGAAGTATAACTAAGCACTTGTTCAATGGACATGCTATTTATACCTTAGTTTTGGGTGGTGGATTTATGATATTGGCGGGAGTTTTAACGCTAATTGTAAAAGATAAGGATGATGTGAGGAGGCTTAGAAAATTGAAAAGTTGAAGGCTAATTTGATAACTAATTATTAATTGTACGCTAACTATTATGTGTAAATTTAATAGAATATATTTTCTGTTTATTCTTGTTTTTCCACTCCATCTTTGGGCTTTTTCGGGTGGAAAGATTAAGGTGAATCGTGTTGAACCCACTTTTTGGTGGACTGGTATGCATAATCCTGCTTTGCAAGTGATGTTGTATGGTGATAATTTGGCTCAATATGATGTGGAGATTGATTACGAGGGCGTTTCTATTATTGATAAAAAACTCACGGACAATCCAAACTATATTTTTCTGTATCTTAATATAAGCGATGAGGCAAAAGTTGGACAATTTGATATTCTGTTGAAAAAAGGCTTGAGGAAAATCAAAGTTCCTTATGAGTTAAAAGAGCGATATCCTCTCTCTGCTCAGCGCGAAAGTTTTAGCGAAAAAGATAATGTTTATCTGATTATGCCCGACCGTTTTGTAAATGGAGATACGGCTAATGATACACTTGAGGGCTATCACGAAGGTGTTGATAGAAGCGATTTGGCGTTCCGACAAGGTGGCGATATTGAAGGGATGATTCAGAAAATGCCCTATTTAGCAGATTTGGGAATTACAGCTCTTTGGACTACGCCGTTGCTGGACAATAACGATACGC
>CAYFTO010000113.1:0-3869 GCA_964346125.1 uncultured Paludibacter sp.
CCACTTTTTTGGTTTGAAGTGCTTCAAATGCTCTAATAACACGGAAACGTGTATTGCGAGGCTCGATCACATCATCAATATAACCAAAAGATGCAGCCTGATATGGATTAGCAAATTTATCTTGATATTCTGCTACCTTATTAGCAATATATTCTGCCTTTTCTTTTTCATCGCTAATAGCTGCAATATTTCTACCCTCCAAAACTTCGATAGCACCGCTTGCACCCATAACAGCAATTTCAGCTGTTGGCCAAGCGTAGTTGAAGTCACCTCTCAATTGCTTGCTACTCATCACATCATGAGCTCCACCGTATGATTTACGAATGGTTACAGTTACCTTAGGAACAGTGGCTTCACCATAAGCAAACATCAATTTGGCACCGTGAAGAATGATACCCTCATACTCTTGTCCTGAACCAGGAAGGAAACCAGGAACGTCGACTAATGTAAGAATAGGTATATTAAATGCATCGCAGAAACGAACAAAACGAGCAGCTTTTCTTGAAGAATCGCAATCAAGAACACCTGCTAAGAAGTTGGGTTGGTTAGCAACAATACCTGTAGAAACACCGTTGAAGCGTGCGAAACCTACAATAATATTGCGTGCAAAATAACGATGTACTTCCAAAAACTCACCATTATCTACGATTGAATGAATAATATCTTTCATATCGTATGGCTGATTTGGATTATCTGGAATGATGCTGTTCAATGAGTCTTCCAAGCGATCGATTGGATCGGTACAATTTACCAAAGGTGGCTCTTCCAAGTTGTTTTGTGGAATGTATGAAATCAATTTACGGATAAGAGCTATTCCTTCGTTTTCATCTTCAACTTTAAAATGAGTAACACCTGATTTGCGAGCATGTACATCAGCACCTCCTAAATCTTCTGTGCTAATATCTTCGCCTGTTACTGATTTTACAACCTTAGGACCTGTGATAAACATATAGCTATTCTCTTCGGTCATCATTATAAAGTCAGTAAGGGCTGGAGAATAAACGGCACCACCTGCACATGGACCAAAAATGGCAGAAATCTGTGGAATAACACCCGATGCCATAATATTACGCTGGAAAATTTCGGCGTATCCAGCCAATGAGTTTACACCCTCTTGAATACGTGCACCACCTGAATCATTGATGCCAATAACTGGTGCACCCATTTTCATAGCCATATCCATTACTTTGGAAATTTTCAGAGCCATTGTCTCAGAAAGCGAGCCACCGAATACGGTGAAATCTTGAGCATATACAAAGACGATACGTCCATCAATTGTTCCATGTCCTGTAACTACACCATCGCCTAAGAATTTTTGTTTTTCTAGACCAAAGTCAGTACAGCGATGGGTTACAAACATATCCATCTCTTCGAAACTACCCTCGTCTAATAGCATATCAATACGCTCGCGAGCTGTCATTTTTCCTTTACTGTGCTGAGCCGCTATTCGTTTCTCACCACCGCCTAATCTCGCTTCATTGCGTTTATTGATTAGGTCTTCAACTTTTTGTTGATTTTTCATATCAAAAAAACTAATATATTTTTGAACAAGCTATTTAGGCCGTTCAAGTTTATCATCTTATTTTAAAATAATTTACTACTTATTTATTAGGGTTTTCGCAAAGTTCTGTCAAAACTCCCATAGTAGATTTTGGATGTAAAAAAGCGATATTCAATCCTTCAGCACCTTTGCGTGGAGCTTTATCTATTAACTGAACTCCTTTTTCTTCTGCTTCTTTCAATGCATTGCTCACACCATCGGCTACCGCAAATGCTATGTGATGAATACCTTGTCCTCTTTTCTCTATAAATTTACCTACAGGACCTTCTGGATCTGTCGATTCTAAGAGTTCAATTTTAGTTTGTCCTACATAGAAAAAAGCTGTTTTTACTTTTTGGTCAGCTACTTCTTCGATAGCGTAGCATTTTAGACCTAAAACTCCCTCGTAGTATGGAAGAGCCTCTTCGATGCTCTTTACTGCAATACCCAAATGCTCAATGTGAGAAATGTTCATAATGAATTATTTTTTTTAATTAATTGTTAAACCTTACTCAAATAAAAGATTTTTTTCTTTATTTGAAATGATTTGCAAAAATACTCAATATTAATGGTATAGCAATATGAAATCAACTTAAATCTAATGTTATAAAACATGTTAGTTCGGAATGTAAAATAGTATTTCTATTTTTGCATACAATAATATCGTAGAATATTATTAACAATAGCATTAATTTATAAAAAACAAGATTCTGTAAGTATGAAACACATATTTTTTAAGTCTATAATTTTAATTTTCACTATAATACTGACACAAAACATTTCAGCACAACAACAAGGTTTTGTTCATCAAAGATCTGAAAGATACACTTGGCCTACTGATAAAAGCACATTAGAAAAGCTCGACAAATGGCAAGATGCTAAGTTTGGAGTGTTGTTTCATTGGGGCCTTTATTCTGTTCCTGGTATTGTAGAATCTTGGTCTATCTGTTCGGAAGATGTGGAGTGGATAAGACGCGACACTACTATACATTACGAGGATTATAAAAGCTGGTATTGGGGCTTGATTGATAAGTTCAATCCCGTTGATTTCAATCCTGAGCAGTGGGCAAAGGTAACAAGCGATGCCGGCATGAAGTATATGATCTTTACTACAAAGCACCATGATGGATTCAACCTTTTTGATACCAAACAGAGTGAGTTTTCAATTATGCATGGTGCCTTCAAAGATAATCCGAAAGCAAATGTTACTAAACATATCTTAAATGCTTTTCGTGAAAAGGATTTTATGGTAGGTACTTATTTTTCAAAACCCGATTGGCACAGTGACTATTATTGGTGGCGCTATTTCTCTACCCCTAATCGTGGAGTTAATTATAAAATTGCAAGACATCCTGAGCGTTGGGAGAAGTTTCAAAACTTTACTTACAATCAAATTGAAGAGTTAATGACAGGCTATGGCGATGTAGATATTCTATGGTTGGATGGTGGCTGGGTAGCTGCGCCCAATCAAGATATTAAGATGAATGATATTGCTAAAATGGCACGCTCTCATCAAAATGGTTTATTAGTTGTGGATAGAATGATACATGGTGAAAATGAAAACTACTTGACACCTGAGCGCTCTATCCCTAACGAACAACTTCCATATCCTTGGGAAAGCTGTATTACACTGAGTCATGATTGGGGATGGGTACCCGATGCACCTTTTAAGTCGGCAAACGAAGTGATTGCTATGCTTATCGAAGTGGTGGCTAAAGGTGGTAATCTACTACTCGGTGTAGGGCCAACACCTGAAGGTATAATTGAAGCAAAAGTAGTTGAGATACTAAAAGAGGTGGGCCACTGGATGGATAAAAACGGAGAAGCTATATACAATACACGTATAACTCAGCATTACAACACAGAGAATATTTGGTTTACTGAAAGCAAAGATGGTAAAACCATATATGGAATTTATCTGCCTGATGAAAATGGGAACTCTATTATAAAATGGGAAAATAATATTCCTAAAAAGGGAAGTAAAATTAAACTTTTAGACTCAGGTCGCAAACTTAGGTGGAAAGCTACAGGCAATGAAGTAGAGATAAAACTGAATCCATCAGAAGTGAAATCTGGAAAAGCGATTGCATTTTCGTTTTTAAAAGACTAAGAATAAAAGTCCCCACCCCTGCCCATCAATCCCCTATGAAGAAGTGCGAGGGGACTTTTAGTATAAAGTTGAAAGTTTGTAAAGTGTCTTATTGAGTGATAAATGATGGATGCTTAGTGATTAATATTTAGTTTCTAGTTTTTAGCTATTAACTTTTAGTTTTATCTCTTAGTTTTTTCGTATTTTTGTAGATAATATAAAAACCTCTTTATAGTATGA
>CAYFTO010000114.1:0-3711 GCA_964346125.1 uncultured Paludibacter sp.
CTAGCCGACCACTTCCGTTTTATAACGGAATGCTCTGAACCAGCTGAGCTAAACGCCCTCATTATTTTCAAATGCGATGCAAAGGTAATTCAAATTTTTATTCCTACCAAACAAATTAGAAAAATAATTCGAAAATAAATAAATATTTTTTGCTTTTAAAAAACAACACAGAGATTTGTATTTATAAATCTCTGTGTAATGTCTTGATTATTAGTGTTGATTAGTTACTTACCTTCTCTTTTAGTAAAGCAAAGTCTATTACCTCTAAAATATCATTCACATAGATAAATTTTAATCCTTTCAGATAAATTGCATCAATCTCATCCACATTTTTCTGATTTTGCTCGCTTAAAACAATATTCGTAATTCCGGCGCGCTTAGCTGCTAAAATTTTTTCTTTAATACCACCTACTGGTAAAACTTTGCCACGTAGCGTAACTTCGCCCGTCATAGCGGTGCTTTTACGCACCTTACGTTTCGTGAAAAGAGAAACCAAGGCAGTTGTCATTGTAATACCTGCAGAAGGTCCATCTTTTGGGATAGCGCCTTCGGGTACGTGAATGTGAACGCTGTTTGTTTCGATAAGTTTGCGATCAATACCCAGTTTCTCAGCATTAGCTTTAATGTATTGTAATCCAAGCATTGCTGATTCTTTCATTACATCGCCTAAGTTACCCGTTAATGTTAATACTGGGTTTTTAGCAGGGCTTAAGCTGCTTTCGATTGAAAGAATGTCACCTCCAACACGCGTCCAAGCAAGTCCAGTAACAACTCCAGCATATTTATTTCCTTCATATACATCACGGCGGTATTTTGGGCGACCAAGTAGATCTTGTAAGTCACTTGGTGTTAAAACAGGTTCATACTCCTCTTCGCTAGCTACTTTTAATGCAATTTTTCGCATGATAGAAGTAATTTGTCTGTTTAGTTCGCGTACACCTGATTCGCGCGTGTATTGGTCTATCAATTGATTAATAACAGGTTTACGTAGCGATATATTCTCTTTTGTTAAACCATGGTTATCTAACTCTTTTCGTACTAAGTGTCGGGATGCTATTTCAACTTTTTCTTCTTGTGTATAGCCGCTCACTTCAATCAATTCCATTCGGTCTAAAAGAGGACGTGGAATAGTATTTAAATCATTCGCTGTGGCGATAAAGAGCACCTTTGATAAGTCAAAATCAATATCAAGATAATTATCATGAAAAGCATTGTTCTGTTCTGGATCTAACGCTTCCAATAAAGCAGATGATGGATCACCTTTGTAGTTTGACCCTAACTTGTCAATCTCATCCAGTACAAAAACTGGATTGGAGGAACCTGCTTTTTTTATGTTTTGAATAATTCTACCGGGCATAGCTCCAATATATGTTCGTCTGTGTCCGCGTATCTCAGCTTCGTCGTGTAGTCCACCTAAGGACATTCTAATGTATTTTCGACCCAATGATTCCGCAATTGACTTTCCTAAAGAGGTTTTACCAACTCCGGGAGGGCCGTATAGACAAACAATAGGAGATTTGATATCACCTTTCAACTTCAATACTGCCAAGTGTTCCAACACACGTTCTTTTACCTTTTCCATACCAAAGTGATCGCGATCTAAAACACGTCTTGCATTTTTGATGTTAAATTTGTCTTTAGTATACTCATTCCAAGGGATATCGAGCATGGTTTCAATATAATTCACTTGCACCGTGTACTCAGGTGAATGTTGGCTAATGCGCTCAAGCTTTTTAATCTCTTTATCAAAAACTGCGGCAACCTCTTTGCTCCATTTCTTTTTCGCTGCACGCTCTTTGTACTCTTCAATATCAAATTCTGCTGAACCTTCACCCAATTCGCTTTGGATGGTTTTAATTTGTTGTTGTAAAAAGTATTCTCGCTGTTGCTGATCGATACCTCGCTTTACTTTGTCTTGAATAGAGGCTTTTATTTCAATCATTTGAGCCTCGCGATTTAGTAGAGAAAGTAGGCTGTATGCTCTTTCCGTAATGTCAGAGGTGTCAAGAAGTTTTTGTTTCTCTGCTACATCAAACCCAAAATTTGAACAAATATAATTTACCAAGAAACTTGGATTTTCAATATTTCTAACAGCGAAGCCCATCTCCTGGGGTACAAGTCCAGAACTCTCGATAATGTCAATAGCTATATCTCTAATATTAGAAATTAAGGCTACGAATGATTTGTCCTTTGTATTTGGCTTTGTGTCTTCAAGCGGGTTTACTTTAGCTCGCAAATAAGGTTTTGTAGCAACTACTTCACCTATTTGAAATCTGCGCTTACCTTCAACGATAGCTGTAGTTGAACCATCAGGCATTTCAAGAAGTCGTACAATCTTAGCAGCTACACCAGTGTCATATATTTGGTCTATGCTTGGGTCTTCTACCTCTTTATTTATTTGTGTACATACGCCAATTAATGAGCCATTTTCTTTAGCTTTCCGTATTAATTTTAATGATTTGGGACGCGCTACAGCAACAGGAGCAAGCACTCCTGGAAATAATACCATGTTACGTAGAGGCAACAAAGGGAGCTCATCACCTGGATTTAATTCAATATCAGACGAATCCTCTTCCAAAGAGATTATCGGCATAATTTCAGCACTACCTGACATGTCATCTGAGAAGAATTTATTAAATTTTTTATTCATACCTTATCTTTCTTTTTTATTATTCATATGACATATTGGCATATGAAAATGAATCTCCATACTATAAACATGAGCCATAGCAATTTGTAACTATAAATCTCAGAAAATAGTTTGGCTATATATATTGTCAATTGTTATGCCAAAAACTTTTATCTCTTTCTTTATTAAGAATGATATAGATTTCTATCCGAATTTACTCGAAATAGTGCCTTTTTAAGCTAAGACATGAGTGTATGGAAGGTGTTTACGTGGAAAACTAAATATAGTTGTGACATTTTGACGTGTTATTTGCGTTCTATTCGGTTTTCAGGGTAGCGATAGTTTTGCCCAAACGCCTTTGCTGAGATTTCATCAGGCTCCATAATCCAAACTTTTAGATTATTGATAGCTGGAGTTGATATTTTGAATGTTCTTTCTACATATCGCTTCATAAAAAGATTGATAAGCTCGTACTTTTCATTAAAATCTTCAATAAATTCTATCCTACCTTTGCAAATAACACTTTTAGCTTCGACACTATAACTACAAGCAACATCTTTGTGTTGAAACATTAAGGCATTCCCCTCGGTGCTAAATGTGATGCAAGCCCTGTTATCCTTCTCTATAAAACGAATATTGCTACCGTGTGGACCCGAATGTAAAATGATCTTACCATCCATGTAAGCAAAATTCATAGGGAAAACATAAGGCGCTCCATTATCGTCAATCAACCCGACAAAACAGTGATCTACGCTATTTATGATCTCTTCTATTTCTTTCGTATCGTTTATAAATAAAGTTCTCATTTGCTATTAGTTTTATGCAAATATATAGAAAATTAGGCAATTTAGAATGCTAATTGTTGGGAATGTTTATTTCAGAAGAGGGTTGATATTTTAATTTGATAAAATTGACTTGCGTTGTACTAAGTTTTCTGTAATATATCTGAATTATTATGCGTGAAATTTCTTTTACTTCATTAGTTAAGGCTCATTGAATGTTGGAAATGTTAAATATGATTAGAAAAGGATAAATTTGTCTTTAATTGTTGTGCGAATTCTGTTTAATGTATTATCTTTGCA
>CAYFTO010000115.1:0-3567 GCA_964346125.1 uncultured Paludibacter sp.
TCTGTTTGCAACTTTCCTCATCCGGGAATTCTTTAATAAAATCTATTAGTGCCATTGCGCTGTTTTTTTTACAAAGATAATACTCTTTAGGCAATAATGCGAATATTCATTTATATTATTATATTAATTTACAAACCAATATGCTCTTTCAAACGAACCTCTGGAGCACTGTTGTCCAAATCTTTGAACTTCTCTGAATAATTCCACTCTACTCTGTCTGTAAAAGTCTCTCCGTTGTTGATTACCTTTACCTCAACAATATTTTCACCCTCTTTTAGTTTTACATCTGGAAATATATAGTGAATATCTGTATAACCCATTTCGTAATGTGTTATTTGCTCCCCATTCACATAAAGTTGAGGAATGCCACGATTACTATAAACCACAACAGGAGTAATCTGATTACCTCGATTTACCACACGGCGTTGAGTTAAATAAACCACTGGCTCTTTACTCCAATTCGCTTTATACCAATAAAAGGGATCTTTCTTTGTTTTACGGTCAAAAGTAACCAAGCCTTTCATATTTCTTGCTTCCACTTTACCTTGTGATGACATAGGCGTTGCAAAATCAAAAGTATTCCAAATATAAGACGCTATCAAAATTGGGTGCTTAGAGATTACGTTCCAATGCTCTTCGTGAAAGCGCGTTGCAAACGATTCGTTGTAATCCTTGTCAAATCCGCAGCAATCCCCACGATTTGCAACCACCTCTTTTTGCTGATTGATGTTTGCTTCTGTGCCATATTCTGAAAAAATTATTTTATGATTTGGAAATTGTTTTTCTACTCGATTTACCCACGTTTGCAAGCTATCAAGCGTACCATTGTACCATCCAAAGTATTGATTAATGCCCTGAATATCTGCATTGTTATTCACTTCATGATCCACCTTGTTATAACCACTCACAGAAACTGTATAGCGATAAGGATCTTCGGTTTTAGCCAAGTCATCAAGTTCTTGTGTAAGTTGTCTTACATAGTTAGCTGGCGAGTAAACCTCATTATGTAATCCCCAAACATAGATAGATGGATGATTGTAACTCTGGCGAATAAGTTCAGTTAATTGCTGTTTTGCATTGTTTGCTTCCTGTGTTGATACGCGATTCACAAAAGGTATTTCTGCCCAAACCATTAAACCAATACTATCACATTTTGAATAAAAATAATCGGATTGCTGATAATGTGCCAATCGTATGGTTGTAGCACCAATCTCTTTGATAATTTCCAAATCAATATCGTGATTTTCATTGCTTAAAGCACTACCCAATTCCCACCAATCTTGGTGGCGGCATACACCATACATAGGTACTTTCTTTCCATTCAGATACATACCATCTGCGGCTTTCATCTCAAAATGTCTAAAACCTAAAGGCTGCACTACCTCATCTATTACTTCGTCATCTTTTACGAGCTGTACAACCGTTTTATACAAATAAGGATCTTCTAAACCCTGCCATAGATGTGGCTTTTTAATTTTCATGTGTTGTTTAACTATTTGTCTGCCTTGACTTTCCAAACGAACTGGCGTTGTTTTACTCCATCTTTTTTTACCACTACTTTCATAAATCGTAGTACGTAAATTAATTGTACCTGGTTTCATGGTTCGGTTATCAATCTTTACCTTCACTTCTAAATTGGCTGATTTCTTTGACACATTACTTTGTGAAAGATAAACACCCGAGGAAGCATAATCAGTTACTGCTATATTTATTTGTTCGGTAGCTATCAATTCAACGGGTCTGTAAATACCACCATACACACCAAACAATCGGTGATTGATCGGAATAACATCAGGCTGAGAACTATTATCAACCACAACTTCCATTGTATTACTTTCATTAAACTTCACAAAGGGAGTGATATCAAATGCAAAGGCTGAATAACCGCCTGCGTGATTGCCTACAAATTGATTATTTACTTTCACCGAAGCTGTAGAAGCCACACCTTCAAAACGAATAAAAATGCGCTTATTACGCAATTTATTATCAATTGAAAATGTTTTACGATAATGTGCCACACCTTCATAAAAATCGTTTCTTTGGGTTTGCATATCCACATCATTCCATGTGTGCGGCACCCGTATTTTCTCCCATGTGGATACACTATCTGGTTTTCCTAAGTAAAACTCCCAATTGTCATTCATGGATTTTGAATAGCGTATATTTTGAGCTGTTAAGCTTGAACTAAAGTTCAAATACACAGTAAAAAACGCAGCTAAAAACAAAATTCTTTTTATCATTTCATTTAATATTTTAGAAAATTATTAAAATCTTTATTTGCTATTTAATTTTATTTCGATAGTTTATAAACTTCACTACCTGCCATCAAAAAGGCACCAATACCATACACCGCCGTCATCTCTTTAGTTACTTTCCGAGGATCAGCACCAATAGGTTGCACATAGCCCAAAGCTCCATTTTCATTTACAACTGACGTCAAAGCATGCCATGATTTTTTAACATCGGATAGGTATTCTGATTTTTTCAGCAAACCGCTATTTACTCCATAAGCTAAAGCATATGTAATAAGAGCTGTTGCACTTGTTTCTGGTGATGGATATGATTCTGGATCTAATAAACTTGCGTGCCAAAAACCATTTTCATCTCTGTATTTTAATAGAGAGTCAATATGTGACTTAAAAATCTTTTCGTAGAAGGGTCTTAATTCAGAGTCTGCTGGCAATTTTTTCAACAAATTAGCAACACCCGCTACAACCCATCCATTCCCTCTTCCCCAAAAAATTTTCTCGCCATTTGCTTCTCTCTTTTCAAAATAACTATCATCACGAAAGTATAAACCTGTTTCTTTATCAAACAGATGATTATAAGTAGCTAAAAACTCGTTGTGCATATACGTTAAATAGTGCTTGTTTCCATTTATAGAAGCCATAGAAGCATAAACCGGTGGCGCCATAAACAAGGCATCACACCATGTCCACCGCTGCTTATTATTAGACTTCATGCTCTTATCTGGCGGGTTGTTGATGATATATTCTATGCGATTTTCTAACTCATCAACCATGGTTTGCTCTGAGAACTGATTAAACATCGCAGCATAGAAATTCCCTATGGTCATCTCATCTGCGTGGTATTTACCAATACTTTTGTAAGTTTCAAAATTATTGGCAACTTGCCAATTGTTTTTTTCACCAATTTGATATAACCAATCAAAATAAGCTTGATTGTTGCTTACTTCTGCCCAATCAAATAGCCCCATATAAAAAACAGAATTTGTCCAAGCATCAATACCATAATCGTGTAAAAAGCCAGGGGAGCCTTCTGTAGAGTATTTAAAATTGTCTATTTGCCAACTTGCTGTTTTATCCAAAATGTGCAAAACTTTATCTTTAACGAGCTTTTGAGTAGCACATGAAGATAAAACAAACATCGCGAGAAATAGAATTCCCACATTCAATCTAATCTTTGCTGTAAGTACCTGCATAGTGTATTACTATCTATATTTAATATTATTTCTTTTCAAATTAATAATACAAATATATCACTTAACATTAATAAGACTATTACTCTTTTACCCTTTTGATTTATCTATATTGATAGAATGTATAA
>CAYFTO010000116.1:0-3478 GCA_964346125.1 uncultured Paludibacter sp.
AAAGCAGTCGAGTAAACATTAATTTTATTTATTGACTTTTATCGGACAGCAATAATTCGAAATACAAGCAATAAAAAACAAGGTGTTTTTAACTTTTTTCTGATGTGCTAAATTTTAATTTAGTATATTTGTGAAATTATAAATTATAAATAAATGGAGGATAATAAAAGAAATATTGAAAAGAAGCGTGTGTATTATGCATTGTTTTTTCCAATACTTATTAGTTTGTTGGTCTTATTAGTCTTTCTCTTTGAAAAAAGCATGGGAGTAAGCCTCAGCAAAGCTGGTATTTATCCAAGAAAGTGGTCGAGTTTGATTCATATTTTAACAATGCCTTTTATTCATTCTGGTTGGAGTCATTTATTTAATAATTTACTTTCTTTCTTTATATTAAGTTCAGCGCTATTTTATTTTTACAAAGAGTTTGCTGCTAAGGTATTGTTTTATTCCTTCTTGTTAAGTGGTTTTATACTTTGGATTATTGGTCGCGAGTCATATCATATAGGTTTGAGTGGGGTGGTGTATGCTCTCTCATTCTTTCTGGCTTTTAGTGGACTGATTCGAAGACATATTCCTCTAATTGCACTTTCGTTGGTGGTTGTTTTCCTATATGGCAATGGTGTGTGGCATATGTTTCCTTGGCAGGAGTTTGACCGCGTTTCTTGGGAGGGACATTTAGGTGGAGCAATTTCGGGAGTTCTTTTTGCAATAGTTTATCGTAAAAGAGGACCACAAAGACCGGTTGTTGAGTGGGATGATGATGAGGACGAAGATGATTTTGATTCGTTGGACGATGATGAAAAACCCTATTGGGTAGTTGATTCAACGGCAAGCTCTAAACCAACTAAAACGGATGAATAGTAGATGTTGTGTTGCTATTTGTTTTATAATCTGTTTCTAATAATATGAGTTTGTATTTAATTTTCACGCAACTACACACTCATTATATAGTAGATTGTACTTAACCGCTTGATAAAACTCAACTTTCCATTTATTACTTAAACTTAAAAAGCAGCAATAGTTTCTTAGAGTAATACTTAAGCTTAAAATTGTAACTACGATTTGACTGACTACTAGTTATTTGTTTTTCGCAATGTGTTAAAAAACACAAATTGCATACTTGTTTGTTGTTTCCTGAATGTAATAATCATATCTTTACGAAAGTTTCGTAGATGTGCGAATTTGTTGTTTGTCAAAAATTAAAACTCTTGAAATATGAAAAAACTAACGAATCAGGAAGAAGAGATTATGCTTCTTATTTATCAGGCAAAAGGTGGATTTATAAAAGATTTCATTTCATTGATGGAAAAACCATATCCGCCTTATACAACAGTAGCGTCGGTTGTAAAAAAACTGGAACGTAAAGGCTTAGTTATGGGCGAAATGCTCGGTAACTCAATAGTTTATTACCCAACTATGGATGAGAGTGAATTCAAAGCTAATTACCTTTCAAGCGTAGTGAAAAAATATTTTGAGAATTCATATAAAGAGATGGTTGCTTTCTTTGTGGAAAAGGAAAAACTATCTGCTGAAGAATTAAAAGAAATTATTCAATTAATAGAGAAAAACAAATGAATCCGTATATCCAAAAATTCTTAATAAGCAATTTGACAATAGTCTTGCTTTATATGGTCTACTACCTGTTTTTCAGAAAAGACACGTTTTTGCAGGCAAAGCGTTTTTACCTGAGCTTCGGCTTGCTCTTTGCTTTTGTATTGCCTTTTATTAATGTGTCGAACTGGATTCAACCTTCGCCACGCTTGATGCAAGTATTTAGTACATCGGAGGTGCTTATTCCAGAGGTGATTGTCACGCCGACTATGATGGAAAGCACAAGTAGTGTGTCATTACTCACGATTTTTATTTTGATTTATGCTTTTG
Source organism: uncultured Paludibacter sp. (assembly GCA_964346125.1). Classification (GTDB taxonomy): domain Bacteria; phylum Bacteroidota; class Bacteroidia; order Bacteroidales; family Paludibacteraceae; genus UPXZ01. The sequence goes on from CAYFTO010000116.1 coordinate 1,882, forward strand.
TGTCAATAGTGTTTTTAGTACGTATTGTGATTGGATTTTTCCGATTAAAACAGATTCGCACACAAGCTAAACTAACAAAAATCAACAACCGACATGTGATAGAGTTGAAGGAAAATTTAGCACCATTCTCTTTTCTCAAATGGATTTTTGTTAATCCTACTCTGCATGCCAAAGAGGAACTGGAGCAAATATTACTGCACGAAGAGATTCATGTGCGTCAAAAGCATAGTTTCGATATAATGCTGGCGGAACTTGCCACTCTACTATTTTGGATTAATCCGTTTGTGTGGCTTATTCGCCAAGAAATAAAAACAAATTTGGAATACATAGCTGATAGCGAAGTGCTAAATAGCGGTGTTAATGCCAAGCAATATCAATATCATTTGTTAAACTTAACGTGCCATTCGGCACCTATCAATCTTATCAATCCATTTAATTTTACACCTATTAAAAAAAGAATTATTATGATGAACAAAAAGAAAACATCCAAAAAATGGGCAGTTAAATATGTTTTAACATTGCCACTTATCGCAGTTCTTGTAGTTGGAGTCAATTTTAACGCCATTTCAAGTAACATGCAAACAAAGTTAGAGCCATTGGAGATTATCGAAATTCCATCTGCTGAAAAACAAGTAGCTACTGAAGATGTCAAAAAAGAACCTGCGATTCAAATTCGAAAAGTTGCAAACGTAAAAAAAGATGAAGTTAAAGCTTCACAGTCAGATGATGGCAGGCTTGTGTACGATCTTGTAGAAACTGCACCGACTTTTCCGGGAGGTGAAGAGGCATTGTTCAAGTTTGTCAGTGAAACAACAAAATATCCTGCTAAAGCATTAGCACAAAATATTCAAGGTAGAGTGATTGTTCAATTTATAATAAATGAAGACGGCAGTGTTGACGAAGATGTGAAAATTGTACGTGGAGTAGATGAGCTGCTTGATAAAGAGGCTATTCGAGTGGTAAAGTTAATGCCGAAATGGACAGCAGGCAAGCTAGACGGGAAAGAGGTGCGAGTAAGATATCAGCTTCCATTTACCTTTAAATTGGATGATGAAAAAGTTAAAAAAGTGGATGATAATGAGGATGTTAGTACACTAAATAAGGCTGTAGGTTTTACTAAAGCATTGATTGTTGTAGATGGAAAACCACAGGATAGTGATTTTAATCTAAACAGTGTTCCTGTAGAATCAATAGAGACAATTACTGTGTTAAAAGACAAATCAGCTATAGAAGTTTATGGAGAAAGAGGGAGAAATGGTGTAATTCTGATAACAACTAAAGCGGGCTATAAGCTGGATGAAATGCAAGTAACAGGAAAGAAAAAAGAGTAGGCTTTTTATAATCAACGATGCTGTAAGTTGATTTAAGCAACTTTATTGGAAATTTAGGTTCTACTAATATCCTTATTGTATCAAAAACCCCACTACTTTGTACTTATACAGTGGTGGGGTTTTATATTAGTTATAGTTGTCCTTTTAATTCTTAAAAATCAGCTTCTCATTCTCAAAGTCAATCACAATAGGATTCTCTTTATTGATATTTCCGCTAATTAACTCTTTTGATAAATCATTCAAAACATAGCGTTGAATGGCTCGCT
>CAYFTO010000117.1:0-3199 GCA_964346125.1 uncultured Paludibacter sp.
GTGCCTTTTCTGAATGAACAATAAACTGTCCGTTATTAGGGTTTGGAAAAATATTGAAATTATTTGTATTTGTATTGTTTATACCCGTTGGCATATTCGATTCGATGATTGATCCATCCATCAATACACTACCATCTAACTCTATTTTATCAATATCGGGTGCCCCAACCAGATGGGTTAAAAATTTCAATGCTGTTGCCTGCTGCTAAAAAAGGAATTTCATTTTTACTTTCAACAGCTTGCGTATCCCAACCGCCAGAGTGCAAATCTGTAAATTGGTAATCAGTACCGTTTATTTTAATAGTTACATTACGTGCTTCTCCTGTAAAATAATAAAGTTTAAGCTCATAGTTTCCATCTTTAGCTACTTTCACGTCGTCAAAAACTACTTTGTATTCCGAAGAGTTTCCTAGCCATCCTACCACTTTACCACCCGAGGCATTTGATTGATCACTGATGCGTGGTTGATTACTTGCATTGGATATTAATCTGCCATTTTCAGCTTCAAGATTAATGATGTTGCTGTAGGTTCTTGATAGATCCAATTCAATTTTATCAATAGCTGGAGCTAATTTACTACTTGAAAGTTTGATACTATTTTCACCTTTATTTAATTGCACCAGCATAGTAATTTTACCTATTTCTTGGGTAGGAGATTGCAAATCATTCAGATCGTAATTTTTTACATCTGTGCTTATTTGTAGTGGTCGTTTGTCGTCGATATTAGAAAAAAAAACAGTTAGAGGGTACAGACCCGCACTATTTTCTACTTCAAATGTAGGGAAGCTGATGCTTTCATCACTGTTTGAGCCTAAACCTTCCACAAGTTTTTCTCCTGATGCCAAAGCATTATTTGTAATACTTAGTCCAGCAGTTAAAGTGGCATCTTCAGCCTCAAAACTTAATATACCAGGAAGTTCGCCATCTTTGTCACCTATTGTGATTTTATCTAAATCAGGTGCATAGCTTGTTTCATTTTCAAAGCGAATAGTATTTGCTTCAGCTTTTAATTCAATATAAAGAGATTGAGTAGCAACCGTTGATGAACTACCTGAATTAAAAACTTTTGTATCTACTTTTTCGCCATTTACAAGCATAGTTGCAGTACGATCTTCTCCACATAAGTATGAAATTGTTAAAGGATAAGTACCATCTTCATCTACAAAAATATCTCTAAATTCAATGTAGTTCTCGGCATTACCACCAATATCTGTTGCAATTGCGTTTTTAGAAACTGCGTTCATTTGTGTGGCACGTGCCTGATTTGGTATTACTTCTGTGTTCACTAAATGGTGGAAATTGTTCATATAAGCATATTCAGCCTCATAAACTTTTGGATTTACATTTGTTCCAGTAATTTTTAGCATTACAGCTCCACTTCGCATAACTGTTGCGGTATAGGAATCAGTAAATTCACCTAAATCTTCATGCGTCCATAAATCACGTATCGTCACATTAGGACCTAAATCAAGATCTGCAAAGTTTACAGTTATTTTAGTATGAGCATTTGATCGGTTGAAGAGTACAACAGCGCGTTCGCCGCTCTGCTTTCCGTTTAGTTTTTTCGACCATATTTGTTTGCTGTCGCCATAGTCACTAATTAAATGGCCTTGCTCTGTCATATCTTGATTTACTGCGATTACCTCTTCGTTTTTCAAAATTTCCAAGACATCTTCTTTTACTTTGCCCAAGTCAGTACCAATAACAAGCGGTGAAGTCAACACGCTCCAAAGGCTCATTTGTGCTTTATTCATCTCTTTGGATAATGTGCCATTACCCACTTCAAGCATATCCATGTCGTTGTAATGTCCTGGACTCATAAATGGTGCAAGAAAAGTATTTAGATCCAAAATGTAAAGCATTCTATCAAATGTCGGATTAATGTCGTAAGAAATTCTCCACGAATCGGCTATTTTGGTAACCCAAGTGCCAGGAAACTCCCAACGGCATACGTTGAAGATATAATCAGTTGCACCAGTCTTATCAATTGCTTCTTTAATTTTGGTATAATGTGTCTCTTCATCCAATTTTAAATCTTGTTGTGAAGCACCGCAATAGTCAACTTTTAAATAGTCAGCTCCTAAGGTGTTGAAATAAAACTCCATGTCTTTTTCTTCGTGATTGTAAAATCCAGCACCTTGACCACCTGTATCGGGTGGAGATTCCCAAATTGAAGCACAGGTGTTTATTCCTGCATCACCGTATAGTCCAGCTTTTAAGCCTTTGGAGTGTATGTAGTCAACTACAGATTTCATTCCGTTTGGAAATCGAGTAGGGTGGATTAGCATATTTCCTTCAGCATCGCGACCATTAAAATAGCCGTCGTCGATATTAAGGTATTTATATCCAGCATCTAATAATCCGTGCGATACCATTTTGTCAGCTGTTGAGCGAATGATGCTATCGTTGATGCTAACGTGGTATGCATTCCAAGTGGCATATCCCATCATTGGAGGCTTGGGAGTTTTTTGAGCGTTAACAAAGATTGTTGTGACGTAAAAAGCTAATAGTAAAAAATACGCTTTTCTCATAGATATTTTTTTAAAGTTATCAAAGCAAAGTTAATTAAAAAAGATGAAAAAACTATCTTGAACTTGAGAATAATCCGAGATATTGAGTCCCTGTCAGATATTAACACTTTATTTTTATAATCATTTGACAGAAGTATAAAAAATATGTATTTTTGCACTTCAAATTTTTAAAACGCCATTTACAATATATAAACTGATAACCGAAGACAAAATGTCCGAAACAGAAAAAATGGATTCCTCACGCAAAAAATCGATTCAAATTAAATTTTATAAATGCAAGAAAATGAGAAAATTTCTTTTCATTGGGATATTGTTGTGTGCTATGGGTACACAGGCTCAAAATATTCAAGTTTTATACGACTTAGGTAGCGGCAGAAAGCACGTTACAACTACTCTCGAAATGTTTCGACCCGATGATTGGGGAGATACTTTCTACTTTGTGGATATTGATTATAAATTTGATAAATATAATCATCCTGGATTAGCATATATGGAGTTTGCGCGTAACTTACGATTTTGGGAAAAACCAATAAGCATTCACCTTGAGTATAACGGTGGATTGATGGCTACAAATGATGGTGTTTTTATTCCGATTAATAATGCACTTCTGACTGGTGTTGATTTTGGTTGGAAGGACAAATCTTTTACTAAGTTTTTTAACCTTCAGC
>CAYFTO010000118.1:0-2996 GCA_964346125.1 uncultured Paludibacter sp.
ATTTGGTGTTAAAAGCAATCGCTCAAAATATTCCTATCTCTTATCACGATGAAAAGCATATTAAGTTAGGCGATAAAATCATCACTTGTGATGGTTCACGTTTTCATGTCAAGAATAGTTCAGAAATCGTAAATTTCTCAATTGTAAAAGAGTTTGTTTATGATTCTACCTCCAATACTTACTGCTTGATTGGTTTGGTTGATAGTGAGCCTGGGGATATTAGAAATAGAAATACTCAATATTTCTTGACTCGAAAAACAATAGAATAAATACGTTCATTTTCATGTTATAAATCTCTTGTTAAAAACATATATTTGATTTGTTTGTTATTTGTAGTAAAATCAGTAAATTTTATCACAATGAAATTTATAAAACAACAATATCTTAGTGTAATTATAAGCGCGTTATTTATTAGCTTTGCTTTTATTGCATGTGGTCAAGAAAAATCGAATCAAAAGAATCAAACAATTAAAACAGAAACAATGAAATATAACCCATTGACAGCAGAAGAAGAGCAAGTTATACTGTATAAAGGCACAGAAAGACCTTTTACAGGCGAATTATTAGATGTAAATGAAAGTGGAACTTATGTATGTAAACGCTGCGACGCAGCTCTTTATCGTTCTGAAGATAAATTTGACGCACAGTGTGGATGGCCTTCTTTTGATGATGAAATAGATGGTGCTGTAAGACGTGAAACAGACGCCGATGGACGTAGAACTGAAATACTTTGTGCAAATTGTGGTGCTCATTTAGGTCATGTCTTTTTGGGTGAAGGTTTTACAGCAAAAAACACACGCCACTGTGTGAATTCTATTTCAATGAAATTTATTCCAAGTAATCAAAAAGAGATAGAGACAGAAATAGCTTATTTAGCATCGGGATGCTTTTGGGGCACTGAGTATCACTTGATGCGTTTGGCTGGGGTAAAATCGACAGAAGTAGGTTATATGGGAGGACATTTGGATAGTCCAACTTATCGAGAAGTTTGTAGTGGTACTACGGGACACGTTGAAGTAACTAAGGTGGAATTTGACCCAAAAGTTGTGTCGTATGAAGATCTGCTAAAACTTTATTATGAAACTCATGATTTTACACAAATTGGTGGTCAAGGTCCCGATATTGGTGATCAATATCGTTCTGTGATTTTTTACAATGATGATAAGCAAAAAGAGACAGCTCTAAGTTTGATTGATTTATTAAGCCAAAAGGGTTTCAAAGTAGCGACAGAATTGATAGCAGCCAAGAATCATAATTTTTGGATTGCAGAAGAGTATCATCAAGAGTATTATGATAAAAATAACGGAACGCCTTACTGCCATATTTATAGAAAAGTGTTTTAATCATTTTATCATATCTACAAAACAAAAAGAACTTAACTATCAATTAGCTAAGTTCTTTTTGTTTTGTATAAAATCATTACTATTTTCTTTCTTTTGCAATATTTATAATACTCTCATTGAGATTATTATCACTTATTGCAAATCGATAAATTATCTCTGCAATTTCTTGTGGCGTAACCCATTTGCTAAAATCAGCATTGGGCATTGACTCACGGTTTTGTGGTGTGTCGATAGTTTGTGGTACTACTACGTAAGCTTGTACACCGGTTGAATCCATATCAGCATTTATCATATTTGCTAATTGTACTAAGCTTGATTTTGATAATGCATAAGCCACAGATTTACTTCCTTTTGTTGTGTCCATTCCAACGCTCGAACCAATCAGAAATATTTTTCTGTTCTCACTTCCTTTCATCTGTCTAACTAATGGACGAACCAAATTGTATGCAGTGATGAAATTAAGTTTGAAGTATTTTTCTAAATCATCAGCCGAAGTAGAGTCAATATTTCCCATAGCAAAACCACCTGCAGTAAGTACTGCCACATCGATCTTACCAAACTCTTTGATAGTTATATTTACAGACTCTTCTGATTGAGCTTCGTTTAGCAAATCAGTCTCAAGGATTAGGTAATTCTCATTTTTTAAGTTTGAATTAGATTTACGCATCAATCCTGATACTTTGTTGCTATGAGCTAAAAATTCTTCAACAACAGCAGCTCCTAAATTACCATTGGCTCCGCTTACTAATGCTACTTTATTTGACATAGTTTTTTCTTATTATATTCTTTCAAACATTTGATTCATCGGTTTTCTTACTTTTGGTTTTTTAGATAAAGTATCTTCATCTTCCTCTCGATAACCCAAAGCCATTAAAACGCGAGTCCCTTCTTTATCAGTATCTAATCCAAGTACTTGATCCAAAACACTTGGATTAAACCCTTCCATTGGGGTTGAATCAATACCTAAATTTACTGCCGCAATACTTGCATAAGCTAAAGCGATATATACTTGTTTACTTATCCATTCTTTATTATTTATGGCTGGATTATTAACTAAGTTCATCAACTTTTCCCGATTGTGTTGAATATACTCTTCATCTTCATTTCTAAGCTCTTTTACCAGCGAAAGATAGTTTTCTATATCATCAGCACTTAAGTTATTTGGTGATTTAAAAATCAATAAATGCGAACACTGACTGATAATAATTTGCTTGCAAGCCTCTTTATTTATCTCTTGCAAAAGTTCTTTATTGTCTGTTACAATTACATTAAAGGGCTGCAAACCATAAGCAGATGGTGCCAATCGAATCGCTTCTAATATTTCTTCAATATCATCCTCTTTAATCTTTTGAGAAGTCATTCGTTTTGTGGCGTACCGATGATTTAGTTTTTCAATTAAATTCATTCTATAATGTATAATTAAATTGTCAATATTTTCTCAATTTCTAAGTAAGTAAACTTAATCAAAATATTTTAATAAATAAAATTAGGATACTTAATTTTCTAAGTTTTTCAATAAATATTGAATTGCTTCTGTAGCTGAACTTGTGGCATTTTGAGCCTTTATAAAAGCACTTCCAATAATCGCTCCTGCAGAATTTTGATTTACCACATCTCGTGTAGCTTTGTTGGATATACCAAATCCTATTAGGC
>CAYFTO010000119.1:0-2995 GCA_964346125.1 uncultured Paludibacter sp.
AACTATATATTTAGACCTGCATATTGCTAATAAATATGTAGGTCTATTTTTTTAATTTATAAACGATATAATGAAAAGAAATACTTTTCTTGTTCTTCTGTTACTGTTTTTTAGTAGCATTTTTGGAAAAGAGCATAATACGCATCAACTTAGCGACACTATCAATCTGGGCGATGTAGTGGTTACTGACAGCATGTCAAAGGTCAATTTGAAGAGTGTGCCCATAAGTATAAGTGTTGTTGATAAAGAGCGAATTAGTCGTAGCTTAGAGACTTCGTTATTGCCTTTACTCAGCGAAGAGGTGCCTGGGCTCTTTATTACCCAACGGGGAATAATGGGTTATGGCGTAGCGAATGGAGCCGCAGGTGCTATGAATATTCGTGGTGTGGGTGGCGCGCCTACTGCTGGCGTATTAGTTCTGATTGATGGGCATCCGCAGTATATGGGATTGATGGGGCATCCCCTTGCAGATAGTTACCAATCACTTATAGCGGAACGGGTTGAGGTGGTTCGTGGTCCTGCCTCCTTGCTTTATGGCTCTAATGCTATGGGAGGTGTAATCAATATTATTACACAAAAAATTCAAAAAAATGGTCTTTATAACTCCGCTCAGGTGATGTATGGCAGTTTTAATACACTAAGTTCAGATATTTCAAGTAGTTGGCGAAAAAATAAGTTTTTTGCAAATGTCAATATTGGCTATAATCGTACAGATGGGCATCGTGAGAATATGGATTATGAACAAGTAAATTCTTACACTAAATTTGGCTACGATTTTTCTAAAAATTGGTCTGGATTTGCTGATTTGAATGTATCTAACTCGTTCTCATCCAATCCTGGTATGGTTTCTTCGCCTATTATCGATAATGATGCTGAAGTTTTACGTGCTGTCACTTCTTTTGTCATAGAAAATAGCTATAAGCAATCATCGGGTGCAGTAAAACTGTATCACAATTTTGGTAAACATTTTATTAACGATGGTTATAGTGTAGGTGGACAAGCCTTACTCCACCGATTCAACTCCACCGATTTTATGGCTGGATTTTCAGCGTATCAATCTTATAATCTATTTGAAGGAAATAATAGTACGCTTGGGTTTGATTATCAACAATTTGGTGGTAAAGCTTGGAATGGATTTATTGATGGTAGTGCTGATGTTGATTTGGCAGATGTGCAGTTAAATGATTATGCGTTTTATCTAAATACGCAACAAGCTATTTTGAAAAATAAGCTAATGCTCAATGCTGGAATTCGCTTAAACAATCATGAAATAAATGGTAGGGAATGGATTCCTCAATTGGGTTTATCTTATACGCCAAAAACAAGCACATTCTTAAAAGCAATTGTAAGCAAAGGTTTTAGAAATCCTACTATTCGTGAAATGTATATGTTTCCACCTCAAAATCCTGATTTATTGGCTGAAAGCTTAATGAATTGCGAAGTATCTTGGATACAGCACTTATTGAATAAGCAATTGAAATTAGGGCTAAGCTTGTTTCATATTGTAGGTGAAAACATGATTCAAGTTGTAATGAATAATGGAAGGCCATTGAATTTGAATGCTGGAAAGCTTGAAAATAGTGGTTTTGAATTGGATGCAAGTATGCAGCTAAATCAAAAACTAAGTGTATCTACAAATTACAGTTTTCTGCATATGAAATATAAATTAATGGGTTGACCTCAGCATAAATTCTATATACAAGGTGATTATTCCTTGAGTAAATGGAATGTATCTACAGGAATTCAATATGTAGCTGGTTTGTATAATGTAGAAAAGATAACTGAAAATACTGAAAAGGAGCACTTTCTTTTGTGGAATTTACGTACAAGTTATGATGTTTCAAGTTATATAAAGCTATTTCTAAAAGCTGAAAATCTGCTCAATCAAAATTATGAAATAAATGCAGGATTCCCCATGCCTGGAGTTACTGGATTTGGGGGGATAAGATTAAAGATTTAATAAAATTTAAAAGTAAAACTCACTGTAAAACATTTAGTTAAGCAGTGAGTTTTTTTGTAACTACTCAGCCCCCTCTTTACAAAGAGGCTAAATATAATAATAGTCTCACATAGTTCTATCCCGTTAGGGATTATATATTGGTAAAAATCCCGTTCCTCAGCACTATCACGTCCCGTACGGGACGGAACATCTGCTACTTCCTTTTCTCTTTACCCATATCTTGTGCCTAACAGCACGAATGTAAAAAATCCCGTTATCTCGGGACAAGTTGTGTCTATCCCGCTAGCATGGGACAAGTCGTTGCTATTATAATTATTTTGAAATTGGCTTATGAATTTCTTAACATAGCGGGGGTGAGTAGATACGTTTTTTTATATTAATCCTTTGTACTCTTCTCTTCCTTGCTTTCAAGTTTTTCAATCAGCGAATCAATTTTTTTATGAAGAACACGAATCTCCTCCTCCAATTCATCGTTGTTATCTTCTACCATAGCATCTACAAAAATTGAGTTTACAAGCGATAACCCGATAATGCCTCCGATAAGTAATAGAAGACTAAAATAGAATTTAGCAAATGCTGCGGCTGTGGGTGAACTTCGCTCAGCTATCAAATTGGGAATTTCATACCAACCCTCAACCGAAAACAGTTGAAAAATGGAATATATAGCTTGCAAAGGATTGTGGAAGTATTCAGGGGCTACATCCTTATACAAAGCGCAAGAGACCAAAGAAACGATAAAAACCAAAATAAAAAAGCCTAAACCAACCACATAAGATGAACGCAATGCACGCTTAATTGATTTCATTAAATGGTCGATATTGGGAAAAAAGCGAATCAAGCGAAAAGCTTTGAATGCTCTAAACGAACGCAGAGCTAAGAATACACTAAAATCATATATATTAAGACCGTTGCAAGGCAAAAACACTAAAAATAGCTATATTTATCTCGGTTAATTATTTGTATATCAGAGATATATTTACTATCTTTGACGTATGAAAGTACAGAATAATCCTAGTTTTGCCGATACGATTTGCG
>CAYFTO010000120.1:0-2776 GCA_964346125.1 uncultured Paludibacter sp.
GAGTAGAAAAGGCAAGCTTAAATAATATTTGAAAGCTTGCCTTTTCTTTAATTAAATCTATTTTACTATTAATCTTTTCAAACTACTACATAGCTTCGTGGAAACTACGTGCAATCACTTCCATTTGTTGAGCGCGGGTTAATCTCACAAAGTTTACAGCATAACCTGAAACACGAATTGTCAACTGTGGATATTCTCCTGGATTTTCCATTGCATCCTCAAGCATCTCACGGTTAAGCACATTGACATTTAAGTGGTGTGCATTTTTTGAGAAATAACCATCCATAATGCTCACCAAGTTCTCAATGCGTTGTTGATCCGTAGGACCTAATGTTTTAGGAACAATTGAGAAGGTGTTTGAAATTCCGTCCATTGCATTTTCGTAATCCAATTTCGCAACTGAGCTAAGTGAAGCCAGAGCACCGTGTGAGTCACGACCGTGCATTGGATTAGCACCTGGAGCAAAAGGAACTCCTTCGGCACGTCCATCAGGTGTAGCACCTGTTTTCTTACCATACACAACGTTTGATGTAATGGTTAGAATACTCAATGTTGGTTCAGCATTTTTATAAGTTGGAAGCTCTTGCAATAAGCTATTGAAGTAGATTGGAATTTCACGAGCGAACGTATCAACACGATCGTCATCATTTCCATAATATGGGAACGATCCTTCGATGTTAAAGTCTTTTGCAATACCATTCTCATCACGTATAGGCGTTACTTTTGCGTATTTGATAGCAGAAAGTGAATCAGCTACAATACTCAATCCAGCCGCACCATAAGCTAAGTTGATTTGAGGATTGGTGTCGATTAGCGCCATTTGTGATTTTTCGTAATAATACTTATCGTGCATATAATGGATTATATTCATCGAATCAGCATAAACACGAGAAACTTCCTGCATAGCTAATTTGAAGTTTTCCATTACCTCATCGATATCCAATACTTCTGATTTCAAAGCTGGGATATTTTCAATTACTTGTTTACCTGTAATCTCACAACGTCCTTCGTTAATAGCCAACAACAATGTTTTAGCTAAGTTACAGCGAGCACCAAAGAATTGAATTTGTTTACCAATCTCTTGGTATGAAACACAACAAGCGATACCATAGTCATCACTGCAACGACTGTCTTGCATCAAATCATCATTTTCATACTGAATAGATGAAGTATCAATAGATACTTTAGCACAAAACTCTTTAAATCCTTCAGGTAAACGTTGTGACCAAAGAACAGTCATGTTTGGCTCAGGTGATGGGCCTAAATTGTAAAGTGTTTGTAAGAAACGGAATGAAGTTTTAGTAACTTTATGGCGTCCATCAGCCAAGGTTCCACCAATAGCCTCAGTAACCCAAGTTGGGTCTCCAGCAAAAATTTGATCGTAAGCACCCATTCTTAGGTGGCGAACCATGCGAAGTTTGATAACAAACTGATCGATTAGTTCTTGTGCAAACTCTTCTGTAATTAATCCTGCGTCGATATCATGTTGGATATAGATATCTAAGAAAGATGAAACATTACCCAATGACATAGCAGCACCATCTTGCTCTTTTACAGCTGCTAAATATCCCATGTAAACCCATTGTACAGCTTCTTGAGCAGTTTCTGCGGGGCGAGACAAGTCTAATCCATAAATACGACCTAACTCTTCAATATCTTTCAAAGCTTTGATTTGCTCAGCTACCTCTTCACGAAGACGAATACGCTCATCAGTCATCGGACCTTTCAAGGTTTTTCTATCGTCTTCTTTTGCTTCAATCAATTTTGTAGTACCGTATAAAGCTATTCTACGATAGTCACCAATAATACGACCACGTGCATAGTTATCAGGCAAACCAGTCAAAACTCCTAATGAACGGAAGTTTCTAATTTCACTTGTATAAACATCAAATACACCGTCGTTGTGTGTTTTGGCATATTTTGTAAAAATCTCTTCTACAAGAGGATCCACTTCAATGCCTTGCTCTTCACACGCTCTTTTTACTACAGAAAAACCTCCATATGGTTTCATTGCACGCTTTAGAAGCATATCGGTTTGAAGTCCGATTATCAGTTCATTTTCACGGTCAATATAACCTGCTGCATGTGAAGTTATAGTTGAAACAATTTTATTATCAATTGCTCTTACTCCATTGTTTGCACGCTCTTCTTTAATTGCATCCAAACAAAGATTCCACATGTTTTTTGTTCGCTCTGTTGCGTTTGATAAAAATGAAGCATCACCATCATAAGGTGTAACATTTTTCAATACAAAATCACGAACATTGATTTTTTCTTGCCAATTTCCTGAATTAAAATTTGCCATAGTTTTATTATAGAATTGTTATAAATTAATCAGTAATTATATTTTTTAGAACATATTTGGTTCTAATTCTTCTACAAAGGTACTGTTTTCTTTTAAGTTTCAAACTATTGCAAAATCAAATTGTTTTAACTATATTATTAGTTATCAGCATTTTAACTCACTCATTTATTTTATCATTTCTGCATTTTATCTCAAATTGTCATGTGCACATTACAATTTGATGATTTTCATATTATTTTATTTTAAAATGAAAGAATATAGCTTATTTTTATAAAAAGCTTATTTCAAATTCTTATGAATAAATAAATAACTATTTGGTCTATTTATAAGTGTTTTTTCTTCAATTCAGATAAATTTGTCTTTTATCGCCCAACTTAAAACGTTAATATTTGCTACATTTTCCAACCTATTCTATATATATTATTAATTTTCGAACTTTTGTATCTAAAGACAATGAGCAGCATAAATAAT
>CAYFTO010000121.1:0-2632 GCA_964346125.1 uncultured Paludibacter sp.
AAAAAAAATGTTTCGGTGCTCTGCACCTTTGCTGAATTGTATTGCCTTTTATGCTACAAATATAACGCTACTCTGTAGCTTAAGAAGTTTTTAGTTTTTAACTTTTAGCTTAAAATCTAATCACTAATCACTAATCACTAATCACTCTATATCACCCTCCCAAAGTGAAAAAGAAAATAGGGCTGATTGATGACAGCATGGTTTTGTTTATTTCTTTCGCTAATTTGTTTCTTTACCCAATAAGTGAATAGCGCACTCCCAGAACCTAAAACAGCACCTGATAACACGTCAGAAGGGTAGTGAACTCCAAGGTTCATGCGAGAATATCCCACTGCTGATGCCCAAAGAAAAGAGGGCACTGCAACATACCATTGTGGGTAGATCAAGCTGAGTGAAGTGGCTGTGGCAAAGGCCATTGAAGTATGACCAGAAGGCATGGAGGAGGTCATGACTGTATAAGGGGATGAAATACGGTTAGGGTATGTTTCATAAGGACGAGGACGATTTATCGTATATTTTAAAGAGAGACTTAATGCCATGTTTACAACTTGGGTTGCGCCTAAATAGATAGCTTGATTGTAGTTGTTTTTATCATTATTCAGCAATCCTGTAGCACCCATCACTACGGGAAGTCCAAAAGAGATTGGCGGAGTAGTTTTAGATAAAACTAAAGAGATATCGCGCTGGGGTGATTGGTTTTGATTCAGTTGTTCCAACAATTCGATATCCCAATTCTGCGCATTAGCTAAAGGCGCTGTAATAGTAAATAGAAAAATTAAAATTAGAACCTTTGAAAAGTGATTTGTAGTTTTACGGTGTAGCATGTTTTTTGTCAATGTCTAAAAAAAAGTTTTTAATTAATCTTGATTATTGACTGTATTCTTTTGATTGAAAAAAATAAAGTCCTTTTACAAGATTTGAATTTGTAGATAAATTTGAACACTTACTATTCAAGTTTTTTGCTAAATTAATCAAAATTCAATACTTTTGCTCATATTTGAAAACTTAATTAACAAATAAAAAATAAACCAAAATGAAAAAAATTCTATTGTACGCATTGATTATTGTCAGTTTCACTTCATGTGCTGAACTTTTGCAAATTGCTTCGGGCAGTTTGGCTGGTATGCCAGCCAGTGAAACTGAAAATGCAACAGGATTAAAATCTGCCTTAAATGTGGGTGTTGATAGTGCAGTGAAGTTACTGGGTGCCGAAAATGGCTTTATGGGCGACGCTGTAGCTCAGATACTTTTGCCTCCCGAAGCGGCTGCTATTATGAACAATATCAAGTTAATTCCTGGTGGTGATAAATTAGTAAACGATGCTATTTTAGCTCTTAATCGAACTGCTGAAGATGCTGTTAAAGAGGCGGCTCCCATTTTTAAGGATGCCATTCGGACTATGACAATAAGCGATGCAACGGGTATTCTATTTGGTGGACAGAACGCCGCTACTACTTACCTACAAAACCGAACAACCGATCAGTTAATTACAGCTTTTGCTCCAAAGGTGCGTAATTCTTTAGGTAAACCTTTAGTTGCTAATGTCTCTACAAACGAATCGTGGAATCTCTTAACCTCTAATTATAACAAAGTGGCGGATAGTCCTATGGGTGCTATTGCTGGTCTGCAAGCTATCAATGTGAATTTAGAGGAGTATGTAACTCAAAAAGCAATCGAAGCCCTGTTTTTGAAGGTGGCAAACGAAGAAAGTAAAATAAGAACGGACCCCATGGCACGAGTAAACTCTATCTTAAAACGAGTTTTTGGACAGTTGGATCAATAAAATCCCTAATGCATTGACGCAACTAAAATCTGCTTTTTTATAACATAGCTATCTACTTAAAATTTTATGAATGACAAATCAAGAATAGAACAAATATTTTGAGCGAATCGGACTTCCGCCTAATGCGGAAGTCTCGTTGAGCTCGCTATCTAAAATTCAGTATGCGCATATGCATACCTTCCCCTTTGAAAACTTAAATCCATTCCTCTCCTTACCAGTATTTTTAGATAAAGATTCACTCTTTCAAAAGTTTGTCCTTGATAAGCGCGGTGGCTACTGTTTTGAGCAAAATCTCTTGTTTATGTACGTTTTACAAGCACTTGGCTACGAAGTAAGAGGAGTTTTAGGGAATGTATTTCATCAAGAAAAAATCTCTGAACGTCGCACACATATGCTCCTCTTAGTAAGCTTAGATGAATTAAAATATTTGGTTGATGTAGGATTTGGAAGTATAGCTTCTGATACGCCTTTGCTTTTGAAAACTGGAATAGAACAGCCTGCTCAAAAAGGTGTATATCGCATTTTACCTTTTGATGAAGACGAATATATTCTACAGAGCGAGTGGGGCGCTAACTGGAAATCGCTCTATGCTTTTGCATTGCAAATACAGCATGTTGCAGACTTTGAAGTAGCCAATTGGTTTACATCAACCAATCCAAAGGCGCAATTTATGGATAGTATTCAACTTTCCTTCAAATCAGAAAATGATCGCTATACTCTTGAAAACAATAAGTTTACTACATACCTTGACGATGGTAAAAAAGATATACGAATATTAAACTCAGTAGATGAAATCCTTGACGTGATTCAATACGTTTTTCTTATCAATTTGGATAACTTAGCGCAATT
>CAYFTO010000122.1:0-2561 GCA_964346125.1 uncultured Paludibacter sp.
AAGCATCCAAAAATAGCGAAACAGTATTGATTGTCAATGGTTTTACACGTATTTCGGGGCCACAGAGTTTTACTGAGGGTGAAAACATGGCAGGATTTAACTCGAAAACTGACGCTGGAGTTCCTTACATAAACGACATTCTCACTACTGGATATCAGTTTGAGTTTAATCGTTTTAGAAGCTATGTTGATGATACAAATCCAGGATTTGGTGCAAGTTATACCAATTTAGAAACGATGGCAATAGCTGGTAATACGTTTGATTATCCCTATCAGCATGGTAAATCTTTTAAAGAAGCTGGCTACTCCTTTGTATCAACAAGTTTAAAAAGTGTTTTAGCTGGTGATGTGAAACTCTCCCAATACAAAACAGTTGATTTGATTTTAGGAAAACAGCGTAGCACGCTTGACTTATATGACTCAAGCAAAAGCAATTTTGTTGTTTTTGATGAAAAACTAATCAAGGAACTTAACTTTTATGCACAACAAGGAGGTAATTTAATCGTTTCGGGAGCAAATGTTGTGTCAGATTTGGTTTTGGCTAAAAACAGTAGTAAATTTGAACGTGATTTTGTTGAAAACGTTCTGAAAATAAAGTGGAATGCAAGTAAAGTCTATGATAATTCAGCTATAGATTTTCAAACTAACTGGAAAAACTATTTTCATCAAAACGCACTAAGTTATTACAATACACCTAATAAACTGAGCTATTTTATTGAAGGAGCCGATGTAGTAGAGCCAATCGATGGTAGTGCAATTTCGTTTTGCAACTACACTTCTACTAAACAGAGTGCTGCCTCGGTTCACAAAGGGAAACATGGAGTTGCAGTATTGGGCTTTCCTTTGGAAACGATAAGCAGTGAAGAAGAGCAGAACAAACTTATTAAAAATATATTAACTTTATTCAAAACAAAATAATTCGAGATAATATGAAAGGGGATAAAATAATCGTAGGAATTACACACGGCGATATTAACGGCATTGGGTATGAGGTTATTATCAAAGCATTAGAAGATAATAGAATGCTCGAATTATGTACACCTGTGGTGTATGGTTCGCCTAAAGTTTGGGCTTTTTATAAAAAACATTTTGAGATACAAGGCGCGAATTACAACCTTATCAATTCAGCAAAAGAGTGCCATAAAGCCCGTGTAAACTTGATTAATTGTGCGAGCGAAGAGATTAAGGTTGAAATCGGAAAGACGAGCGAAGAAGCTGGTGTGGCAGCTTACGAAGCCTTAGAAAGAGCCACAGATGATTTAGCAAAAGGCGATATAGATGTATTGGTTACTGCCCCCATTTCAAAATATAATATCCAATCAAAAAACTTCAATTACCCTGGGCATACTGAGTATTTAAGCAAAAAATTTGCGCAAGCAAACGACGAAGCTTTGATGATGTTGGTAAGTGACAATCTCCGCATTGCAGTAGCAACAGGGCATATACCTGTGAATGAAGTAGCGAGCGCATTGACTACCGATCTTATTTTGAAAAAAATACGTTTACTAAACAATTCTTTGAAAAAAGACTCTATGATTGTTAGACCTCGCATTGCAGTGTTAGGACTCAATCCGCATGCAGGCGACTCAGGTTTGATTGGAAATGAGGAGCAAGAAATTATCATTCCAGCCTTGAAAAAAGCGGAAGAGGAGGGAATTTTAGTTTTTGGACCTTATGCTGCAGATGGATTTTTCGGAGCTGGAATTTACAACAAATTTGATGCGATTTTAGCCATGTATCACGACCAAGGACTAATTCCTTTCAAAACTTTGGCTATGGATGCAGGCGTAAACTTTACTGCAGGTTTGAATATCGTTCGCACATCACCTGCTCACGGAACTGCCTTTGATATTGCTGGCGAAAACTTAGCTTCTCCTCAATCATTATTAGCTGCTATTTATCATGCAATAGACGTGCTAAGAAATCGTGAAATCTACAACGAAATGAACGAAAACCCATTGCCTATATCGAACAAAGAAGAGTGAAGAAGCCATATTCAATAATTTGCATTTAGTTTGATTTTTAACAAACAGGACTTATGAATATCTACGATTTAATTATATTCTTACCGTTGACCTATGGTATGATTCGAGGCTTGTTTAGAGGTTTTGTAAAAGAGTTGGTTTCTCTAATTTCAATTGTTATTGCTTTTATTATTGCTGAAACTTACAGCGCTCAACTTACTCAATATATTCAAAGTATTGCTGATATTGCAGACAAAACAGCAGTTATAGTAGCTTATCTTGCTGTTTTTGTGGGTAGTCTTATCATCGTTCTATTATTTTCCAATATAATTCATTCTATTTTAAAAGCCATTAAACTTATTTGGTTAAACTCACTATTTGGGGCTGCTTTAGGTGCGCTTAAATGGGTAATTTTGATAGGCATTGCACTCAATGTTTTTGAGGCAATCGATTCTAAATTCCATTTTGCTAATCAAGATAAAAAAGAGCAATCTGTAGCTTATTATTCTATCCAAAAAATCCCTTCAAACCTTTGGGAAGCAACAAATGAGTTTTATCAAGGTGTAGAAATGTTGGGTGATTAGCGATAAGCGATAAG
>CAYFTO010000123.1:0-2467 GCA_964346125.1 uncultured Paludibacter sp.
GAATTACAAAAATCTCCTAATCATCTAAACAGAATGAAGACAATATTTAAATTATCACTCACGCTTTTATCTTTTCTATTTTTCACAAGTGAAATAATAGCTGTGCCAGCATCGCCAGTAGTGAAAAAAATTGTGCAAAATGATGGCAGTACACTGGAAGTAATGCTTCGAGGCGACGAGTTTTTTCATTTTACTGCTACCAGCGATGGCATTCCTCTTATAAAAGACTATAAAGGGATATATAATTACGCCAGCATAAATCATCAATTTGAGTTTATCGATTTACAGATTAAAGCCAAAAACAAAGCAGAACGTACACAATCAGAACGCGCTCAGTTAGAACAAGTACAAATTGAGAGCGAGAAGAACTTGAAAGATAAAATCCAAATGCAACGCAGCAAGCGCATGCAAAGCGATGCAAGCGTGCCAGCTAAATTTCCACGTGAAGGTTCGCCTAAATCATTGGTTATTTTAGTAGAGTATCAAGATGTGCAGTTCAAAACAAACAATCCCCAACAAGCATTTACCGACTTACTTAACGAGGAGGGATACAGCCAAAATGGAGGCACAGGCTCTGCTCGCGACTATTTCAGAGAGAGTTCAATGGGTAAATTTGACCCTGAATTTGTAGTCGTTGGACCTTATACACTCCCTAACGAAATGGCGTATTACGGTGCAAACAAAGAGGGAGGCGGCGATCTTCGAGCTCCTCAAATGGTGATAGATGCGGTAAAGGCAGCCTATGAAGATGGGATTGATTTATCAGAATTTGACACAGATAATGATGCCATCATTGACAATGTATTTATCTATTACGCCGGCTATAACGAGGCAGAATGGGGTAGTGAAAACACAATTTGGCCGCACCGCTGGTCAATATACCCCGGTTTTAACTACACAGGCTCAGTTCAAAGCACTATCTTTGGCGGCATGCAGGTGTTTGATTACGCTTGTTCTTCGGAGTTGCGCTCCAACTCAGGGGTAAACATGGCTGGTATAGGCACTTTTGTGCATGAATTTGGGCATGTGCTTGGGCTTCCAGATTTTTATGCTACCAACAATCATACTCACCATACGCTCAGAGCATGGAGCGTGATGGACATTGGTTCATACGCAAACCTGGGCAGAACTCCTCCCGGATATAGTGCATATGAACGATTTTATTTGGATTTTCTTACACCTGACAATCTCTACGAGAATGCAGATAGCATAATTTTGGAACCTCTTAACAGTTCTAACAAAGCTTTTGTCATTACGCGGACTGGCAATCATAATTTGAATGCAAAAAAACCTTCACCTAAGGAGTATTTTATGGTGGAAAATCGTCAGAAAAATGGTTGGGATTCCTTTTTGCCTGGCAAGGGTATGTTAATTTACCGCATCAACTTTGATCAAAACAAACTTAACAACAACACTGCCAACAACGACTCAACAAACATGCTGCTAGATCTAATAGAAGCGGATAAAATAGCCGACACCAAGACCTATGCAGGCGATCCATTTCCTGGTGCTAATCGAGTACGCAGCCACCATTTCACACTTTTAGATGGCACAGCCTTAGGACAAAAATTTGAAAGAATCTTTGAAAGAAATGGCGATGTCTATTTCAATTATAGAAAAGAGGTGAAGTTTATTCCCGAGATGGACACACTCTTATTTATAGCCGCATCGGGTTCCAGTCAAAGCAAGGGAATAATGATTGATTTCTACAACAAAACAGACGAAGAGCTTAACTTTGAAATTGTGGGTAGAAACGCCAATCAGTTTGAAATTACAAAAGATCAAATCAAGAAAGATATAGGCAAACTCACATTAAAATTCATGCCTGAAAACAACTTCAAAAAAACAGCATTTCTAAAACTCACTCTTGCTGATAAAGTTCAATACGTGAGCTTGATAGGAAATAAGAACAACGGGATGGATGAAGCTGAAAATCACATACCTGATGCGCCTATCGTGCCTGAAAGCAATCATGTCTTAGACATCACATTAAAAAGCTTCACAGCTACGTGGAATGCGGTTAGCAATGCGGACTATTACAAACTTTTTGTTTATACAAAAACAGAAAATGACAGCTATCAGTACATAGGAAACGAGCCAATTGAAACCTACGAACTAAGTTATACGGTCAATGATTTGGATAGTGAAAAGGAGTATTTTTACTACGTCACTGCTGTAAATGATGCAGGAGAAAGCGAGCCATCGGAAGAACTTGGACCAATTAAGCCAGTTATCACTTCAAGCAGCTCCCTATCAAGTTTTGATTATAAAATTTCTCTTCTTGACAAAGTGCTGCTTATACACTTGGAAGAGGCTAATAAAACAGTTCGTATTTTCAATACCTTTGGACAAATTTTATTTGCAGGAGAAGCTATGCAAGGCACAACAAGAATTGACTTAGGTAATAACAAAGGCATGCTAATAGTACAGATTGGAGATAGAGCAGAAAAACTGATTCTACGATAGT
>CAYFTO010000124.1:0-2326 GCA_964346125.1 uncultured Paludibacter sp.
ATTGCTTATTGCTTACTTTCCACTTTATAACTTTATGAACTTTATGAACTTTATAACGCTTTGCAATAGCTCAAACAGATATAATTGAATTTAATAGATTATATTTATATTATTCCAAACAACAAGAACTAAACAATCTCAAAATTGGATTGTTAATATACACAGTTAACTAAAACGACGACATAAGCTCTGAAAAAATAATTTCTATTAGTCAAAAGAAGCTATCAATCGTTTTTTCAAATAAATGTATAATTATAAAAGCAAAAAACTTATGAAAAAAATTAATGTAGGTGTAATTGTAGGAAGTATTCGTGAAAACTCATATAACAAAGGTGCTGCAGATGCCTTAATAGCTAATGCACCTGAAAATTTAGAATTTGAATTTATCGAAATTGCTCATCTACCACTTTACTCACAAGATTATGATGCAGATTCACCACAATCTTACACAGATTTTCGTCAAAAAGTACTTTCAAAAGATGCTTTCCTTTTTGTAACTCCTGAGCATAATAGAAGCATTCCTGCTGCATTAAAAAACGCACTCGATATTGCATCACGCCCTTGGGGTCAAAATGTGTGGAGCGGTAAGCCAGCAGGTGTAGTAAGTGTATCTATCAGTAATTTAGGAGGATTTGGTGCCAATCATCATTTACGCCAACCACTTGTTTTCTTAAATATGCCAACCATGGCACAACCAGAAGCTTATGTTGGTAATGCAATGAGTATATTTGATGAAAATGCTAAATTGACAAACGATGATACAAAAGAGTTTTTCAAAAACTATATGAGCGAGTTAGCTAAATGGTTTGACAAGATAGTAGAATAAATAAGCTTAAAAGGCTATTTTACAAGAGGAGTTTACTTAAAACTCCTCTTTTTTTTGTTTTAATAGACTCAACTATTCATATCTCTACATTATAGCGATTGAATTAAACATAAAAAACTCTATCTTTGTATTCATATAAATCAACGCTAAACTACATTTAGCTTACTTTTTGATAAAAATGAACAAAAAACAGGATATTTGCAAAGAACTTGAGACCATTTCAACAAAAAACATAAAACTGGAAATCAATCTTCCAGCCTCCAAAAGCATAAGCAATCGAGCTCTAATTCTTAATGCTCTTTCTTATAGCCCTTATTTGGTAGAAAACCTTTCAGACTGCGATGATACAAATGTGATGTTAGCTGCTTTTGATAGTAACGAAAACAGCTTTGATATAGGAGCAGCAGGCACGAGCATGCGTTTTCTCACCGCTTTTTTAGCCAAAACAGTAGGAGAATGGCAAATAACAGGTAGCGAACGAATGAAGCAGCGTCCAATTAAAATATTAGTGGATGCTATTAATCGTTTGGGTGGCAAAATTGAATATTTGGAAAATGAAGGTTTTCCACCCCTCAAAATTTATGGAAGTGCATTAATTGGCGGCGAAATATATTTACAAGGGAATATTAGTAGTCAGTATATTTCAGCCCTTATGATGATTGCGCCCTATATGGAAAATGGATTGACTATTAATCTATTGGGAGAAGTAATTTCAAAGCCTTACATATTAATGACTCAAATGATGATGCAAGATTATGGCGTCAAAGTTGATTTTGAAGAAAACAGAATAGATATTCGTCCACAGACTTATACAACTCCTCACTATAAAGTAGAAAATGATTGGAGTGCTGCGTCCTATTGGTATGAAGTACTTGCTATTGCCGGAAAGGGTAAAATTAAACTGAATGGTTTGTATAAAAAAAGCATGCAAGGTGATAGTAAAGTTGCTGATATCTTCTCTATTTTAGGCATTACAACAAGCTATCGTGATGATTTTGTTGTGATTGAAAACGAAAACAAAGAGTTTGAATTGGATAATAAGCCTTTCACATACAATTTTATTGAAGTACCTGATTTAGCGCAAACTGTTGTAGTAACTTGCTGCATAAAAAATATCCCGTTTCATTTCAAAGGATTACAAAGTTTAAAAATTAAAGAGACCAATCGTGTATTAGCACTAATCAACGAACTAAAAAAATTGGGCTATATTCTCAACGAACCCACCGAGGGTGAGTTGAGTTGGGATGGCAAACGATGCAAAGCCGAAGCATTACCATCCATAGCCACCTATGAAGATCACCGAATGGCAATGGCTTTTGCTCCTGTAGCACTTACTCAAGCAATAAAAATAGAAGAACCACATGTCGTTAGTAAATCATATCCTCTATTTTGGCAGGATTTTGAAAAACTCAAACATGAATAATTATCTATAAACGCACATTTTGAAGTAGTAAATCATTTAATAGTCTTCAAATTGTCCGTTAAATTTATATTAATAAT
>CAYFTO010000125.1:0-2134 GCA_964346125.1 uncultured Paludibacter sp.
TATCACGCTATCTCGGGACAAGTTGTATCTATCACGCTAGCTTGGAACAAGTTGTGTTTAATATAATTATTTTGAAAGTGGCTTACGAATTTCTTAAGATAGCGGGGCTGAGTAGTTACATAATGTGATTATAGAAAGAAATGAAGCATATTTGAAAAGTATATAACTATCAAACTAACTTAAAACAAAGAAGATTTACAAACATTTTGCACGAAAAACACATACAATACAAGACTTTTGATTAATTTTGCAAGGTATTTACAACAACAAACTATATTATTCTATGCTAACAGTATCAAAAAGATTAGCGTCATTAGCTCCATCTGCAACATTGGCAATGGCACAAAAAAGTAACGAACTTAAAGCTCAAGGAATTGATGTAATAAGTTTAAGTGTGGGGGAACCTGATTTTTTCACTCCAGATCACATAAAAGAAGCTGCCAAAAAGGCAATTGACAACAACTTCTCGTTCTACACTCCTGTTCCTGGATATCTTGAGTTGAGACAAGCCATTAGCGAAAAGCTGAAGAAGGAAAACGAACTTAGCTATGCATCCAATCAAATTGTTTGCTCAAATGGTGCAAAACAATCTATTCTAAATGTATTTTTATCTGTTGCTGGCAAAGGCGATGAAGTAATCATCCCCGCACCCTATTGGGTAAGCTATCCTGAAATGGTGAAAGTGGCTGATGCAACACCTGTTATTGTTCAATCTGACATTGATGCTGATTTCAAAATTACAGCAGCACAATTGGAAGCAGCAATAACACCACAAACAAAAGTTTTCATGATTTGCTCTCCTTCTAATCCTACAGGTAGTGTTTACACACATGATGAATTGAAGGCATTAGCTGATGTATTAGCTAAGCACCCTAATATTATTATTATTTCTGACGAAATATACGAGCACATCAATTATTTAGATAAACATGAGAGTATTGCTCAATTCCCCGAGGTATTTGATAGAACAGTAATTGTAAATGGCGTATCAAAAGCCTATGCAATGACTGGATGGCGACTTGGCTGGATTGCTGCTCCAAAATGGATTGCTGATGCTTGCAATACATTGCAAGGACAATACACTTCGAATCCTTCAAGTATTGCTCAAAAAGCGGCTGAAGCTGCTTACACCGGCGATCAACAATGCTTATCTGATATGAAATCAGCTTTTGAACGACGCAAAAACTTAGTTGTTGAGTTGGCACGCAGCATTGAAGGTCTGAAAGTAAATGAACCCAAAGGTGCATTTTATATATTTCCAAATTGCAGTTATTACTTTGGTAAATCATACAAAGAGACTACTATTAATAATCCAGAAGATTTGGCTCTGTTTTTATTGGCTGAAGCTCATGTAGCCTGCGTTGGTGGCACCGACTTTGGCGCTCCAAACTGTATTCGCATGTCATATGCTACATCCGATGAAAAATTAGTTGAGGCTTTCAAACGAATTAAAAATGCTCTTGCCTTGTTAGCGTAAGATATTGTAATACTTATACTTATTAAAATAAAAAACTCACAAAAGATTATAAGTAAATCATTTGTGAGTTTTTTGTTTACTCTATTTATATTAACCCAGATTATTCACCGCAAAAACTTGTTGTTACATATAGGTTATTGGTAGGCAGTGTATTATGGTAAAAATCATTGATATACTTTTGACCTAAATTTGGGTTATTATATTTTCATTTTGCTTGGATTTATTTTGATGCCTTTTTCGTTGCAAACAGAAGGAAATTTGTTATTAATAATATCCGAAATAGAATATTGGTCACAAAGTTGCTCAAAGTAAACCACAACGTAACACAAAGAAGATTCATCTTCCTTATTAGAAAATTGTACTCTGTTTTTAGTAGGTATTTAATGAAGAATGAAAAGTCATGAATGCACGAATAAAGAACTGTCATGTCCTGAAATTAGTTTGTAATTATTGCACTCTCTAATATATAATTGCGAATTTTATACATATCATTATTTAGACGCTCGACCGTGCATCTGTACTAAAGCACTACAAATTTTATAGGCTTAGGCCTATCCCCACGCCCTTTCCGAAGAAAAACGGAGCTAGATGTTTATCATTATTGCACTCTTTAATATAACTGCACTCTTTATGAACTTTACAAACTTTCTACTTTTA
>CAYFTO010000126.1:0-2131 GCA_964346125.1 uncultured Paludibacter sp.
CTATAAATATTAGCCATTTCTCATAAGAAGAAGCACTCCAAATCAAGTTTGAAATGGAATTTCTAATAAGAAAAAGTATTTCAAATCAAGTCTGAATTGAAATTTCTTATAAGAATAGATTAAGTATAAGCAAAACAAATCAGCCTCAAACTATAGAAGCTTGAGGCTGATTTTAATAAAATATTTATACTTTTATTCTAGAAGTATTTTCTAAATCCGATGATTTGTCTTACTTCGTTTATGGTTTGACGAGCGCTAATCATCGCCTTCTCTTTACCAATTTCAGCAACTTTATTCAGGTATGCTTCGTCGGCCAATACTTCCTCTATTTTTTCGCGGAATGGCTCTACAAAAATGTTCATATCCTCGGCCAATTGTTTTTTCAAATCGCCGTAGCGGATGCTGCAATTGCTGTAGCTCTCTTTGAAAAATTCAAGCGTTTCGGGTTTTGAAACAACACTCATCAATTGAAACAAGTTGGCTACTGGTTCGCTCACAGGTGAGTTGGCTTCTGTAGGACCTGAATCTGTAACTGCACGTTTCATTTTCTTAAGAATCACCTCCTTTGAGTCGGTTAGGAAGATGGTGCTATCTTCGCCTTCCGATTTGCCCATTTTACCTGCTCCATTTAGTGCAGGAATTTTTACAAGCTCTTTACCAAAATTAAAAGCTTGTGGCTCTGGGAAATATTCTACGCCATACATTCTGTTAAAGCGATTACCAAAAGTACGCGTCATCTCCAAATGCTGCTCTTGGTCTTTACCCACAGGTACAAAATCGGCACGATGAATTAAAATATCGGCAGCCATTAAGCTAGGATAGGTGAGCAATCCGGCATTTACATTTTGAGGCTGTTGACGTATTTTATCTTTGAATGAAGCACTTCTCTCTAATTCACCTACATAAGCATTCATATTAAGATATAGGTAAAGTTCGATAACCTCAGGCACATCACTTTGGATATAAAGTGTTGCTTTTTCAGGATCTAAGCCGGCTGCAAGATATTGAGCCAACACGCTTTTAACGTTGTTTTGTAAGTTTTCAGGCGTTGGGTGCGTGGTTAGTGAATGGTAGTCGGCTATAAAGAAATAGCAGTTGTACTCATTTTGCATCTCAACAAAGTTGCGAAGTGCACCAAAGTAATTACCTATATGTAAATTTCCTGTCGGACGAATTCCGCTTAATACTGTCTTCATAAAAAATTGTGTCGCATAGACCGAATAGGTGTTCATACGACTTCTAATTAAAAATTAAATTTATCATTTATTGGTCTCCCTACTCAATAGGGACCAATCTTTTTATCTTTTGATCGAGCGATGTCAATGTTTCCGTTGTTGCAACGCCCGGTATTTCTTGTATTTTTCCGTTCAGCAACTCCATCAAATGCTCATCATTAATAGCATACATCTTTATCAAAATAGTATAAGCGCCTAACGTGTAGTGCGACTCTACTACCTCCGGTATTTTTTCAAGTTCATCAACAACTGTACTGTACATAGAAGCTCTCTCTAAAGTGATGCCAATATACACACAGAGTTGAAAACCAAGTTTTTTAGGGTTTACCGAATACCCCGAGCCTGTTATTACTCCATCATCAATCAAGCGTTGTACACGCTGATGGATTGCTGCGCGTGATACTCCACACTCGTCAGCTACGTCTTTGAAAGGTTTGCGAGCATTTTGAGAAATAATGCGCAAAATTTTCCGATCTAAATTATCAATTTTATTCATGGCATTAAAAACGATTATCATTTTGACAACAAAAATACATATTTATCGACATTAATAAAAATATATATTCATTTTTTGATGAAATTCAGCTATATTTCTACATATTGTAAACTATTTTATGCACATTCTATTTTATCTCGTTTTTTCTTTTGTTTTTTTTGAAAGTAATTAGTTGGAAGTTCTCGCTATTAATGATAAATTTCTCTATTATCTGTTTGATTTTCATATGTTAAATAAAAAAAGTATCTTTGTGGAGTTTTTTAAAACAAGCCTGTTTTACATAGAAAAGCTTGAAAATCAAGAATAAAATCAAAGAAAATTTTATATTTAATTTAATCAAAATAGATTTATGAGTAACGTTAAAAGAGTTTACACCTTCGGCGATGGACAAGCTGAGGGT
>CAYFTO010000127.1:0-2069 GCA_964346125.1 uncultured Paludibacter sp.
TGGTACTAAGCGGATAAATAACGGGGGTAGCATACATCCACAGTTGTACAAAGAATGAAAAGAGAATAGTTAAATCTCGGTATTTCGTTGTCATGGATGATATAATCACACCAAAACCTAACGATAAACCTGCTAACATAATAATTAATATTGGGAAAAGCAGTGCATAAATATTTGGAGCTACGCTAACTCCTTCACCCCAAACAAAATAGAGATAGACTGCTATAAACAGTAAGAACTGTATCCCCATTCGCAATAAGTTAGAAACTACTGTTGATAGCGGTACAATCAAACGAGGAAAATAGACTTTACCAAAAATAGCTTGATTTGCAATAAAAACATTGGAAGTCTTATTTAAACAATCTGAAAAGTAACCCCACAACACAATACCTGCCAAATAGAAAAGCGGCTGCGGCAAACCATCGGTGCTTATTTTAGCTATGCCACCAAACACTACCATATACATAATAGTGGTGAGAGCAGGCTGCACAAAAAACCAAAGCGGTCCTAATATGGTTTGTTTATATTGTGTAACGATATCACGCTTTACAAACATTGTGAGCAAATCGCGGTAATTCCAAATCTCTTTGAAATCTACTTCTAAAAGTCTGTTTTTCGGTTTAATAACCGTCGTATAATTTTGTTCTTCCGTCATTCTTATTTTCGAACAATGTATTTAATAACCATTAAACAACAAAGATATATAAATTTTGTGAATAATAAATTGACAAAACAGGCTATCTTTCAAATCTATTAGACATTCCAATTGTTTATAATTTTTTTTGACAAACAAATACTTTTCAGTAATTTTGTAAATTAATAAAAGAATATGGCTCGAATTTTAGCAATTGACTACGGTAATAAACGAACAGGCATTGCTGTTAGTGACCCTTTGAAGATGATTGCTAATGGTTTGGATACTGTGCCTACGCATCAACTGTACGATTTTTTGAAAAATTATTTTGAAAAAGAAGATGTGGAGACCATTGTCATAGGTCAGGCAAAACAGATGAGTGGGGAGGATTCGGATACAATGAAACAGATAATTCCACTTAAAAACAGATTGACAAAACTTTACCCCGATAAGGAAATTGTTTTTGTTGATGAGCGATTTACCTCAGTTTTGGCTCAAAAAGCGATATTGGAAGGTGGCGTAAAAAAGCAAGCTCGTCGCAATAAAGCCTTAGTAGATAAAGTGAGTGCAACCATAATCTTACAAAGTTATTTAGAACAGATTAATCCATTTGAATTTTAATAATAATGATACTACCTATTTACACGTTCGGACAAGCTGTGCTTCGCAAAGAAGCAGAAAACATTACAAAGGATTATCCCGAATTGCCTCAGCTTATCGAAAATATGTTTGAAACAATGTATAATGCTGAAGGTGTAGGACTTGCAGCACCACAAATTGGATTGGGTATCCGTTTATTGGTTATTGATTTAGTGCCTTTCAAAGAAGATAATCCCGAGCTTGCTAATTTCAAAAAAGTGATGATTAACGCTCAAATTATTGAGGAGAGTGAAGAAGAAAATGAATACGATGAAGGGTGCTTGAGTATACCTGGAATAACCGAAACTGTAAGTCGCCCTGAGTGGATTAAGGTAGAGTATCTTGATGAAAACTTTGAAGTTCATACTGAAGAATATGATGGATTCAAGGCTCGCGTTATTCAACATGAAGTGGACCATTTGGATGGTATATTATTTACTGACTTAATCAATCCTTTGCGTAAGCAATTTATCAAGACAAAATTGAATAAGATTAGTAAGGGTAAGGCTACTTGCAATTACAAAATAAAAGCGGTGAGATAAAAATAAGAATTTAAGAAAACAGTATAGAGCCAATGAGGCTATTCAATGGCTTTTAACCCGAATTATTCACCGTAAAAGCATGTTGTAACATATAGACTACTCCTAGGCAGCATGTTGTGACGAAAATTATTGATATGCTTTTGACCCAAATTTGAGTCATTATATTTTTATTTTTTCTTGGATTTATTTTGATGCCTTTTTCGTTGCAAACTCTTTGCAATACAGATGGTACAGCTGCAGAATTTGACGCCTCA
>CAYFTO010000128.1:0-1949 GCA_964346125.1 uncultured Paludibacter sp.
ACTACTGAATAACTATCGAATTACTACTGAATAACTATCGAATAACTACTGAATAACTATCGAATAACTATCGAATAACTACTGAATATCTATCGAATAACTACTGAATATCTATCGAATTACTACTGAATACCTACCGAATACCTACTGAATAACTATCGAATATCTACTGAATTTCAAACTACATGTCTCGTCCTGAAAAAAGTTGACACATTTGTCATACAATTTATTTTTATTTTTTTGAAATTGATAGCCACCCGTCAAGGAAGAAAAAGGAAAATAAGAGTTCGTGACCTCCCGACTATCTGAAGGGAGCGTCGGATTTTGTTTAATCATACCCTTGTGTGAGTAAATTTACTCACACAACATTTTTCTATTCATACCTTAATACACTTTCTATCTCCTTTCGATACCAATTTAGATTTTGCTTAGCGGTATCGGTATAAAAACTTACAAAATAGACATATCCTCTCGATTGTTTCTGTAACAAAAGAATATCAATGTACTTGTATTTTTGCAAGTAATAATCTTCCGGTTCAAGCTCAAAACTTACGCGCATAGCAGAATCGGCATTGAATTTTGTTTTGGCTTGTTTGTCGGTAAAGAATTGGATGTGATCCGGATAATGATAGTCCGTGATGTCATAAAAACGTTTGATTATCCCACTCAATTGGTTAACATGCCGCCTGTCAGCATGATGAAGGCTTTTCTGATTATATTGAAACTGCTTGGTGGATACGCTATGCACGGTTAGAAATGAGACGTATTCTTTGTCGCTTGAATCCAAACGGTTGAATAAAAGAGAAAAACACCGTGAAAGGTTAGGATAAGCATCAAATCTTGCGTCGATGCTATTTTCAACAAAGCCTTTTGGCTTTTTGTATTTGATCCGCATTTCATCGGTAAGAGTGTTGGAAACAGATCCAAGCCATTTATACTTTATACGTTTTTCCTCCTCTTTTGAAAGAATGCTACTTCCGGAATACCTGTATGTTACTGAATCTATTTTTTCTACAGTAATCTTAACTGTGTTTTGGGCAAATAGAAGTGCATTCAGAAAAACAAATAGAACTGAAACTAAAAATAATTTTTTCATGATGCCTGTTGTGTTAATTTGTTAATGAATCAATTTTGAGTTCTAAGAATCCACACCGAAAAGCCATTTTTTATCCCCATCACAAACTCGGTGAATAGAATTTATTAGATAAAAATTGAGGCTTTCGGGTGGACTCATTGCGTATGTAAAATAGTTGTAAAATAATGTGTTGCAAAATCAGAGTTTGGAATTACATGTAGAAGCTACTTACATCAAGTTTCGTTTCCCGACACATAACCTGATTCATAATGAGATGCCGGGTCAACATCGCTGGCGTTAATTGGACCTTCTACTGACCAGAAACCACCTACTTCATTTAAATATTTATAATCTCTTAGACCGCTAGTAGGATCATAGTAAAAAATTTTAATAGAACCACTAACACTTTCAGCACCTTCAACAACAACAAGATGATCTGTTCCATTAACACTAAAGCTCATAATTGCTTGCAGTCCATCAATTGTACCGCTTGGTCCTAATGTAAAATCGGTAGTCATTTTATTCACTCTAAAATCACCAAAAGATCCGATTTTTTCAATGTCAGCAGTTGGTACTGCTCCATTTGATTTTGGCTCATAATTTAGAACAGATTTCGTACATTCAAAATAATGGTTAGCAGAATAGCGATTGCCATCAAGATAGTCATACACGTTAAAAACGCATGATGGTTGATAACCACCTAAAAATTCACGTTGTTGAATTTCACTTAAAATTGGCATTCTTTTAGCTAATTCAGCTAAACTCTCTACTGTAAGTTTTCTTTTTTTCATAAATAAATGATTTTTAATTAATAATTAAATGAATCCCCTCCGATAAGTTCATTTTTGTAAAATTACCGAAAAACTGATACGGA